>CANSTU010000007.1 GCA_947650005.1 uncultured Lachnospiraceae bacterium
CAGCAGCCGGCCTGC
This sequence comes from uncultured Lachnospiraceae bacterium, assembly GCA_947650005.1. Taxonomy (GTDB): domain Bacteria; phylum Bacillota; class Clostridia; order Lachnospirales; family Lachnospiraceae; genus Eisenbergiella. Next base: position 16 of record CANSTU010000007.1, read on the forward strand.
AGAAAGGCAGGGACAGCCGCCGGATGGTCATGCGCTTGGCATGTAGGCCGGGGCCCTGGGGGCTGAACTCTGCCTTTCCAAAGGCTTTCTGAAGGTGTATACTATCTATGAATTCAATTTAAGCCGCTTGCGGCGTGATGGGAGGATCAATGAAAACAGGGATGCTTTGCTCCACCCGCTGGAGCCATCAGGTGACAAATGAACAGGTATGGAAAGAATACCCTAGGCCCGCCATGGTCCGTTCCTCTTACTACAATCTGAACGGAGAATGGGACTATTGTTTTTCCCGTACTACGCACAAACCGGAACATTTCATGGGCCGCATCCTAGTGCCCTTCTCTCCGGAAAGTCCTCTTTCCGGCGTTAAACGCCAACTTCTTCCTCATGAATTTCTGTGGTATCGCCGCCGTGCGCCCAGACCGTCCCTGAAAAAAGGCCATAGGCTGCTTCTCCACTTCGGAGCGGTTGACCAAAAATGCCGGATTTTCATCGATGGGAAAACAGCCGGCAGCCATATTGGAGGATATCTGCCCTTTTCCTTGGATATCACGGACTTTCTGCCCGACGAAAACACTCCCGATTTTGAACTGCTCCTGTGTGTACAAGATCTGAGCGATACCTCCTGGCACAGCCGCGGCAAGCAGAAGTTAAAACGAGGAGGCATGTTCTATACTGCCCAAAGCGGAATCTGGCAGACTGTATGGATGGAGGAAGTCCCGGCTTCCCACATCTCCTCTGTCCGCATTACCCCGGACTTTGACCATGCCTGCTGCCGTATCCTGGTACATCTCACGGGAGATAAAAACGCCCCCCGCATCCTGCAGGCTTCCATACGGCCGGAAACAAAACAGGATGCGCTTCTGCGCGACCGCCCCTCGTTTCTCCGCGGCCAAGCCCCGGACTCTGCCCTTTTTACCGTTTCCATCACTGCGGGCAGGGAAACAACCGTCTCCCTGCCCGATTTTCATCCCTGGACACCGGAGGATCCCTTCCTCTACCACCTCACCCTGGAGACACAGGAAGACCGGGTGGAATGCTATTTCGCCATGCGCCAATGCGACATACGTACAGACAAACAGGGGCTCCCCAGACTATACCTAAACCACGTCCCCTATATGCAGACCGGTGTTTTGGACCAGGGCTATTGGCCGGACGGCCTCTACACCGCTCCCTGCGATGCGGCGCTTCAATACGATATCCTTACCATGAAAAGCTTAGGCTTCAACATGCTGCGCAAGCACATTAAAATTGAACCCCAGCGCTGGTATTACCACTGCGACAGGCTGGGCATGCTGGTCTGGCAGGACATGGTCTGCGGCGGCACTTCTTACCGCCACTGGTTTGTAACCTATCTTGCCACCCTTTTCAACGCCCTTCACCTCACCATCCCGGATGGGCCGGCCAGTTACAGCCTCCTCTCACGTCGGGAAAAAGAGGGACGCAGGCAATTTTACCGCGAGATGAGAGACGCCGTCCGGACCCTTTTCAACCATCCTTCCATCGTCTGCTGGGTTCCTTTTAACGAAGGATGGGGGCAATTTGACGCCCAGAAAGCTGCCGACATTCTCCGTTCCCTCGATCCCTCCAGGCTGATCGACCATGCCAGCGGCTGGTTTGACCAGAAGGCCGGAGACCTGGCCAGCCTCCACTACTATTTCTTTTCCCTTAAAATACGCCCGGAAGCCGAACGCGCCCTGGCCCTTACGGAATTCGGCGGCTATACCTGGCATATCCCCCGCCACAGCTACAGCCGCAGACAATACGGCTACGGAAAATATAAGACCCGCGCCTCTTTGACCGCAGGATACCGAAAGCTCCTCACCCAAACCGTCCTTCCCGCCGTCAAAAGAGGGATCTCCGCCACTGTATACACCCAGCTGTCCGATGTGGAAGACGAGGTAAACGGCCTGCTCACCTACGACCGGGAAATCCTGAAACCCGACGCTGACACAATCAGACACCTGAACCAGGCTCTCAAGGAGGCGCTCCGCCCCTAAAGCACAGCCGTTCTTTCCGTCCATCCCCACATGCTTCACGATATGATATTCACCGCTAAAGCGGCCTGAACCCATATCCCTGCTTTCCCGGCGGCCGCCCTCTTCCTTCTCACATCATTATCACCCAGGGCTATCCTTGTGTTTTCGAAAACCTAGCGCAGAGGAACCGCCTTTCAACAGCAGCTGCCCCAGCCTGCCGGGACTTTGCCCACAGTGAAACGGCCCAGGGAGAGGTGCGGAGGCCGTGCTATGTTTTTGAACGCATTTCACGCCATGGAGACGAGACATGCTTCCCTGGAGGGGCGTTGCCCGACAGAAAAGCGGCCATGGCTCATCGAAACGCCCGACGCGACGGCGTTCAAAAACATAGCACGGGCTCCGCGCCTCTCCCTGGGCCGTTTTACTGCGGGCAAAGTCCCGGCAGACTGGGGCAGCTGCTGTTGAAAGGCGGTTCCTCTGTAACCTCCCCCATTGACACCCATCCCCATCTATGCTATTCTAGGAAAAATCGATGGAATCTGTGCGGACCAGTCGCCGTTTCCATCCATGTCCCGCCTCAGGCCCATTTTTATTTTGCCTGCTGCCCGCGGGAAAAGGCGTTGAAGGGAAATAGTAGCTATTCCGAATGGCACAGAGAGAAGGCGGCCGGTGCGAGCCTTTGCGGACGGAATAGTAAACCCCTCCCGGAGCTGTGGGCCGAACCATCCAGCATTTTATGGATGCCAAGTAAGCTTCACCGGGTTCTCCCGTGACAGAGAAAGGTATCGGGCTCTGTCCCCGTACCGTGAGTGCGGATTATTCCGAATTTAGGTGGTACCACGGACGTATACGTTCGCCCTAAGCTTATCTTTATGTTTCTTAATTGTAGGACTTTCTTCAGAGGAATCCAAGGAAAGTTTTACACAAAGAGCGGGATAGGTGGAGGGCCTTTTTTATTTCCCGCAACTTACAACGCCGCCTGCGCAGAGAAAAATCGCTTTGCGGCGCAAACATCCTCTGAACGCACAGAAGGCGTCCGATGCGCATTCTGGCGATCGAGGCATTGGGGAAGCGTGAAAGTTTTTCAATTTTTCATTCACCCTGATTGGTACACGCGCTGAAGCGCACAGATGGGATTACCCTGATTTGAGTGCGTGCCCTGCACGCAGATAGGAGTTAAGTATGAAACTGTCAGCATTGACTGGGGAGCGTTTTCGGGAAACTCCCTCCGATTGTGTCATTGAAAGCCACGCTTTCATGCTCCGGGGAGGGTATATGAAATACGTTGCAAACGGAATCTATTCCGTTCTGCCTCCCCTGAAACGGATCACGGACAAAATTGAAAGAATCATCCGAGAGGAAATGGATGCCTTAGGCGGACAGGAGGTTTTATTTCCCGTAGCGCTCCCCGCATCCCTCTGGGAAGAATCCGGCCGTCTGCAGACCGTGGGACGGGAGCTTTTGCGCTTCACTGACCGAGGCGGCGCCGATATGGTTCTGGGGATGACCCATGAGGAAGCAGCCGTCCATCTGGTACGGGAATATGCCTCCAGCCATTCCCGCTATCCTTTCATGATCTATCAGATACAGACCAAATTCCGGGACGAGGCCAGGCCCAGGGCCGGCCTGATCCGGGTAAGGGAGTTTATCATGAAAGACGCCTATTCCTTCCATACCTCCCAAGAAGACCTGGATGCCTTCTATCAGCGCTGCCTGCAGGCCTATGAGCGGATTTTCGCCCGCGCTGGAATTCCTCAGGTAGTTTCTGTCGCCTCGGATTCCGGCATGATGGGCGGCAGCCTTTCCCACGAATTCATGCTGCTCACCTCCGCCGGGGAGGACAGCATCGTCCTCTGCCCGCACTGCGGATACCGCGCCAATATGGAAGCCGCGGAATGCATCGTTTCGGACACCCCAAATCAGACGATGCAGGAGCTAGCGCCCATACACACACCGGATATCTGTACCATTCAGGATCTGTGCAGCCATTTGGACATACCGCCCAAAAACCTATGCAAAGCCGTTGTCTATCAAAGGAACCGGGACGATTCCTACGTGATCGTTTTTCTGCGTGGGGATTTAGAAATCAATGAAACCAAACTCACCAATCTCCTCGGGGAAGGGATTCATCCTGCCCTAATTACGGAGGATAGCGGCCTGGAAGCCGGTTTCATCGGCCCCTGCGGCCTCTCCTGCGAGAATCCTTCTTCTCCGAATGCAAAGCACACCGTGCTCTATGACCGATCCCTGCAGGGATCCTGCGGATTGGCCTGCGGAGCCAATCGGAAAGACTTCCATTTCACCGGGCTTTGCATGGAAAGGGACTGCCCCGATGTATGCTATCACGACCTGGCAAAGGCCGTTTTGGGAGGGACCTGTCCTGCCTGCCGGAAAATCGGCATCAAGGTTTCACGAGGAATCGAAGTGGGCAATATTTTTCAACTGGGCGCCAAATATACCCACGCAATGCACATGCAGTACATGGATGAAAACGGCGCCCTCAGGGAACCTCTGATGGGCTGCTACGGCATCGGCATCGGACGCCTCGCCGCCTCCGTCTGTGAGGCGTCCCACGACGAATTCGGCCCCATCTGGCCCATCAGCATCGCCCCCTGGCAGGTTCATTTATGCTGTTTGAGAAGCGACAACGAACACGTACATTCTCAGGCGGACAGCCTGTATAATATGCTGCAAGAACAAGGGCTGGAGGTTCTCTACGACGACAGGGCCGTCAGCGCCGGCGTCATGTTTTCCGACGCAGATCTTCTGGGCGTACCCATACGGCTCACTGTGAGCCCCCGCAACTATAAGGAAGGGTGCGTGGAACTCTCCCTGCGTCAGGATAAATCCATTTCTGCCAAAATCCCGATGGACGAAGTCCTTCTCCGTGTTATGGAAACGATAAGCAGGCTGAAGGAGGAGTGCCGTCCGGCCTGAACTCGCATGGACAATGCCCAATCCGGGAATAACGGCCGCCCATGCATACCAAACGCATGAACGGTGCAGTCTGCTCCGCCATCTCTTCCCTGTCTGCTCCTAAACCGCAGGCGAACGCGGTAGCCTCCTTTTTGACCGAATCCTACCGCATTCGCCTGCAATCCGGGAGCAGACAGGCAGAGACAGCGGGCACGGCCGAACCATGCGTCTGCCATTCCTCTATAGAAACGGATTCCTGTGGTCTCTCACCCCATTGTCTCCATGACCCAATGCGCCAGAATCTCGCATCCCATTGCCCCCTTGGCTCAATGCGCCAGAATCTCGCACCCCATTTCCCCTTGGCTCAATGCGCCAGAATCTTGCACCCCATTTCCCCTTGGTTCAGTGCGCCAGAATCTCGCATCCCTCTTCAGTCACCAGAATCATGGCCTCCCACTGGGCGGACGGCTTCCCGTCCTCCGTATAGACGGTCCATCCGTCCTCGTCATCCACATAGATTTCTGCCGTCCCCATATTCACCATAGGCTCAATGGTAAAAATCATCCCAGGAACCATCAACATTTCCGTTCCCTTCGGCGCCACATAACTGACAAAGGGATCCTCATGGAATTCCAGCCCCACTCCGTGGCCGCCGATCTCCTCCACCACGCTGTAACCGTTTAACTTTGCATGGCTATTCACCGCATCCGCCATGTCTCCCAAAAAGGCCCAGGGTTTCACCGCGGCGATCCCCTTCTCCATACACTCCCTGGCCACGCGCACCAAGCGCGCATCCTCCTCCTTCACGTTCCCTATACAGAACATTCTCGACGAGTCCCCGAAATATCCCCCGTAAATCGTGGACACATCCACATTTACGATATCCCCGTCTTTCAAAACCACCTTTTCACTCGGAATGCCATGACATACCTGGTTTCCAACGGATGTACATACACTTTTAGGGAATCCGTCATAGCCCAAAGGGGCCGGTATTCCCCCCAGTTCCCTCGTTTTCTCGTCTACCATCCTGTCTATCTGCGCCGTAGTCATCCCTTCGCAAATCTGTTGTCCTACATAATCCAGAATAGAGGTATTGATCCGGCCGCTTTTACGGATTCCCTCGATCTGCTGCGCGTTCTTTATCATCCCGTATCCCGGCACCATATATCCCTGCAGCTCGTAGTGCCGGATTTTCTCGTCAAAAGCCGCATGACACTGCTTGTATTTCCTGCCGCTTTTACACCAGCAAGGATCGTTCCTTCCCATTTTTAACATCTCTATCCCCTCTCTATCGCAGGATTTGCTTGCGATACTGCCGCCAGTAAAGGTTTAACGAAGATCCAAACCTGCTTCCATCTGCCTGCTTTATCAGGCACAAATCCATGGGTAACAAATGGCTGAACCACCATTTTCAATCTATTTTCTCCGCCGTGATCTTCGCCGCCAGCTCCTCTAAATACATCCACCGTTCCATCTTTTCCTCCAGGGCTGCTTCCGCCTCTTCCTTTTCCAGCATCAGCCCGTTCAGTTTTGCATAATCCCTGGCAGCCTTTGCAATCTGCTCCTCTAAAGCTGAAATCCGTTCCTCTAGTTCGCCGATCTGTGCCTCTATGGTCTCATAATCCTTCTGTTCCTGATAGGAAAATTTCAGTTTCCTCGTTTTCATCGATTCGGGCTTTCCCCTTCCGGACGGGCCGTCCTTCCCCTTTCCTTCCGAAAACCGGCCCGAAGAAGCCGTCTCCGCCCGATCCTTTGCGCCGCCCTCCATCTGTCGGCGCAGCGCATAATCGGTATATCCGCCCTCATACTGCCTCAGCCTTCCGCCCTCTTCAAATGCAAAAATCCGGCGTACCACCCGGTCGAGAAAATATCTGTCATGGGATACCGCGATCACAATTCCATCAAAATTGTCCAGATAATCTTCCAGGATGGAAAGTGTAGTCACGTCCAGATCGTTGGTCGGCTCGTCCAGAATCAATACATTGGGGGCCTCCATCAACACCCGCAGCAGGTTCAGCCTCTTTTTCTCACCCCCGGAAAGCTTTCCGATCAGCCCGTATTGATCTTCCCCTGCGAACAGAAACCGTTCCAACATCTGGGAGGCGCTGATGCTTCCTTCGGCCGTACGCACATATTCCGCCGTATCCCGGATATAATCAATCACCCTTTTATCCGGATCCATGGCAGCTGCTGGCTGCATCTGCGGGCTGTCCAATTCCTGGGCATAATACCCGATCCTGATTGTCCCTCCCACCTTTATCTCTCCTCGGTCCGGCGCAAGCTGCCCTGTCAAAAGCTTCATGAGCGTGGTTTTACCACATCCGTTGGCGCCGATGAATCCCACCCTGTCCCCTTTTAAAAAGGTATAGGAAAAATCCTCTATCAGCTTCTTTTCCCCGTATGCCTTTCCAATATGGGACAGCTCTATCGTAGTTTTTCCCATCCGCGTCGTGGCTGAACTCATGTCCACACGGGCCTCCGCTGCCGGAGCCTGTCTGGAGGAGAGCTCCTCATATCTCTGGATCCGCGCCTTCTGTTTCGTGGAACGGGCCCGCGCGCCCCGCTGCATCCAGGCCAGCTCCACGCGCAGGATGGACTGCCTTTTTCTCTCTCCCGCCGCTTCCCGCTCCATCCGCTCCGCTTTTCCCTTCAAATACTCCTCATAATTGCCTGGATAGGAATACAGTTTTCCTTGGTCGATCTCCACAATCCTCCCGGCAACGCTGTCCAGAAAATACCTGTCATGGGTCACCATCACCAACGTCCCCCTCCATTTTTTTAGGTATTCTTCCAGCCAATCCGACATTTCATTGTCCAGATGGTTTGTCGGCTCATCCAACACCAGGATATCCGATGGAAAAACAAGGGCGGCCACCAGGGCGAGGCGCTTCCGCTGTCCGCCGGAAAGTTCCCCGCAGGGCTGGTCAAAATCCGTTACGCCAAGCCGGGTAAGCATGGCCTTTACGTCGCTTTCCGTCACCCATGCACTGCCTTTTATTTCGCTCTTATCTCCCATCCCGGCCGCATTTTCCGCTGCCAAAACGCTCTCCAGCACCGTATCCTGTGGAGCGAATTTCGCTTCCTGGGACAGGAAACGTATCACCACATGGTTAGCGCAGGTCCTCTTCCCCCCATCCGGCTCTTCTTCCCCCGTCAACAGGCGGAGCAAAGTGGATTTTCCTGTTCCGTTAATCCCGATCAGCCCTACCTTTTCCCCCTCCTGCAGATAAAAGGAAACATCATCCAACAGCTTCCTTTCCCCATAGGATTTCGATATCTGTTCCAATGTGAGTAAATTCATGTTCCCTGCTGCCTTTCCACAAAATGTCTGTCCTAAAATTCCATTTCCCATTATGGCACAATTCAGGAAGAAATGCGAGACTTTCCTTTTCTCTTTAAGGGTCAAACGCATTCACACTTACTGTACATGCCCGACGGCTCTGCCCGGGAGGGAACCAAACAGCCTCTCTGCCCCCTGCGTCATCCCGTTTCGGCAGCTGCAGCATGTGGGGGATTCAGCGGGAAGCCTTTATGAAAAAAGACATGCTTTTTTTATTATATAATGGTATACTTACTGAGAAGTTGTGAGATATGCTGCCAAGTCGGCGAATCGTCTCTGTTATCAAAGAGGCGCGCAGATGAGAGCACCCTGATTTGTCTGCCCGCTCAAGCGCGCAGATGGGATCGCCCTAATTTATACGCGCGCTAAGGCGCGCAGATGGGAGCTAAATTATGAAAGAAAAACTCGTAGCAGTCCTCCTCGCTTCCTGCGTTGCATTAACTGCATGCAGCGCAGGCGGTTCCACACAACCGGTTCCTGACACGTCTTTACAGACAGACGTCGTTTCCTTACAGGATAGCGGAAACGGCCAGGCTGGCAGTTCTTTGCCTCGAACCGTCACCGTCAACAGCCGGGAGTCTGTGCATGTGGAACCCGATATCGCTGAGATCGTTTATTCCATTTCCACGCAAGCCGCGCAGGCCGCGGACTGTCAGCAGCAAAATTCGCAGGAGGTGGATCAGCTTTCCTCCCTTCTGAAGGAAATGGGCGTGGCAGAGGCTTCTATCCAAACCACGGATTATTATATGAATCCCCGATATGAATGGGTTAACGATGTCCGGCGTCTGGCCGGTTATGAAGCCTGCACCACCTTGACCGTCTCCGATATCCCCATGGAAGAGGCAGGCACGATCTTGGCTGAATCCGTGAAAGCCGGGGTTAATCATATCCAGTCGATCTCCTATCTGTCCAGCCGCTATGATGAGGCCTACCGGGATGCGCTTGCCCTAGCGGTCAGCGCTGCCGCTGCCAAAGCGCAGTCCATGGCGGATGCCGCTGGATATAGCCTTGGACAGATTTCCTATATGCAGGAAACCAGTTCCTATTCCCAGGCCAGATATCAGGATAACGCCCTTATGGCCAGGAAACTGACGGACACCGGTGAGCAGGACAGCATAACCATCCTGCCCGGAGAATTGGAAATCGTTGCACAAGTCATAGTGGAGTATTGTCTGGAAGGAGGTTTGGATGAAAATAGTGGTCATTGACGGACAGGGAGGCCGTATGGGCAGTCTGCTCATGGAAAAGCTGAAAAAGGCTCCTCTTCCAGAAGCCGAAATCCATGCGGTGGGAACCAATTCCACTGCCACTGCAGCTATGATGAAAGCCGGAGCGGATTATGGGGCCACAGGCGAGAATCCCGTTCTGGTCGCCTGCCGGGACGCTGACTACATTATCGGACCTCTGGGCATTTTGGCTGCGGATTCCCTGCTGGGCGAGGTCACCCCTTCCATGGCTGTTGCCATAGGCCGCAGCCGGGCACAGAAAATCCTTCTGCCTGTCAACCGATGCAATCACCATGTGGTCGGCGTGCAGAATTATTCCCTCTCAGCGCTGACAGAGCAGGCTATCTCAGACTTACTTACCTGCATCCGGGGATAACGTTCACCTCTCCAACGGAATCCCCTTTTGCAATCTCCAAACGAATCTCCTGTATCAGCGCTTTTCCGGACTGGTGGCGCATCCTGTCCAACACCATTTGCCCCTATTTTCCTGCAAAGGTATGCATATCTGGATGCCATGGCTCATTCCGGCAGTTTTTCTGCGCATTCTACATCCCAAATACGGAGGCTTTCCATGAAACAAAAGATTACCGCCATCCTCATGCTTTTTCTGCTCTGTCTGTCAATCGCAGGGATTTCCTATCAAGAATCCGCTCCCGACCAGGATTTCTACCTGCGTCCGTCCATACCCGTCGCTGCAGCTGCCGCTCCCCGCTCCGGACAGGCCAATCCCTATCCAACCCTAAGCGTGCCCACTTGCATTACGAAGCTTATGGACACCTATTTCATTGTGGACTGTTATCATGACCAGATCATCTATAGCGATTCCCTTTCCCGCCCGTTAAAGGAATGGCGGGTGATGACCGACCAGATCAGCCGCGGCCATACGCTGGCCAGCGATGGGCTCGTCTATCTGGCAGATGATACGGAGAACCACAGCATCCTTGTATTTGAAAAAGCCGGATCTGAGTTCCGGCTCACGCAACGTTTCCCGGAAATCGGGATACGCCCCCACTTTGTGGTGTATGATGAAAATACGGCGCTCTTCTACGCCCTCAGCTCCATGACCGGCGAAATCTACGTTTTTGAACGCCTCACGGATTCTACCCAGGTTGTCCTGAAGGATATCCGCCGGGTGGACAGCCTGAACGGCGTCTATGTCCGTTCGTTCACGATCCTAGAGGATGAGATCTATTTCGTATCCGGCAATTCCTCCATTCTTCGGGCCAGGCTTTCCGATCTGGAAATCTTGGAAGAATATCGGGTAGGAGCGGAAATCGCCGGCATGATCCAGATGGAAAAAATCGAGGAAGATTACTATATTACCGTATCCACCGATCTGTATGGCAGCCAGGACTATGCCACGATCCTCCGCACTCCGGATCTGCATTCCCTGGCCACAGGCGGGTATGAAGACCTCTATTCTTTATTCATCGGAGGAGGAACGCCATACTACATCGGGTATATGGACGGGCACTATTACTTAACCGAGCACCGTATCCCCCGCCATAGTGTATGGCAGTTTGATGTGGAAGGACGGGAAATCCAGAATATAAAGACCGTTTACTGAGCCGTTTTCTCCGGCTCCCTTTTCTCCCCGTTCACCACACCGATCCCAATACACACCAGGATCAAAGCGATGATTCCTGTCATCCCAAAAGCCTGGCTTCCTTCTCCCAGCAGCAGAGCGGAAAGCAGCACGCCGAAAACAGGATTCATGAATCCGAATACGGACACCCTTCCCACCGGATTATATTTTAGCAGAATTCCCCATAACGTATAGGCAGCAGCGGAAATGAATGCCAGATATCCCAGCAGCATCCATCCTGCTGCCGGAACCGCCTGTACAGCCACACGGCCTCCGCCCGCCACTCCGCAGACGGTCAGCGCCACTCCTCCCAGGAAAAACTGATATCCGCTCAGCACCACCGGATTTTCCCTCTCGGAGTATTTCCGAATCATCCCTGACGAGAATGCATAACTGAGCGCGGAAAGCAGCAGGAAGCCTTCTCCCGTCAGGGAGAGGCCTCCGCCTAGATCGCCTCCGTTCCAATTGATCAATACCACTCCGGCAAATCCAATCAGGCATCCTGCCAGTTTTCTCATACTCATCTTTTCCATATGAAAAACAGCTACAGCCACAAAAATCGATAAGAACACGTTGGAGGCTCCTATAATGGAAGACTTCACACCCGAAGCATGAGCCAGTCCAATATAGAAAAACAGATATTGGGCAACCGTCTGTGCAAGACAGAGACGGAAAATCATGGGGAATGATCCCTTCTTTGGCCTGAGAATACGCCTTTGCAGAAGGCTTCCCAGAAAAATCACCAACATCCCAGCCAGGGTGAACCTAAGGCCGGCAAACACAATCTGCGCCATGCTATCCTCTTGCGCAATGTCGAACAAGCCATAGCCTATCTTAATACAGGGAAATGCGCTTCCCCATAAAAAACAGCATATCAGCGCACAGCCAAATACCATCCCGGTTCGTTCCATCCGTCTTTCCCACTTCACGTCCGCAAAAGCCCTTTCAAATTTAATCTCTCCGGCCCTCAGGAAGGGCTAAAGAATGCTATATGTCTTTATTATACACCTGCCTTTCCTGTTAGGAAAGATAATTTATAGGCTCTCGCATCAAATATTCCATTATACCAGAGATAAATTCCAGGTTCGTAGGCCTCTTTCTCTCCTCCTTTCCATAACCGAATAGCTTTTTCTGCAAAGAAGAATCTCCTTTCTTCCATGCCACTTCTATTGCATGCCTAATGGCATGTTCCACCTTGTCCGCATTCGTATGGTGTTTTCTGGCCACATCGGGATACAACCGTTTTGTGATACCATCCAATTCTCCCATATCATTGGCGCACATCTCAAAGGATGTTTTCAAATATTGGTAACCTTTCAGGTGAGAAGGTATGCCCAGTCTGGCAAGAAGCCCTTCCGCACGTTTTACCGAAAATCCTTTCTCCTTCCGAAAGGAATGGGGCACTCCGCGGGATAATACAATTTCTAGTTCTTCATCTTCCCGCATCATTTGGGCCAGATGACATAGATGAGACTGACTACAATCGGAAAGTGATACCCACATGTAACTCATAAATGTTTTCCTCCCATTGACATTTTCTACAGTTGTATAGTCAATTTACTTTATATATGTATTTTATCAGAAAATTCAAAATAGTAAAGGTACTGAATGGCACCACTTTAAAAATATTTTTAAATTAATGTAACTTATATGGCCCATAGGGGGATAAATATTTGTAACGGTATTTCAGCATGAAAGGGAGGAGTGTATGAGCGGTATTATGTACGAAATGTTTCCGGAAGACTTCCAGGAACGCAGACATCTTGCAGTCACATTAACAGGTCGTATATCTACACAGCTTTCTGTCCACAACTGGTCGCTGAGAATGTTGTCAGACAAATCAGGTGTCCCGTATGAGACCATCAAGAAGGTCGCCAACGGAAAGATCAGTAATCCATCTCTGAACAGTGTCCTGAAAATTGCATCCGCTTTTGGATGCACCGTTGACTATCTGGCTGGAAAGTCAGATAACAGTTCCACCTTTTGATGGGTTGCCGCCGGACGGAAAGTAGTCCTTCCGGCGGCAACTCTATTTTGGGATTTCCTTCCTCTTCTCCGGTCAGGAATCTGCGGGGAGCGAACAGGAACACTTTTTATCCAATATGCTAAATTCCTGTGTTTGACGGGCGTCAAACCTGCGTCCTATTGAATTCATTACGAGAATATGTTAAGATAAGAATGCGGTATAGTCGGCAACGACTGTCCGCCCCTGAAACCGATGCCCTTTCGGCATCCAGAAAGGAATTCTATTCTTATGAGAAAAGCTCTAATTATCGGCGGCGGCCCCGCAGGCCTTACCGCCGCATATGAGTTATTGAAAAGCGGGCAGTCCCTCGCGCCCTCCGAACGGTTTGAAGTCATCGTTTTAGAGGAAAGCGATCTGCTGGGCGGAATTTCCAGAACCGTGGAATACCACGGCAACCGCATGGACATGGGTGGTCACCGCTTTTTTTCCAAGGATCCGAAGGTAAATGAATGGTGGCGCAGCATGCTCCCTCTCCAAGGTAAGCCTGCCTATGATGATATCATGCTCAACCGCACCCCTACCCTGGTTCCAGGTGGCCCTGATCCCCAAAAGACGGATCGTGTTATGCTGAATCGAAACCGGGTATCCCGCATCTATTATAATAGGAAGTTTTTCGACTATCCCATTTCCCTCAAATGGGAAACCTTTAAAAATATGGGACTGGCAGCCACCATCCAGGCGGGATTCAGTTACCTGGGCAGCGTGCTCCACAAACGCAGGGAAGATTCCCTGGAAGACTTCTATATAAACAGGTTTGGACGCAAGCTCTACTCCATGTTTTTTGAGAAATATACGGAAAATCTGTGGGGCAGAAGTCCCAAAGAGATCGCTCCTGATTGGGGTGCGCAGAGGGCCAAAGGGCTTTCCGTCATGACCATCGTGCTGGACATGTTTCGCAAACGCTTTTCCCATAAGCAGGGCGGGCATGTGGAAACTTCCCTCATCGAGGAATTTAGCTATCCCAAATTGGGCCCCGGACAACTCTGGGACGTGACCGGAGAAGAGATCGAGAAGCTGGGCGGAAAGATTCTGCGCGGTTGTCGTGTGGTACGGTTCCGGAAAGAGAACGGCCACATCACATCCCTTACCTATGAAAAAGCCGGACAGGAATACGAAATGGAGGGGGATATTTTCATTTCCTCCATGCCTTTAAAGGATCTGGTGGGCGGCATGAACGAAGTGCCCGAAAGGGAGGCTGCTATCGCAAAAGGTCTTCCTTACCGGGATTATATGACCCTGGGCGTCCTGGTTCCCAAACTGAATTTGGAAAATAAGACCAAAATCAAAACCATCAGCAACATTGTTCCCGATGATTGGATCTATGTCCATGACCGCACCGTATCTATGGGACGTTTTCAAATCTATAACAACTGGTCCCCTTATATGGTTAAGGATCTGGAGCATACCGTCTGGATCGGCCTGGAATATTTCTGTGCAGAGGGCGACTGGATGTGGAATATGACCGAACAGGAATTTTCGGACTTTGCCGTAAAAGAAATGGTTCAAATGGGCCTGATCGACAGCACGGACGTGGTGATGGATACCCATATGGAACGGGTAAAGAAAGCCTATCCCGCTTATTTCGACACCTACAAGGACATCGATGTACTGCGCAGCTACTTGGATACCATCGACAACCTCTACTGTGTGGGACGCAACGGCCAGCACCGGTACAATAACATCGACCATTCCATGGTTACATCCTTTGAAACGGTGAAAAATATCCTGAACAATGTCCGAGAAAGGGACAACATCTGGAATGTGAATACGGAAAAGGAATATCTGGAATCCACCTCATGAGCGGAAAGATTTTTCTATACAATACCAAAGCGGCAGCATTCCGTTGAACGAAATGCTGCCGCTTTTATTGAATCTTTCTTCCTTGCCCTAGGGCGATTGACCCAAGGGACATGGCTTTCTTGATTTGAATCCCCGCTAAACGGGCAGCTGAGGGACATTCGTGCGTTTAGCGCACGCGTCGTATCAGAAATAGGCCAACGGCTTAGGCCTATCTTCCGCCTTTCCGCTTCTTTTTCAGAATATCATTCACAATATCCATGCGCAGCCCTGCGTCAATGAAGTCGCAGTGTTTGCAGAAGGGGTAATTCTGCCTGCCGTCCTTCACCGCATTTCTCAGCTTCTGATATGCCGCGCTGTTCCAGGCTTCCTTAAGAGGCATGGTATTCAAATCCCCCACATCCGTGACCTCAAAGTTGTCGCAGCAACAGATCCCCAACTTACCGCCCGGCGTAATCCACATGTCTGTGTAGGGCATCAGGCAGGTCTCCTTGATCACCTTCTCCGTAGCCGCCTTATTGGGCGCACTGCCCGCCCGGTTGGTGAGTACCTCCTTGAGGTAACGCATCTGGATCAGGATATCCACATCCTTGAATTCCTCCGGATGGGCTTTCACATACTCGTAAATCACCTGGATATTGTCGTGGAATTTCATATCCAAACAGTAATTGTTGATGATGAGCTGATCCACATAGGGAACGATGGCTTTCACCTTATCCACATCCAGCAACAGGCCATTGGTGGACATGAAAATAAATACATCCGGCAGCTGCTGCCTTGCATATTTATGGAATTCCACGATCCTGGTATCCAGCCACGGTTCGTTGTTCCCATAAAGAGTCAAATGCCCTTTATATCCCCAATCGCGAAGCTGATCAATGATGCTGTAATAGAGCTCCTCCGACATCCTGGCATAGGGCCGCTTCTCCGCGTTCTTATTTGCCGTACAGAATTCGCAGGTACTGTTGCAGCGGTTGATCGTCTCCAGATTGACCACATTGGGATGAGGAACCGTCTCGCTCTCCATAAAATACTTGATATATTCCCTCTGGGATTTTCCCCTGGTTAAAAACTGCAGGGTGAGATATCCCTCGCTCGCCAGCTTCGGAAAATATTTCCGCATATTCCATCCGAATTTTCCGGCGTAATTATGAACCCTGATCGGCATCTTTCTATCTCTCCTTTGTCCTTTAGCGTTTCCTCTGTCGGGACGTGTTATTCCTCGTTATGGCCAATGCGTTCACTCTTTTGCCCGCAGCGCATCTGGAAATCATTCCCTCAATCTGTACATTTTAGTTTAACATAGTTTTACCAGCCTGTCCATGCCCGCGCAGTTGAAAAAAAGCCTGAGGACAACCGCCGTTCCTGTTCCCGCGCCATCAGGATTCCGCCCGGAGGAGCTTCCTGTAAGGGGCGCGAGGACAGGAGGCCACCGCTAAGCAGCAGTCCGGATGTCTACCGCATTTCATACACATAAACGGTATACGGAGAATCCCCATACCCGAATCCGCCCAGCAGTTCAAATCCGAGCTCTTGGGCATTGCTGATTTGAATCCGTGAGAACAGATATCTTCCGCCCAGCTCCCGGAACATCTCTCCGTCAATATACAGACGGTCGTCCGCTACCTCCATGGTACGCACCGGATTCCAAGTATTCTCCCCAGAGCCGGAGAACAGATAGGCTCTCGCTCCCCAGTCCCAAAAATAGTTGTCCCACTCCTCCACCTTCCTGGTAGCAGGCTCGATCATAGCGCCGAAACGCTCCTTGTATTCCTGCGGATAGAAACCCAGATAACCGTCCAGCGTGGCAATGCCGTTGTAGGAAAGGACGGCCGGATGAAATCCGTAGGCCGCAGCATACGCACCATCGTAGCCAATCTCCCGCTTGATCACGTTGAACAAGTCTTCCGAATAGAATTCCCTGAAATTCAAGTTTTCCACCTGGGTGTGTTTCACCAGACGATAGGCGTTGTAATAGCAGGTGCTGTAAAAATCGTTATACACCGCAGGGGTCAGTACCACCACGCATAGCGCCACGAGGGTGAGTGCGCTGCCAATGGCCTTCCGATTCCTGTCATATAGGTATTTCACTGCCAAAAACAGCGCCGCATACCACAGAAAGGGGTTGAAAAACACCGTCCGGTTGAACTGAAAGCCCTTCAGGGGAGGAAGAAACCATTCAAACAGGTTCCGAAGCCCGCCCCAAAAGTAGAGCCCATAGACCAGGCAGTTTGCTATGATAAAATAGAATACCAGGCAGAAGCCGTCAGTTAGTGCGCCTTTTTCTTTTTTCCACAGACGGCAATAGAGCCGATAAAGAAAAAAAAGCAGGCATACCGGCAGGACGAAACGGGTATGGGAAGGCTGGGCATGGAAAATTCCCAGGGCAAAGGCCTCCCAAACCGCTGCCAGGATCTGCGCCGCGTCATAGTTTCCTTCCACCATGGTGGAGCGCATAGTCACCACGTCCGAACACAGCATTTCATAGAATAGCCTGTATTCAAAGGCCACGTACCCTAAGGCCAACACAAACAGGGCGATCAAAAGCCGCATGTTTCGCACCCCGAAAAAGGAGCGAAGCTTTTTCCAAAGGCCCTTCGGAACATCCCTTCCAATCCGCCTCATTCTGCCGTAGTCCTGAATCCACAGGATCAAAACAGCCAAGGCCAGATAAGCCAAAAGGAAGAAACCGAAGTAGGAAAAATAGGAAAGAAGCGGATAGAGGAACAGGAAGAAATAGTCAAGCCTGCTTTCTCCCCGGTAGATTCTGCGCAGCAGATAAATAGCCAGGGGGATGGACGAAAAAGCAATCCCGTAAGCTGGGAACAGAGGGCATAGCCCATAGATCAGGGCGCAGAGTGCAGCCGCAGGCTCATATTTTTTATAATCCGTTCCATACACATCCTTTGCCAGCAGCAACACGGAAACCAGCGCCACCAGGATTTTCAGAAAATAGCCGCAAAGATAGGCCGCAAAGGGCGGCAATAGGAAGAAAAGGATATTGTACAGAGAGAATTCCGAACTCAGGCTGTTCCTGGTAATCCCTCCCAGAATGGGAACTGTCACAGCTTTCCCAAAAAAGGCGTCAGCATGCTTCATCGCCTGAAAATGTCCCATAAACAGATCCAGGTTGTCATGCACCGCAATATAACTGCCCTCCCCGAAAAAAAGAAAGACCGCAGCCTCTCCCAGGATAACGGCCCCGATCAGATACCAATACCATCCTTCTCTTATCTTCTGCATCCGTTCCTTCGCCATATCCATTCCTTTCTATGCAACAAGGCGGCCGTAACTCACATCGCGCCGTCCGCCGGATCCGTCCGCTCCTTATGCCGTCTGGCCAGATCAGCTATGGTAACGCCGTCCACCACGCCGTCTATGGCCTCTGCCAGGCGTTTCCAAATCTCCATCGTCTCGCAGGTATCCTGTCTCACACACTCCTGCCCTTCCTCGCATGGCTCCAGACAGGGCGCAGGATTCAAAGAGCCTTCCGTCAAACGGAGGATCTGCCCCACCGTATATTCAGAAGGATCCCTGGCAAGCCGATAACCGCCTTGGGCGCCTCTTGTGCTACGCACAAAACCCGCCCTGTTCAATACGGCGATGATCTGTTCCAGATATTTTTCGGAGATTCCCTGCCTGTCCGCGATCTGCTTCACCTTAACATATGCTCCAGCATCATTGACCGCCAGATCCAGCATCACCCGGACCGCATATCTTCCCTTCGTCGAAATTCTCATGGCACCCATATCGCTTCCCCATGCCAGGCGCATCCTTATTGGACGCTGCGCTGTTAATCCCTTGTATTCGTTTCCACACCCGTACGACCCGGAAGCAGAAAATCCGGGCTGCGAAGAACGCGCCCGGTATTTTCACATCCAGGGACAATGTTTGTCCTTTCCCGTTTTCTATGGTCAATCTTCAAAAGGGACCACAGAACCCTGGTAGGTATCGTTGATAAACTTCTTGATTTCGTCGGACTTAAGCGCTTCCACCAGCGCTTTCACCCCTTCGTTGTTTTCATTTCCCTCTTTGACTGCAATCACGTTCACATAGGTCTGGATCGCATCGGAATCAGAGGTCTCCACCGCGAGCGCATCCGTGGCCGCGTTCAGGCCGGCTTCCAAGGCATAGTTGCCGTTGATCACCGCAAAATCGAAATCCGGAAGGCTTCTGGGAATCTGCGCCGCCTCCAATTCCACAAACTTGATGTTGTGGGGATTCTCTTTGATATCGTTTATGGTGGCCGTCATGCCCGCCCCGTCGTTCAGCGTGATCAGGCCCTGTTCCTGCAACAGAAGAAGCGCCCTCGCTTCGTTGGTGGTATCGTTGGGCACTGCCACCTCCGCGCCGTCTTCAATGGCCGACAGGTCGGATAGTTTCCCTGGATAAATGCCGATGGGCTCGTAATGGATGCCGCCCGCATTTACTAGATGGGTCCCCTTTTCCTCATTAAAGCTGTCCATATATGCGATGTGCTGGAAGTAGTTGGCGTCCATGTCTCCGCCTTCCACCACCTCATTGGGCTGCACATAGTCTGTAAACTCCGTTACTTCCAGTTCCCATCCCTTGTCTGCCAGCAGAGGCTTCGCCTGTTCCAGGATCTCCGCATGGGGTACGCTGGTGGCGGCAACGGTAATCTTTCCTTTCCTTTCTACCGCTTCTTCCTCCCCCGCATCCGCGCTCTCGGCGGGCGCCTCGGATTCCTCCTCGGTCTGCTCAGGAGCCGCTTCATCGCTCTGCGCAGGCGCGGACGTCTTAGAAGAACCACAACCCGCGAGAAGCCCCGCCGTAAGTACTGCGGCAAGAATGAGTGACACTGTTTTGCTTTTCATAATAATAACCATGCCTTTCCGTAACCTGAGGACTTAATTGCGAACGTAGTACGCTATGCCGCAGGCACAAATTGCGTGAGAAAAATCTGTGATTTTTCTCATTATCCTCCTCCGTTTCATCTGCCGCCTTTTAGCGGCATGATATCCGAAATTGGCAGGCTGCAGGCCTCCCAATCTCCGATCTATGAATCATCCGGCCCGAATTTCTGCGAATATCTTTTTCCCATTCCGGCCGGTAATCCGCCTCAGTCCTGCCGTCAGCCGGTGATCCGCTTATCCAGCCTTCTCGCCAGGCGCATACATATGGCCTGCATAATCTGTACCAGCGCCACCAAGAGCACCACAGTTACCATCATAATATCCACCTGGTATCGGTTATATCCGTATCGGATGGCGATATCTCCCAATCCGCCTCCTCCCACCGCTCCTGCCATGGCGGAATAGCCCAGGATGGTGCCCAGCGCAATGGCCAGATTCGATAGCAGGGAGGAACGGGCTTCCAACAGCATCACCTTGAGCACGATGGTGGGAATCCCTGCCCCCATGCTCTGCGCTGCTTCGATCACGCCCTTATCCACCTCCAGAAGGGAGGATTCCACCAGCCTGGCGATAAAAGGCGCTGCCGCCAGGGTTAACGGAACGATGGTGGCGCTGGGACCATAGCTTTTCCCAACGATCGCCCGGGTAAGGGGAATCACCAAAATCAGAAGAATCAGGAAGGGAATGCTGCGCATCACATTCACGACCATATCCAGAATGCGGTACAGCACACCGTTGGGCCGCAGTCCCTCTTTCCCGGAAACCACCAGGGCTACCCCGGCCGGAAGGCCGATCACATAGGCCAGCAGAGTGGAAACCAGCGTCATATAAACCGTGGCAAAAATGCCTTCCACTATCATCATAATCGTTGCACTATTCCACATAATCGTCCAGCTCCTCCACCGTAAGTTTTCTTTCCTTTAGATATCGGATCATCCGTTCCGCCGTCTGGATATCCTCCGGAAGCTGCAGGACCATCTGCCCTCTGGCAATGCCGCCCACATCCTGGGTATCCGCCAGCAGGATGTTCACAGGCGCTTTACACTCCAGCACCATATTGGCGATCA
Source organism: uncultured Lachnospiraceae bacterium (assembly GCA_947650005.1). Lineage (GTDB taxonomy): Bacteria > Bacillota > Clostridia > Lachnospirales > Lachnospiraceae > Eisenbergiella. Next base: position 20,823 of record CANSTU010000007.1, read on the forward strand.
CCGGCTCAAAGGAAGAATTCTCCGTGAACACGATACGCACGCAACGCCTGCTGTGCATCCGCGCTATGCCTCTCTCCCCCTGGAAAACGAGCTTTCTGGCTGCCTTGGACTTCGGCCTGGAAAACACCTCTTCCACCGTACCCTTCTCCGCAAGATTGCCGCTGTCAATGATGGCTACATGGCTGCAGATCTCTTGTACCACGCCCATCTCATGAGTGATAATGACGATGGTAATGCCATATTTCCGATTGATTTCTTTTAACAGTTCCAGGATGGAACGAGTGGTGGTAGGATCCAAAGCGCTCGTGGCTTCATCGCACAGAAGGATCCGGGGATTCATGGCCAGAGAACGGGCGATCGCCACCCGTTGCTTCTGGCCGCCGGAAAGCTGGGACGGATAGGCATCCGCCTTCTCCGAAAGGCCGACAACCTTCAGAAACTCCCTGGCCTCCTGCCTGGCCTCTTTCTTCTTCTTTCCAAGGATCTCCAAGGAAAAACACACATTGTCCAAAACCGTCCGCTGCATCAGCAGATTAAAATGTTGGAAAATCATGGCCACGCTGTTGCGCACCTTCCGAAGTTCCCTGTCGCTGCATTCGGACAGTTCTACCCCATCGATGCAGACGGTGCCCTCCGTGGGCCTCTCCAGGAAATTCAGGCAGCGCACCAACGTACTCTTTCCCGCACCCGACATACCGATAATGCCGTAAATATCCCCTTTATGCACGTCCAAGCTGATATCCTTCAGCGCTTCCACCTGTCCGTCCCTGGTCTGGAAAGTTTTCGTTACATGTCGAATCTGTATCACAGGCGTTTCCATCTTCGTCCGTTCCCCCATCGCCGCTTTAACGGGTTTCCCTTTTTCTCACAATGTCCGCCTTGTGCGGACACCTGTTTTTATCTCTTTTCTACGAACTGCCCAATAAGAACCAGGCTTTTCAATTTTTTTACACGTTTTCTATCATATCATACTTTTCTTCTGTCTGCAAACAGGAAACAAACTTTCTTAAAAACCATTTTCTGTTCCAAAGTCATTTCCTCAGGATCTCTTCCTCATAGGCCCGGCGTCCGCTTTCGTGAATCCTAACATTCCTCATCGTACAGAGGCGTGGACAGATAACGGTCCCCGGAATCGGGCAAAAGCGCCACAATAACTTTTCCCTTATTTTCCGCCCTTCCCGCCAACAGGGTAGCGGCATACAGCGCCGCTCCGGAAGTGATGCCGGTGAGGATTCCCTCCCGTTTCGCCAATTCCCGGCCCGTACGGAAGGCATCCTCATTTTCCACGGCGATGATCTCATCATATATTTCCGTATCCAGGATAGACGGTATAAAGCCTGCGCCGATCCCCTGAAGGCCATGGGCTCCCGGCTGGCCGCCGGAAAGCACCGGCGAAGCGGCGGGTTCTACAGCCACCACCCGGACTGAGGGATTCTTTTCCTTTAAATAGCTTCCAACCCCCGTAATGGTTCCTCCCGTCCCCACGCCGGCCACAAAGATATCCACCTTTCCGTCCGTATCCTCCCAGATCTCAGGGCCCGTGGACTTTCTGTGTGCCTTGGCATTGGAGGGATTGTCAAACTGTCCCGGAAGAAAAGATCCCGAAATTTCTCTATTCAGCTCCTCTGCCCTGGCAATAGCGCCTTTCATCCCCTCAGCCCCCGGTGTAAGGACGATCTGCGCGCCATATGCCTTTAACAGTTTCCGGCGCTCCATACTCATGGTTTCCGGCAGGGTCAGAATGGTCCGATACCCCCTTGCAGCCGCAATGGCTGCCAGCCCTATGCCCGTATTTCCGCTGGTGGGCTCGATAATCGTCGCCCCCGGCTTCAGCAGGCCGGCTTCCTCCGCATCCAGAATCATCTGCAGGGCTGCCCTGTCCTTCACGCTTCCCGCAGGATTCAGATATTCCAGTTTCAGCAATATAACGGCATCCCTAATTCCCGCCGCCTTTTCATAATTCACAGGCTCCAAAAGCGGTGTTTTTCCGATCAGCTCCCACACGCTCTTTTTCAACTTCGCCATATTCGCTCCCATCTGCGTTTTTATGCGCATTTATTTCCTTTTTTCTATTCATACTATTTCAGTATGATTATTTTGAATCGAATATACACCCATTCCCTTTTCCTGTCAAGAGGCCAATCGGCACATTCGGGCGTCTGCCATACGCTGTCCTTCCGCCTTTCTCTGAATCAGGAACGGATAACCTCTGTGGTGTAAAACCGGATTTCCAATGCTTTGGCGCATTTATTCTTCCTCCCTTGCACCGAGGAACTGGGCGATCAGTACCGTAAAGCCGCCCTGGCCGCCCCCGCCGCTGCTTCTTCCTGCGTTTCTCCGATAACCACCTTCATGCCAAATCGGCCGGCCACTTCCTGCGCCAGAAGCGGATTCTTTCTGATTCCGTTTCCGCTGGCCACGATCTCCTGTTTTCCCTTCCTGATTTCAGCTGGGAAACGCTCATACAGCCGGTACAGCTCATCCGCCATTCCCCGCACATAGGCTCGAATTAGATCCGCAGGATGGAACGTATCGAAGGTCAAGCCATTCATCCCTCCCAATTCCCCGGTATTTTCCGCTCCGTCTCCCCGCTCTCCGTACAGAAGCGGTCGGATCCGCAGCGCGGTATCCCTTTTCCCACCTCCCAGCCGCGCCATGGTTTCGTAAGCGTTGACCCGTTCCCCGGTAAAGGCCTCCACCGTTTCCTCAAAAAAAGCCGCAAGCCTCTCATACACCTTCCCGCCGTTCAGAGAAGCGCCCACGTAGAGATAGCCGCTTCCGAAAAACGGCCTGATCTCCACGCCCTGTGCGGGCATCAAGCGGCTGTCAAATACGGAAACCTGGGATCCCGTGCCCACGTTAATGCTCACCTGCTCCTCCGGACGATCGACTGCGCCGTAGAAACTGGCCTGATTATCACCGACGGCACAGCAAACCGGAACGCCCTCCCAATCTCCTGCACGTTCTCCCTTTCGGCTTAATTCGGGATAAAAGCCCACGTCCACACCGGTGCGCGCCAATCTATCCAGGACAAAGCCCCCTTTTCCCAAATCGAATCCGCCAAATCCTGCCGCCATGGATTCCTCCACCAGCGGCGCTTTCCTTCCGGTCAGCCGCATGGCCACATAGTCTCCGATTCCCGCAAACCGTTCTGCCCCTTCCGGAATCCGCCCTTTTTTCCCTAGATAAAAATGGGTCACCGTCCCATATCCGGAATACAGGGGCAGCCCGGTGTGCAGACGCAGGAAGGCTTCATAGCTCATGCCGTCCCCCATATGCTCTTTTCCCTTTTCATCTTTCCACGTATACAGCGGCGAGACCGCCCGCCCCTCCCCATCTATGTATACAATCCCATGCATCTGGCTGGAGATACCAACAGCATCGATCCGCGACGCCCCAAAGCCCTTCTGCTCCGCCTCCGCCAGCATGTCCATCACTTTATCGATAATCGCCTCCGGATCCTGCTCAAACGTCCCGTCCAAAAAGGTGTTCTGCCTGTTCGTCACAAAGGGAAGTCCCTCCGCCCCTTCTTCATATCCTGCCATACATATGGAAGTGGTTCCTATATCGATTCCCAAAGCCCTCATATCTTCCTCCCACATAATCGTATATCAAATCCTGCCGCGCTGCACGCTTTCACGTCGGCTTGTCACGCTCCTTATCGTATCATAAAACGGCAGACTTGTCATCTTTCAGGGCAGCAACGATTGAAGCGGTGTTCCCCGTAGCCCCTATCTTTATCGGTGTACAAACCACCGCCCTTCTGCTATAATTGGGAAAACACCGATACATGCCAGGCCACGGCCGCTGTTATGACGCCGTGGCCGGCCGGGACGCAGAAAGGCGGCATTATGGACAGTCTGAATAGAAAAAAAAGAGCGGTCGTTTCCCTGGGCCACCAGGCTCTGGGCTATACCACCACGGAACAATGGGATGCGGTCAAAACCACGGCAAAAGCGCTTGCCGATCTGGTGGAAGCGGGCTATCAGCTCACCATCACGCACAGCAACGGCCCCCAGGTGAGCATGATACATAAGGCTATGACGGAGCTGCGCCGGGTTTATATCGATTATACGCCCGCTCCCATGTGCGTATGCAATGCCATGAGCCAGGGCTATGTGGGCTATGATATCCAGAATTCCCTGCGGGCCGAACTGCTCAGCCGCGGCATCTCTACACCGGTGAGTGCCATTCTCACACAAGTGACCGTGGATCCCTATGACGAAGCATTCTATGAACCCACCAAGCGTATCGGCCGCCATATGTCGGTCGAGGACGCTGAAATTGAACTGAAAAAGGGAAACTATGTAGTGGAAGAACCTGGGAAAGGATTCCGGCGCATCGTAGCCGCTCCCAAGCCCATTGACATCCTGGAAATCGAGGCCATCCGCACCTTGGCCGAAGCCGATCAGGTTGTCATTGCCTGCGGCGGGGGAGGCATCCCTGTCATCCCGCAGGAACATGCCCTAAAAGGCGCCTCCGCCGTTATCGAAAAGGATTGCATCGCAGGAAAGCTGGCCATCGATTTGCAGGCCGATTCTCTCATGATCCTCACGGGTGTGAAGCAGGTTTATAAGGACTACCGAAAGGAAACGGAAGCTCCCATACGTTCCATGACCGTATCCCAGGCCAGGGCCTATGCGCAGGACGGACAATTTGAGCCGGGAACCATGCTTCCTAAAATCGAAGCAGCCATCTCCTATCTGGAGGCAGTGCCCTCCGGGGATGTGCTGATCACCTCCTTGGACTGCGTGTCGGACGCCATCCTCCACAGGATGGGGACGCGGATTACGCCATAAACTCGGCCGCTTGTATTGTTGGCATGGATGGAAGCGCTTGCGTAGCGGAATGAGAGGAAATATGAAGCGGGTTATACTTTTTGATTTCGACTATACTCTGGGTGATTCCACGGACGGGATCGTGGAAAGCATCAGCCATGCGCTGTATAAAATGAACCTGCCATGTCCCTCCAGGGATGCCATCACAAAAACCATCGGCCTGTCCCTGGCCAGGACTTATGAGGCGTTGACCGGAGAAAAAGAAGAAAAGAAAATCCGAACCTTTGAAGGATATTTTCAGGAAAAGGCCGACGAAGTCATGGTCTCCAGCGCCGCTCTCTATCACGGTGTCCCGAAGCTGCTGGAAACTTTGCACGAGAAGGGGATCGAAACTGGTATTGTCACCACTAAATACCATCGGCGGATCCAGGAGATTCTAACCGTAAACGCAGTGGAGCGGCTCGTGGACGCCATTGTCGGCGGAGACGACGTGAAGCGCCCCAAACCCGATCCGGAAGGAATCCTGAGCCTGCAGGAACGGTTTGACATTCCCCCGAAGGAAATGTTGTACGTGGGCGACAGCGTCGTGGACGCCCAGGCGGCGCAGGCCGCCCATGTGGACTTCATCGCTGTTTTAACGGGTACATCCACGCCAGAGGAACTCCGGGCATATCCATGCCTTCACATTCTTAGAGCTGTCGAAGAGTTAATGGCTCTGACAGAGCTTTTTCCCTAACGGCTCTGCCAGAACTTTTCCTAAATCAACAAAATCAACAAGTTATTCAGAAATGGGCAGCGGACATCATTTTGCCATGCGTCCGCTGCCCGTCTTTCCGCCCTATTGTGAGGAATCTATCTCTTGCGGCATTCCATGTTCCCTTTCAAAGATACCATCAACGCCCCGATCAGAATGCAAAAATCCGAAATATTAAATACGATTCGCCGCAGCGGCTTCCACTTCACGGGAAAGCTGAAATAATCCACCACGTATTTCCGCTTCAGCCTGTCGTAAGTATTGCTGTACGCTCCGCCCAGCAGCAGGGAAAGGCCGGCCTTCATCCATCCGTTCCCGCGCCCAGTCAAGGTTATGGCAAATCCGAGGGTTAGTGCACTTGTCAGCAGCAGGGAAAGACCGGCCACAGCTGCGCTGTGTGCGCTTCCCACATCGAGGCAGGCTCCTTTATTGTGATACTTCCGTACCAAAATCATGCCTCCCAGGATCCTTTTTTCCGTCCCGGCCTGCACGTTCCTCTCCACATGTTTTTTTAAAAACAGCTCCCCGCCGAAAATGGCCGCTGGGATTCCCACATAGAAATATTTCATCATTGAAATCGCTCCTGCCGTACCGCAGCGCGTCCGGCCCTTATATCAGCTCCTCCAGCATCCGTTTCGCCGCGAGGATATCCTTCTTTTGTTCCTCACCTTCGATCTCACGCTCAATTGTGATATCCCCATCATAACCGATTTCTTTCAGTCTGGCAATAAAAGCGGGATAATTTACCTTTCCCTTGCCCAGAGGCATTTCCTCTCCCAGGCAATGTCCGTCCGTGGGATAGCATCCGTCCTTTCCATGGATACCCATCACATATTCCCCAAACACATCCAATGCGTCCACAGGATTCGCCTTCCCATACATGATCAGGTTCGCCGGATCCAGATTGACGCCCAGATTATCCATGCCGATATCCTCAATCGCACGCTTCAGCGTCACCGGCGTCTCCTGTCCTGTCTCAAAAAGGAACCTCTGCCCGTTCTCCCTGCATTTTCCGGCCAGCTGCCTCAGACACGCCAATACCGCAGGGTACCTGGGATCGTGGGGATTTTCAGGCATATAGCCTACGTGGGTGACCAGATCCCGCACGCCGATTAAACGGGCAAAATCCGACCCTTCCAGCAGCATGGAAAGCCTCTGAAAACGAAACGCCTCCGGCACCAAGCCCAATGTCTCCTGCCCGTCATAAAAATCCCACACCTTCGGCCCTTCCCAGCCACACCAGAAGGCGGTAACGCATACGCCGTACCGTTCCATGGCCTCCCGCACCCTCTTCGCGGTCTCTTCCGTTAAAAGCTCCCTTTCCCAGCATACCAGCTGGCAGCTTTCCATTCCCATTTCCACCAGTTCCCGAAAGCTGTCCTCCAACACGCAGTCCCCGGCCAGCCTTACAATCACTCCTACGCGCATAGCTCCTCCCGTTCTGCCGCTCCCAGCGGCTGTCAACCACCATCTTTAACCAATTTCTTTCCTTATTTTACTGCATTCCTCTTTGGCGCATACTGAATCCACATCCTGGCTCCTCCACCTGCGCCGTTTTGCCTCTTTCATGCGGCATCACCCGTTCGACTTATGCCCCTTTATATATTCCCTGGCGGCTTCCAGTTCCTCCAGTCCCAGCAATACCGATTTGACGCCCTCTTCCAATGGCGCCCTGCGCATTTCTTTCCCTGACCGCAGGCATTCCAGGAAATATCTGATTTCCGTATAATAGGGCCCCAGGTCAGACAGATTAATGCCGGAAACCGCATCCTGCATCTGATCATCCTTTTTCAGCTCCGGCGCAAATACCTTTCCGTCCTTCTCATATACCAGCAAAGCAGGATCCTTTGTCCCGTTATAGATCACCGTCGCCTCCTCAAAGCTGGCGCGGAAGGAAGGCTCAAAGGCCACCGCCGGGCTCACATCCCAAAGTCCCTCTGCCACCGCGAAAATATCCTTGAACTGATAATCCGTAATCACCTGATTGATCAGACCGGTATCGAAAGACGCAGCCTTTACCGTGAAGGAATCCGGTTCCCCCAGCATATATCTCAAAAAGTCCAGATCATGGATATGCAGATCCAGCACCACGCTCCCGCTCTTTTCCTCATCCATGAACCAGTTTTCAAATCCCCAGGCCGCCTTACGGCTGAGACGCTGCATCACCACGGATTTCAGCTTCCCATAGGTCTGTTTTTCATAGATTTCTTTCAGGTAACGGTATTCCGCAAAGGAACGTACCACCTGGCCCACCATCACCTTCACTCCGGTTTCCCTTTGGGTCTGCAGAAGCAGTTCTCCTTCTTCTTTGCTCAGGCAGACCGGTTTTTCGATGAAAACATGACAACCCTTCTTCATGGCGCGCACAGCGTGATCCGCATGCAGGTAGCTGGGAAGGCAGATGTGCACGATATCCGGCGATTCGTTCTCCAACAGCTCCATGCCCGTTCCATATTTATGTACCCCGGGCCATACTGCCGCTCCCTTTTCCAGACATTCTTCCCTGCAGTCGGCTATGGCGATCATTTCCACGTCCATCTCATCGGACAGAGCCTTCAATGCCAGGTTGTGCGTCCCTCCCATTCCGCCGCATCCGATTAATGCTACCGTCAGTTTCCGAGTAATTGCATTCTCCCGTTCTCCCATTTTCTTTTCCTCCTTTATCCTGTGGCTTTTTTGCCCTATGGTCTCCTGTCGTCCTTCTATTTGTACTATCCCATTACAAATACACACTATCATATACGGCGGAGCCTGTCAACTGCGTTATTTTCTCTTCCATCTGCGTTCTTTATTAACGCCCTCCGGTCAAGGTCGGCCGAATGTTTCTTTCTCTTGGCCCTTTCTATAATCATATGCTGGAAAAAAGCCCGACGCCGGAAGGCGCAGACGCTATCCCACATCCCGCATCCGCGGCGTCCGATTCCCCTCCCGAAGCGCTCGCTTCGCGCCAAACGGGATCCTGTCAAGAGCATGAGAGGTGACAATTTAAAAGCGCTGCCTAAAATCATTTGTAAATATACATTGCAAATAACAATTATCTGATTTAAAATCAAAGATGCAACTCTAAATTTGGAGAAATGCTTCATAATTTGTAATTATGAGGGTTATATCCTGATTTAAGCGCCTGTTGAAGCAGGCAGACAGGCGTTAGATTAAGAATGTTTTTGCATCTATTTTTCAGCCGTGAATTGATGCCTGCTTCTACAGGCACGGAGGGTTCGTGTGAAATAAGCCCGATGGCTTGTTTTTCACACGCAATTTGCGCCGCAGACGGCCCAAATTGAATCACAGATGAGAAATTGCATGCGCGATTTCTCGTCGCGCTGCCGCGCAGGAGGCGGTATGAAAGGATTCTTATGAAAGAGAAAAAATCGGAAGTGATGGTGAACAAGAAGGAATTTTATAATAATCTGTCCAGGCTCGCCCTGCCGATCGCGCTTCAAAGCCTGATGCTCGCATCGGTGGCTGCCGGCGACGCGCTGATGCTCGGGAAAGTCGCGCAAGATGAGATGACAGCCGTTTCGCTGGCAACACAGATCCAGTTCGTCCAGAACATGTTCCTTGCGGCTATCACAGGGGCCGGAGCCATCCTCGGCGCCCAGTATTGGGGAAAAGGCGACAGGCATACCTTGGAGGATCTTTTTAACATGATGCTTCGGTTTTGCGGAGCGGTGTCCATCCTGTTCTTCCTGGCATGCGAATGGATGCCGGAACTGCTCATGCATATTTTTACCCACGATGATCCGCTGATCGCCCTGGGCAGCTCCTATCTGCGCATTGCAGGCTGGTCCTATCTGCTTACGGGAATATCCCAATGCTATCTGACGATGATGAAGGTATCGGATCATGTAAAGCCCGGCGCAATCATCAGTTCCTGCGCGGTGCTTCTGAACATATGCCTGAATGCAGTATTTATATTCGGACTGCTGGGCGCGCCGAGAATGCAGGCAAGGGGAGCCGCCCTTGCCACTACGATTTCCCGTATCGTAGAGCTGGCCCTATGTATCTTCGTATCGTCGAAATCGTCTTATATCCGTCCGGCCTTTGAGAGATTTTTCAAACTGCCAAAGCTGCTGAAAGCGGATTTTATCAAACAGTGCCTTCCTCTTATGGGAGGTTCGTTATGCTGGGGGATCGGGTTTACCTCCTATACTGCGATCATGGGACATATGGGGTCGGATGCAGCGGCGGCGAACTCCGTATCGGCCGTTGTCCGGGATCTGATCTGCTGCATGTGTAACGGGATCGGCAGTGCAGCAGGGATCATGGTGGGAAATGAGCTCGGAGCCGGACGCCTTGAGCTGGGAAAAGCCTATGGGATAAAGCTCAAGAATATTTCTTATGTCATCGGTTTTCTATCCACCGCTTTGGTGCTAGCGGTAACGCCGCTGATCGTACGGATGGTGATCCTGACAGACCAGGCGCAGGGGTATCTTACGGGAATGATGGTGATCATGTCCATCTACATGATCGGACGGTGTGTCAATACCGTCACCATAAACGGCGTGTTGGACGGCGGCGGCGATACGTTGTTCGATATGTACAGCCTGATCGTCTGTATGTGGATCATAGCCATTCCTCTGGCCCTCCTGGGCGCGTTTGTCCTGCATTGGTCGCCGCTAGCAGTTTATGCCTGTACTTGTCTGGACGAGGTGGGTAAGATCCCTTGGGTAATGATTCGGTTTAAGAAGTACAAGTGGGTCCAGGATCTGACACGGTAGATCCACACCCAGGCGAGCATAGGACAACCTTGCGTGGGCCATTCCTGCGTTTAGCGTATCAGGGAAGCGGGCAGGGCCAGTGTAGGAGCCTACGTTCCTGGTTGCAACTTTCCATCTAACCTGCTATAATTCGATTAATAAGATGATATTACAATTATGGCTACAACCGGAAAGAAGGCGATATGAAGCTTGTCAACCAGCAATTGATCAAAAATACGAACCTGAAGCTGCTCTACAATTCGGTGTTTCACAACCGGGGCATATCCAGGGCCGATCTCGCAAGGCAGACCGGGTTGAGCCGGACGGCCGTATCCGCTCTGGTGGACGAGCTGGCCGAGGCTGGTTTTGTCCGGGACGCCGGTTCCTCTGCGGGCTGGGAAGAGATGCAGCGGATGGCCGGCTGCGCAAATCTTTCTTCCGCCGTAGCGGAAAACGCTTCCGGTGCACGGCGGAAAGCCGGACGCAAACCCAACAGCCTGGAACTTTGTTCCGGAAACTATTATGTGCTGGTTTTCGGCTGGGAGACGGACTCCGTCCAGGTGCATCTGGCCGATATTTCAGGCGCCGTTTCCCGGCATGAAGAAATTGGAAAGGGATCTTCCGATTCCTATATACAGTTGTGCCGGACATGGCTGGACGGGCTTCTCGCTTCCACAGTCACCAGGCGGCAGCTTCTTGGCATCTGTTTTGTCCTGCCTGCCATGCTCGATCCTACGGAACGTACGGCTTTTTCCACAACAGTCAGTCTGGAATATGACGGCGGCGGTGAAGGGGTCTTTTCCCGCCTTCAGGAAGCCTTTCCGGAACATGCCGTGGCCGTACTCAATGATACGGCCTGCGCCGCTTATGCGGAAAAGGTCTATACGGGGGTTACGGAAAAGGATTTTGCTTTCATCCGGTTTGACCGAGGAATCGGCGCTGCCCTGTTCATTCAGGATCGGCTTCTGGGCGACGCCTGCGCATCCCACACCCAGTTCGGCCATTTCAGCATCTCTCCCGACGGGCCTCCCTGCGCCTGCGGGAATCGGGGTTGCCTGGAAATGCTGCTTCGGGAAGACAGGCTGCCAGAACGGCTTCCCCAGAAGAACATCCCCCTCACCTATGAAAGTTTGGGGCAGTCTGCGCTGTACGGGGATACGGCCTCCATGCAGACCATCCGGGACATGGCCTTTGAATTTTCCCTTGCCCTGGCCAATCTGGTCTGCCTGGTGCATCCATCCCTTATCGTACTCGGCGGCAGAATCCGCCGCCTGGGCCCTTTTTTCCTGGAAGAGGTCCGCAGGGCACTGACCGAACACAGCTTTCATAAAATGACGGATACGCTCCGGCTTCGCTATAGCATCCTGGACTCCAATGCCTGCTATAACGGGGCCATGAAATATTTTTTTGATCGTCACTACCAGTTCACAGCCAATATGGAACACACCTTTTTTATTGGCTGAGTCCAAACCTTTGCTGCGCTTGGCAACGGTTCATTGCAGACGGATGCCCGAGGCGGCAGAACGAAAGAAACAAGCCTGATTTGAACGCCCGCTGGTGCGGGCAGACGGGAGCAAAATATGAGTAAATTGAGAATTGCAATCATGGGCTGCGGAAGGATCTCTGCATCCTACGCTGCCGCTTTTCGGCAGCTTCAAGAAACCGTCCAGTTAATCTGTGCCGTGGATATCGATATCCTAAAAGCAAAGGCTTTTGCCGAACCCTTCGGCGCGGCTTACGGAACCTGTTTTGAAGATCTGGAAAAACAGCAGATCGACGTACTTCATCTGTGCCTTCCCCACTATCTCCACGCCCCCATGGCCGTCCGGGCCATGCAGGCAGGGATGCATGTGCTCACGGAAAAGCCCGTGGCAATGACTTTGCAGGAGGCGGACCAGATGGCCAAAGCCGCAAAGCAGACTGGAAAAAAACTGGGCGTGATTTTTCAGACCCGTTATGAGGAAAGCGTGATCACGCTGCGCAGGATGATACAGGAGGGAGCCTTTGGCAGGATTCTAAGCGCCCGTTCTTTTCTCACCTGGAACCGTCCCTATTCCTATTATGAGGGCAGCGACTGGAAAGGCACCTGGGAACGGGAGGGCGGCGGCGTGCTCATCGATCAGGCTATTCACAGCATCGACCGCGTCCGCCACATGCTGGGAAGTGAAGTGGAATGGATCGATGGAAGCATCCACAACCACTGCCATGACCGCCTGCTGGTGGAGGATAGTGCGGAAGCGGCCATCCGCTTCAAAAATGGCTGTATCTACAGCCTCTATGCCTGCAATTCCTATGCAGACGATGTTCCCATCTACCTAGAATTCTTTGGAGAAAAAGGCCGCTGCGGTCTACGGCAGGATGTGGGATTCTATGAGCTCGATGGAAAAATGCACACCATTCCCGTGACTACGCAGACGCCCGACGGAGCGTCTTCCGCCACGCCCTCCTATTGGGGCGAGAGCCATCCGAAGCAGCTTCTGGATTTCTATACCAGCGTCCTTTCTGATACGCCCGTTGCTGTGGATGTAGAAGAAGGACGGCGCACCCTGGAGATCATCAAAGGGATTTATCTTTCCTCCCTGAAAAGGGGACGGATTTATCTGCCCTTTGAAGATGTAAAGTATTGCGGTCTGAATCAAATCCAGACACAGACGCCATAACCGGATTTCTCCTTATCTCCACGCCAAACACAAAAACGGTTCGATAACACTCCCTTTGGGCCCCTCCCAGGATGCGGGTGGAAACGGTACGCTCCGGCACGATAGAAAGGGGGAGGTCATGGATCTTTTCAGGTGCCTTCATGCCATGAAGAGGAGACCTGCTTCCCAGGAGGGGCGCCCCCGACTGGGAGGCGTCCTGGGCTCCTCGGAATGTCGGGCGTGAGCGCGACCGAAAAGATCCATGGCTTTCCTCCTTTCTTCCGTACCGGAGCGTACCGTTTCCATCTGCATCCTGGAAGGGGCCCAAAGGGAGTGTTATCGAACCGTCCTTGCGTTTGGCATCCTCCTTTCTCATGATCCGGTGGACTTGAATTTTCTGATTCCCACCCGGTACAGGGCATAGGACGGTATCACAAACAGGAGAGACAAGAGCGGACAGAGCACATAGAACAACCCTGTCTTTCTGTCGATCAGGTACAGCAGGGGATAATACTGGAACAGGGCCAGCGGAACCATGAAGGTCAAAACCTTCAGGATCTCCTTACCATACACGGAAAACGGATATTGGCCGAATTTCCTGGAACCGTAGGTGAACACGGTCAGGAAATCCATGGACTCGATCAGGAAAAAACTGAAGGAAGCCGTCATCAGAAACAACGCAAAGAACACGATGCTCCCGCAAATGATCATCAGGGCCAGCACGAACATTTTATCCACTGTCCACCGGATTCCGCTCGTCCTTACCGCATAGGCCAGCACGATGACCGCCTGAATGGTAAGCCCCAGTCGCGTGAAGTCTGTATTGGGCGCCAGAACCTGCATCAAGATGCTTCTGGGCCGCACCATGATACGGTCAAAGCTTCCGTCACCGAGTATTCTGGAAAAGGAAGCCAGGCCGCCCCCGAACAGTTCTCCGATGGAAAAGGACAGCATCACCACCGAAAAGCACAATAATACTTCCTGAAAGGAAAAATCATCCACCCGGTCGATTCTCCCAAAAAGGAACGCAATGCTGAAGAAAGAAGCAAAAGCCGTAAGAAACTGGCCAAAAGTCGCCAACAAAAACGAGGCCTTGTACTGCATTTGGCTCTTCAGCTGCATTCCAAAATAACTCATGTATAATCTCATATCAACTTTACCTTTCTACAGCCTGCCTTCCTGTAAACTCCCCTCTGCCCGCTTTAGCGGGCACTCTATTCAGGATCGGGAAATCTCTGATTTCACGTTAACTCCCCTCTGTCCACTTTTAGAGGGCACTCGCGTCAAAATTTTGATCCCATCCGCCTGCTGTGGCAGGCATACAAGTCTGGACCGGGAAATCGCAGATTTCATGTTAGCCGCCCTGAACCACCACTCGTTTCAGGGCACAGCCCATGCAGATCCTTCCTAAAAGATAGAGCGCCGCCAGCCAGAACAGTTGAAATACGATGCCCCACACCGCCTCCATCCCGTTAACCGTTCCTGCAAAAATCTGCAGAGGCATATTCTGCATGGCGGCAAAAGGAAGCAGCTTCACCACTGCCAGGATCTTTTCCGGAAAGAATACCAGAGGGATTTCCCCTCCGGAAAGAAAGGATACCACGGCCGTCACGATGATCCGCACGCCCCGCTGGGAAATGATATAAAACAGGGAAATATACATGAGCATGGCAAATGCCACCACCACCAGAAAGGCCAACAAAGCGGATAGGAGAAATAGGGCCAGCTGCCAAACCGGAATCTGCAGGGTGAGCCGGTAAGGTTTCGGCATGAGAGCCGCCAGAAAGACGAGAGGCAGACAGTTTACGGCCGTGAATGCCACGCGGTTGGCCGCTGACTGGCTGAACCATTTGCCGTACAGCCCGATGGGCCGCACCAAGTCATATACCACGGCGCCGCTGCTGATCGCAGTATAGATCTCTTCGTCTGAGAATACCACGGTGAACAGAATAATGATGATCTGCCGCATCCATACATAGGATACGAGTTGAGAAAACTCCATGGGCAGGCGGAGCGCATCCGTGCGGTAGATCGCCGCATATACCAGTATTTCCATTATGCCAAACACATAATTTTTCAGGATATGCCCGATCAGCGCTCCCCGATATTGCAGGCTGTTGATAAAACGGATCCGAAATAGAGAAGCATATTTTTTCATATTCGATATTCCTTATATAATTCCGCAACGATCTCCTCCGCGGAGAGATCGGAAACCGTGATGTCCAGAAGCTCCGTCCGGGAAGCCAGATAGGAAATCGCCTCGGATACCGCGAGCACGTCCGGATCCAGGGACAGGATCAGCTTTCCGTTCTGTTCCTCCTTCTTCACCATTCCCTCCGGGAAATCCGCGATTTTTCCCCGGTGTTCCACAGTCAGCGTCTTTTGGCTGCCCGCATGCTTTTTCAATTCCTCCAGGCTCCCGTCCATCAGGATCCGGCCTTTTCCGATCAACAAGATCCGGGAGGCCAGCGCTTCGATATCCTGCATATCATGGGTGGTCAGCACCACTGTGACCTTCTGATCCGCATTTATTTCCTTTATGAATCTTCGCACCGCAATCTTAGATACCGCATCCAGTCCAATCGTAGGCTCATCCAGGAACAGCACTTTCGGGTCGTGCAACAGGGAAGCCGCGATTTCGCACCGCATCCTCTGCCCCAGGCTTAAGTTTCTGGCCGGCGTTTTTAGAAGTTCTCCCAGATCCAGCAGCTGCGTCAAGCGATCCACATTTTTCCGATAGACCTGTCGATCGATTTTATAGATGTCCCGCAGCAGTTCAAAACTGTCGATTACCGGCACATCCCACCACAACTGGCTCCTCTGCCCGAAAACCACTCCGATCTCCCGGACATGGGCAATTCTTTCCTTATAAGGGATACGCCCGTTTATAACGCACTCCCCCTTATCCGGCGTAAGCACCCCGCACATGACTTTAATGGTGGTACTCTTACCCGCGCCGTTCGGCCCGATATAACCCACGATTTCTCCGTCTCCCACCGTAAAGCTCACGTCGTTGAGCGCATGGATATCCGTATATTCCCTGGAAAAAAAGGATTTGACGGCATTTCCAAAGCCTGCCTGCCGCTTTGCCACACGGTAGGTCTTTCTGATGTTACGAAATTCGATCACACTTTCCTCCTCCTTTCTTTGAAAACATATCTCCCGAGACATTTACATCCTAACTCCCATCTGCCTGTTTTAGCAGGTAGACAAATCGTGATCCGGTAATCGCTGATTTCACACGCTCTCCCGCTTGCCCGCTTTAACGGACACCCAAATCATGATCGGGTAATCGCTGATTTCACGCTATTTTCCAAATATTGATGGATCATTCCCCTGATCTCGTTGCTGCGCGCGCGCCCCAGCGAAAAACGTTCCCCGTTTTGCATCACCAGTTCCCTTACCGTCACGCGTTTCATCTTTTCCGCGTTGATCACAAGCCCTCTGTTCACCTGTATGAATTGCGCATGGCCTTTCAGTTCCTTTTGAACCATATAGAGAGATCTGCGTTCAGAGATCTCCCGATAGGTTCCCGGCGTTTCCTCCAGAATAAAAACCGTATTTTTGGCTCTCTTTTCGATGTATACAATGTCGTTGATCCTTACCTTCTCTATATGTTCCGGCGTATGGATGAGATAGTACTTCTTTCTGTTTTCAGCCAGTACGTTCCGAGCCCTCGAAAGAAAAGCATCCCATACCTCGTCCATACTGTTCTTCAGCAGATAGTCAAAAGCATGCACCCGATAACCATCCAGGGCGTATTCTGGACGGGCAGAGACGAAAACGAGAGGCATTCTGCTGCCTCCCGCTCGAAGTCGTTCCGCCAGTTCTATCCCCGGCGTCTCCGGCATTTGTACCTCCACAAAGCACAGGTCATATGTGCTTCCCTCTTCCAGGCTCTTTAGAAATTCGGAGGCGCGTTCACAGATCACGGCTCTTGCCTGTTCTCCCCATTCCGATTCTTCTTCGACTTTTTTTCGTAATCTCTGTGCAAATTGCAGGTCATTTTCAATCACCGCGATCCTGTACATTTTCCTATCCCTCCTATCCCGGCATTCTCCGCGTAACAAGTTTTCATCCGCCTGCCCAAAATCTGCTTCGGATTGGATATGAGATCCTTTCTTTACATCATATCGGACAGGAATACGCCATGGGCCTGAGTTTTTATCTTACCATGCTCCCTTGGGATACGCAAGAGGCCGGGAACGAATCATGCTTTTTCTGTCCTCGAAAATGCAACTTTTTTTATACGGCCATGGACCAATATATGAAAACCGTTTCCATACCCTCATACACATAGAAATGGAGAAGGCCTCTGGCCCTCTCCACCCGTTTACCGCTCCATCTGTCTCCCCAGATCGTCCCAGACCAATTTTCTTAAATCAGTCTGATTCCCGCACGCGCTCTACGATCTTTACCATCTCCTCCCACTTTTCTTCCATATCCCGCACCAGCTTAAACTGAGTGCGCGCCCGATCCAGGTTATGTTCCTCCCGGTGAATCCGAAAATAAGTATCCCCCTGGAGATAATCCGTAAGAAAGCGCATGCCGCACTCCAAGGTCATCAACTTGGCGCCCATGGGCAGCATATGGATCTCCTGCTCCGTCAAGCTGCCGTCACAGCCCTTCAGATATCCCCTCGTATAGGCCTCAAACAGCTCCAGGCTACAGGAGATCTGATCCAAATCCTTCTCATCCTCTGCACCCGTGCTCGCTCCGAAACGTATGGCATCCCCGAAATCGTACAGCGCAGAACCCGGCATTACGGTGTCCAGGTCGATGACGCAGATCCCTTTTCCTGTAACCGCATCAAAGAGAATATTGTTCAACTTGGTATCATTATGGGTTACACGAAGGGGAAGGCTGCCGTCCGCCAAGCAGGCGCTGATGGCGGACAGGTCGGCTTCCCGTTCCCTGATAAAGCGGATTTCTTCCGCCACACGCTCCGCCCTGCCGCATACATCTTCCCGCACCGCCTGGTTAAAATCCTCATATCTGCTGGGCGTATGATGAAAGTTTGGGATTACCTCATGCAGGCTGGCCGCCGGAAAATCAGCCAGCAGACGCTGAAAGTTCCCGAATGCAAACGCACTGCTGTAGAGATCTTCTGGCTTTTCCACATTCTCCAGACATATCGTATCTTCTATAAACAGATACATTCTCCAGTAGTTCCCATACGCATCCTCCAGCAGTGTTCCGCCGCTTTGCAGGGGGACCAAACTCAAGGTTTCCCGCAGAGGATCACCACCGCTTCGTGCGCTCTTCTTTCTCAAAAAAGAGGTAACGTTCTCGATATTCTCCGTCAGAAACCAAGGATTTTTAAATACATCCGTATTGATTCGCTGCAAGATATACCTCCGCCGTTCTCCTGTATCCAAACGGAAGCAGACCTTGTATGTCTCATTGATGTGGCCGTTTCCATGGGGCCCTATTTCTTCCAAAACCCCCTCTGTCTGAAACGCAGGAACCACCTGCGCCCGGATTTCTTCCATTTCCAATTTTTCTTTCCTGCTCACGATTTCTTCCCTCTCATTCTACCGCCTCGGGCGGCCTTTTCTTTCCGTTCGCATTCTCCGCATATATGCAGGCGCCGCTTATCTTCCCGTATCAATCAGGAGTTATAAGCTTACGCCTATGCCTGCAACGTCCTTTCCACAGGCATCATATGCAGCGCTTTGCGCTTATTTATCCAGCACCTTTTCCAGTTCTCCGATTACGATTTTCAACGCCTTAATCCGGGCATATTTCTTGTCCACGGACTCCAAAACATGCCAGGGCGCGTAAACGGTGCTTGTCTTTAGCAGCATTTCATTCACCGCCGCCTCATAGGAATCCCATTTTTCCCGGTTCCGCCAGTCTTCGTCAGTGATTTTCCAACGTTTTTCCGGCGTATTCTGTCGTTCGTTGAATCGTTCCAATTGCGTATCTTTATCGATCTGTACCCAAAACTTGATCACAACTGCGCCCCAGTCCGTCAGTTCCTTTTCAAACTCATTGATTTCATTGTAGGCGCGCTGCCAGTCGTTTGTACTGCAGAATCCCTCCAACCGTTCCACCATCACCCGTCCGTACCAGGTCCGGTCAAAAATGGCGATATGTCCGGTCTTAGGCAGACGCATCCAGAACCGCCACAGATAATGCCTGGCCTTCTCCGCAGGCTCCGGGCTGGCAATGGGGTGCACCTCAAATCCCCTGGGATCCAGCGCCCCTGTGATCCGCTTGATGTTTCCGCCCTTTCCAGCCGCATCCCAGCCCTCATAGGCAATAATCAGCGGCACCCGCTTCCGGTATAGACGATTATGAAGTTCTCCCAGCTTCTTCTGCAGCCGATCCAGTTCTTTCCGGTATTGCGCCTCTTCCATCTGCTTATCCAGCGGGATTTCCGCGAGCCTGGGGATTTTTTTCAGCGGCCAGGTATTGGCCAGAAGCGGAACCGCAAGGGCATGGTTGGCCAATGCCGTCTCGATGCCCTGACACATTGCTTCCAACACCTGAAGCTGCGCCCACTTCCGGGAAGCCGCATCCACGATATACCAGGGTGCTGCCGGTACATGGGTATCCTTCAGACAACGTTCAAACACCTTCCTGCATTTCCCATAGTGCCGGTTCTGCCACCGGTCCTGTCCGCTCACGCGCCACGCCGTATCTTTGTCGGCCAGCAGGGCATCCAGCCTTTCCGTCTGCTCCTCTTCGCTGATCTGGAAGAAAAATTTGAGCACCAAATATCCATTGTCCGTTAGCTGTCTTTCAAACCTTTTTATGCTCTCGATCCTGGCGGAATATCCCTTTCCCATCAGTTTTCCGTCCAGTACCTCTCCAGCAGTCTGTTCGATCCATCCCCCGTCCAGGAAGGTAAATTTCCCCGCCTCCGGAAGCTGGGCAAAATAGCGGTACAAAAAAGGTCTGCGCAATTCGTCCTCCGTGGGCGATGCCATGGTGGCAACCTTGAAATGCCTGGGATCAATATTCCGGATGATCTTTCCGATGGTGCTTCCCTTTCCAGCCGCGCCCCAGCCCTCGAACAAAACCAGCACGGGCAGGCCCCGTTCCTTGATCACCTGCTGCATCCCGTAGAGGCGGGTCCTGGCATCCTCCAGCCTTTTTTGCACTTCCTTTCCTTCCGGCTTTTCTTCCAGATATAATTCCTTCAGCATCTTCCTCTCCTTCCGCCGCCCGTAACAGCCTATCCATCCGGGAGCTCTATGCGGCAGCCTGGTTCCTATGCCGCTACCTTTATTTCTATTTTATCATATCCTTTCCAGGAAAAAAATATGGGAATTCGTATCTTTTTCTTGCACCCAACCCTCTTTTCCACTATCATTAGGGAATACCGATCATTCCTGCAGGCGGAATCCGCCGAATGAAAAAGCGCCCAAGTCAAGGCATCCAGCTATGCAGGCAACGCGGAATATCTGAATTGGAATGCCTGCCTGCACAGGCAAAGCGAACTGTTGGGCTGGAAAGATCCGCTTACGCGGACAAAGGAGAATCGAATTGAAGAAAAAAGACAGGAACTCTTTCATGAGCTGCAGAACGCCAAATTTGTACGACAACAGGCCGCAGGATATGGACGCCCGAGGCGGCCAAACAGCCCGGAAGGCGTGTCCGTTCGGATGGCTTCCCGCAGGGCTCCTCCGGATGGCTCCATTCCTTCTACTGCTTCTTGCCACAGCCTGTATACCCGCCTGCGGCAGGCAGGATCCTTCTGCGGATGCCGGCATTCAGTCCCCAGAGGCTTCACAGGAGGATACATCCACGCCGGAAGGTTCCGCCCCGGATGCGGACGTAAATGTCCCCTCCGACCCGGCCTTTGCTGAAATTCCGAATATGCCCGATGGGGAGACGGGAAACTGGAGCAGGGAAATCCAGGTCTCCAATCCCGGACAGGGCTATTTCTATAACGGAGAAGGTCCGGCAGACAGCCCGGATGCTTTGCAGCTGGAGCTTCTTACTGAAAAGCCCAATGCCATAACCGACGTGGAAGATTGGTTCGATGCCAACGGCCTGCCGGATCTGACCGTTCCCGTACCCAATCCGGATTGGAACGAGGCGGGTAATCTGCCTTCGCACATTCCCGAAACGCTGGACAACGGCCTGCGCATCATTCAGCTGGGAACGGATGAATCCTACGAGTACGCCCTCTACGGAGAGCAGTTTTGGGATGCCTATGTTCTTTGCATTTATGACCGGAGCGCACTTTCCCTTCTGAGCACGCTGGACTTTTCCGCCTATCGCCATGGAACCCAGGAAAGCGGCCTGGAACAGCGGATCTGGTGGGCCAGAGTATGCGACGACATGCTCGTTTTCTCCGTAGGCCATGGAACATATGCGGATAGCATGCCCTATCATGCCTACCTTGCGGCGGTCAGCCTGGCAGACGGCTCGCTTCTGTGGAAATCGGAGCCCTTGGTCAGCAATGCCTATAATTTTGAGATCATAGAAGATGAAATCCTCAGCGGCTATGGTTTCACCGCCGAAGACGACTATCTCTATCAGCTGGATCTGCACACGGGGCGCATCCTGAATCAGCTGCCCGTGAAGTCAAAGCCGGATTATCTCATCCGGCTGGGCGATACGCTTTATGTGCGGACTTACAATACCAATTATACGTTCCGGATCTCCGGTTTTGAAGACGGCATGCAGGAAGCTCCGAGCGCTCCTCCCAACGTTGCCCTCACCGACGCATTGTCCAGTACCCTCAACCTTTTTGAACTTTGCCCCTCTTCTTATACCTGGACACACCTGCTGGGAGAAGAGGCAGTCTCTTCCGTTGCCTGCGGCATCCATCCGTTGGACTATCCCTTCGAGGATCAGACATTAACCCTGCCCCACTACAACGGCATGGATTCCGTCAGCTACTATTTATCCTGTGACATCCAGCCGGATCTTATTCTGCTGCGCGCATGGGACAGCGCAGACGCAGGATCCGACCAAAACGGCGAAGCAGAGCCCCTCTCCATACAGATCCAAGAAAATTTCCTGCCGCTTGTCCCGAACAGGATCTATGAAGCCACCCTGGTCTGGGAAGATGAGAAACTCCAGGAACGCTGTTTCTGCGGCAACGCCTCTTACATTTTTGCCACGAAATAGAAGCCTCCTTCCCACATAAAACGGGAGGAAAGGATCGGCTGCGCATCACATAAGGGGCGTCGCCGATCCTTTCCTCCCGTCTTCGCGTCTGCAGAATGGGCTATAGTATATTCTTTTCCAGGCCCGCCGCCACCAGCCGCACGCCCCTGTCCGCAAATCCCTGTGCCACATCCTCCGGCACGTGCCAGTCGGTGACCAGCACATCCACCCCCTCCGGCGGAGCGATGAGCACCATGGAATCATCGCCAAATTTGCTGTAATCTATCAATACGTACTTTTCTTTAGAGATGGTAAGGATCTTCCGCTTTAATTCCGCCTCTCCCAGCGTGGGCGTAGAAAATCCCCGTTCCAGGCTGAAATGGTTCGCACTGAGGAAACTCTTATCGAAAAACAGTCCGTTCAATACCTGCCCGGCGAGGTAACCCACGCAGGAATAAATATTTGTCCGCAGCTCACCGCCGATAATGATGCTTCGGATATCCTCTGCCTTGGCCAATTCCAAGGCCACACGAATATTGTTGGTACAGGCCACCACATTCCTCTTCGGCCCTTCCACGATCTGCCTTGCCAATTCCAGCGTGGTTGTCCCGCTGTCTAGGAACACCGCATCCCCGTCCCCGATGAGGTCATAGGCCTCCCTGGCGATCTCCCGCTTCTCCGCGATATTGCGGATCTCATTCTCCTGATGGGAGAATTCCCGCAGCGACCCATAGGCGCTCACTGCCCCGCCCCAGGTACGCTTCAACACACCCTCCTGTTCCATCCCTGTCAAAAGCTTCCGCACTGAAACCT
This sequence comes from uncultured Lachnospiraceae bacterium, assembly GCA_947650005.1. GTDB lineage: Bacteria > Bacillota > Clostridia > Lachnospirales > Lachnospiraceae > Eisenbergiella. The sequence goes on from CANSTU010000007.1 coordinate 43,576, forward strand.
CGGAAAGGCAGAGCGCCTCCGAAAGTTCTGCAACCGAAATGGAGGAGCGAACCTGCAGCTGCCCCAATATGTATTTCCGCCGTTCTTCCTGATTCATCGCGCAATCCCTTTCTTCCAACGGTCTTTATAAATACCGTTGCTTTTATATTGTTATCATTATATCTCATTCTCCCTCTCTCTTTCAAGTATTCTTTCCTTTTCTTACTTTATTTTACGTTTCTTTCGATTTTATTATGAATTATTTTCATTTTCTATGGACAATGTCTCGCCTGCGTACTATAATAATTAATTAGATATAGCTCTTATTCGGGCTATTTATCTAGCTAAAACGTTTATTTCCATTTGCCCGTATAAACGGACATCCCCATAACAATCCAGGGTTGTAAGTAATACAGCCCCATTCCATTCAAAATAGGAGGTTTTTCATGATTATTGACAGCGCGAAATTAAACGGCCCCTGTTCCTGCGGCAGAAGCCATGAAATGGTAACAAAAGAAGCCGTCATCGAGCCCGGCTGCATGAAGCGGCTCGACCAATATACGGCCAAATACGGCCTCGCCGGAAAATGTGCGGCCATCTATGATGAGAATACCTACCACGCCCAAAATGGTATCCACCCTTCCGTCGACCAGGAAATCATCCTGAATCCGGAAAATTTGCATGCCAATGAGATCGCCGTAGGCAAGGTGCAAGAGCAGCTGGCAGAGGATATCGATTATCTGATCGCCGTGGGAAGCGGAACCATCCATGATACCACGCGCTACTGTGCCAACCAGAGGGGAATCCCCTTTATTTCCTGCCCAACCGCGGCCAGCGTGGACGGATTCTGCTCCACCGTCTCCGCCATGACCTGGAAGGGCTATAAGAAAACCATGCCCGGCGTTGCTCCCGTTTTCGTCCTGGCAGACATCGATATCATTAAGGAGGCCCCTCTCCATCTGGCGCTCAGCGGAGCAGGAGACATTTTCGGGAAATATACGGCCCTGGCAGACTGGGAGGTCGCCCATGCCCTCACCGGAGAATATCTGTGTCCCGAAATCGAAAGGATGACGCGGGATGCAGTGGAAGCCGTTACTTCCTGCTGCACCGGGCTCGTTGCAAAGGAGGAAAAGTCCTTTGAACAGCTTACATACGGTCTGATTCTTTCCGGCCTTGCCATGCAGCTCATGGGAAATTCCCGTCCCGCCTCAGGCTGCGAACACCACGTTTCCCACCTCATCGAGATGGGTCCCGCCGCATTCCCCTTCCGCTCCGACGCCCTGCATGGGGAAAAGGTGGGTGTGGGAACCATTCTCGCCTCTCGGGCCTATCATGAATTGGCCGAGATCAAAGATATCCGTCCCCATGTACATCCCTATGCATTCCCTGACCAGACCGAGCTGGAGCCCTTTTACGGAACCGCACTCTATCCCTCCGTGGTGGAGGAAAACACGCCGGACTGCATGAAAGATGTGACTCCGGAAATGTTAGTCGCTGCCTGGCCCAAAATCCGGGAAATCGTTTCCTCCATCCCAACGGCGGAGGAACTGGACAATTTATATCAGAAAATCGGGGCGAAATGCACTCTAGAAGATATCCAGGTTCCCTCCGACAGTCTGGAGGATCTACTCCATTTCTCCCCCAGCGCGCGCAACCGGCTCACACTGATGAGGGTGCGGTGGATGATTTCACGCTAACTCCTGTCGGCCCGCTTTAGCGGGAGTTTTCACAATATGGAGCGGACACGCAATAGACCGCTATGGTAATTATGACAACTTTTCCATCGCTGTCTATTGCGTGAATTTCCTAGTTTCTAACGGTTCTATTCCATCCGAAGCTATTTTTCTCGCATGCCTTATGCTGTTGCCAGATTCTCACTCATTCTCTGCATTTTCCTCGGATTGTGTATCCTCCATATGGATTTCTACCCTGTATTTTCCGTCCTTTTTAAACGTTATGCGGTTTTCCACCTTCCCATTTATCCGCATAGACGCGATACGGCTTCCCGCTCCTGTTAAATGGATGTCCAATACCGCATCCCGGAAACGGATTCCCTCCAACACGGCCGGTCCGAACCCCTCCGGAAGACAGGGCCGGAAGGTAATCCCTTCCTCCCCCAGCGTAATTCCGAACACGCCGAATACGATCGCGCGGATAAATCCCGTGGCTGACCAGGCCTGATTCGGCACCGATTTCCAGGATCGTCCGCACTGCCATCCGCCGTCCGCCTTTCCGGTTCCCGCATGATAAATCTCGCTGAAGGTTCCGCCGTCCGCCTGTGCCAGGCAGGCCAGGTTCCGAATTTCTTCCCCCACGATCTTATCATAACCATACTTTGCAGCTGCCGTCACAAAGTAACCGTTGACAAAAGGCCAGATGATATTATTATGGCGCAGCGGTTTTTCCTCCGATGAAATCCCGGCAAAGGGAGGCCAGATGGAAACCAACCCCCTCTGACTTCTATAGCAGCCCTGAAGGATCCGTTCCGCCTGCCTGCCGTCACACACGTCAAAGAGGATGGCAAAAGAAATCCCGCATCCCTCCTGAGAATCGTCCGTACTCCCATCCGGATAGAGGAAATAGGAATAACATCCCGAAGCCTCCCTCCAAAGATACCTGTTGATCGCATCCCGGAGCGCATCCGCACGCTTTTGGTATCTCTTCGCCCTTTCTGCGCCCCCCGTGAGCGCCGTCATCCGCTCCAGGATACGGTACGCATGATAATACAGGCAATTGGTGCTCAACGTCATGATCTGCCCCGGGCCGGGATGGTCTCCCACAAAGGAGGAAAGATTTCCCTCCTCATGCAATGAGGCGGGATAACCGGCGATTCCATCGTTGAAAAAGGAGCCTCCCGTGAACAGCCCGAATGCCGGATGAAGCTGCTTCTCCTCCAGCATGGCAATGGAATTCTCCGCCGTCTCACAGGCTGACGCCAAAAACTGTGAATCCCCAGTTGCCAAATAATACGTCCATGCACCCGTCACCCAGACCACCTTATCCCAGCTCTGGTCATCCATCTGGAAACATAGCTTTCCGTCTATCCTTTCGCAGACCGCCCACAGGGTATCCCTGGCCACCTCAGGCTCCAGAAAACAGGCCGCATTCATCACATTCACCGCCGCATCCCTGGTCCAGGGCGTGGGATAGTCTCCCCCGGCCCGGATCATAAGCCCAGGTTCCTCTGCCAGAAGGCCTGTTTTATTGTACTCTTCCCTGGGGCAAGGCACCGTGTTGATCCGCAGCAGGTTTTCGAGCGCCCAGCCCCAGGCCTGCTCCACCACTTCGTTCTTCATCGCCAATATGGGGCAAACTTCCTTTTGTTTTTCCATCATGCCTCCCATCCGCCCGCTTTACAGGAGCGGGCTTTCTTCCTAGCTTCCGCGGTCCGTAAACGGCATCTCCTGCAGCACAGAAAGACCTTTCATGATTCCATTGCGGACAATGTTTTCCAGCTTCAAAATCTCGTATGTATTCTTATTGATCTCGTCTTTAGGAGTAGCCGTCATCCCCACCAACGGAACGTCTAAATAACGGAAATATCCCGGTATTTATTATAAATTGATAAGTTCCTCTGTCAAGGCAAATATATACTTTTCAGTCCTGCATTTTGTACGGAGCCTTCCACAAAACAGATTTTGTTGTAAAAAACGAGCCGCTAAACCATTCATACACGCTAACTCTCCATACCTGCTTTGGCAGGCATAAATTCACGGTTAAAAAATGGCTGTAAAGACATTTTCCAATCTATCCCCTCCATCCGGACAAAGGATGCCTCCAAAAAGAAAACGTCTCCAAGCTTTTATTCTTGAAAACGTTCCCTTCCTGATAAAATATTTTATTTACATCTTTTTTACCTGCTCATACGGCCTCCCCCGCTTCCTCACCAATTCAGCTCCGGCAAGATCTCTTTCTGTCTTTCGCACATCTCATCGATGAGCGCCACCGCATTATGATAATTTGATATCGTGGGATCCAGCAACATAGCTTGGAGCAGCTTGTTTCTAGATCCTTCCAAACAAGCCTCTATCACCAGCTGATGGATTGCGCCCTGCTGATTGATCATCGCGGTAACGGCAGGCGGAAGGGCTTCCATCTGTATGGGTTCTATCCCCTTCCCGCTCACTGTGCATGGGCACTCCACGCACATGTCCTCCATAACTCCCGGAATCTGCCCTTTGTTCAGGAGATTGACCGCCGGGATCCGAATCAGCCGGTCGAAAGCGATCGCCTCGATAATGGGGACACCATACTCGCCGGATTTCTTCAATCCGTCCTTTCCGATCCGGAACGTTTCCCGGTACTCCGTTTCCTTATCCTTGTCCCTCTCGGTAAACGGGATGCCCGTGGGGTTGGAGCAAAAATCATATACGAACTGGGGCGGCTTCTTCGTTTCCCAGGGTTTATCCGTTACGGGATCAAAGAAATACTGGATCTTGGTGCTGGCAAGGAATGCATCGCTCCATGCGATATACTCCCCGCAGTGATTGGTTCCCGGATAGGGATACAGCCCATAGATCCGCATCATCGTCCTGGACAGGGCGACTTCATCCCAGCTTGCCAGCCAGTGACTCTCTCTTTCCTTTTTCCGAAGGAGCGGATATAAATCCTCTCCCGAATGTCTATCCTTTATAGACGTGATCCATCCAAAATGGTTGAGGCCATATCCCACCACATCCAGTTCATCAGCATTCCGTTCCAGCAGAGCTGCGATCTGATCCACTCCCATGGAAAATCCATGACAGAGTCCCACCGCGTGTATCTTTGTCTGTTTCAGTATTGCTTCCACGAGCTTTGCTTCCGGGTTCGTATAGTTGAGCAGCCATGCATTCGGACAGAGCGCTTCCATACGATGGGCGATATGGAGCATGGGAGGCAGATTGCGCAGCGTATGGAACATGCCGCCCGGACCTCCGTTCTCCCCATATACCTGTCTGAACCCATAACGCCTGGGAATATGGAAATCCATGGACCAATAATGATATCGATCCACCTCAATTGCCGCTATAACAAAGTCCGCACCTGTCAACGCCTCATCCAGATCGGTCGTTGCCGACAAACTCAGCTCTCTTTGCGCATAATCTACCAACTCCCTGGCGAAAGTATGGCTAACCGCCAAGGCATGTTCATCGATATCCATCAGGCACACTTCCAGATCTAGGGTGTTCAATGCTTCGTTTAACAGGATATCCTGTAGGGTCGCAGGCGTGAAGCAGCAGCTTCCGGCGCCTATCATGACGATCTTCAGACCTTTCATCTTTAACTCCCATCTGCGCGCTTTAGCGCACGTACAAATCAGGGGAAGGGAAAGATTTGATCAATCTTTCACTCCTTCCATCTATGTTACCCTTCCTGCCCGCTTTATCGGGCGCTCTCACCAAAATCGAGAAATCGACGCCTTCACGCTAACCTTCCCGACGCGTCCTTTCATGCAGGCAATTTCTCCTTTGCTATCCATTTTTCCGATATCAGGAAGAGATGCTAACATCCTCTCCCGCGGCCTGTATCCCGTCCATAACCAATTCCTGTTCCCAATTCAGCAGATAATCCGCTATCTCCGTCCTGGACGCGCTGTGCCCATGGGTGACGTAATATCCGCTGGCTGCATTTCCTACCACCATGGCTGATTCCATGTCCAGACCGTGTATCAGCCCGAACAACAAGCCCGCGTTAAAATTATCCCCTCCCCCAGTGGAGCAGTTTGGCTCTTTGATGAACCGGGTCATCACACACGCTTCTTTCTCTCCGTCCATCCCATAGGCCCGATCCGGCAAGTGGATGAAAAGGGACTCTAATCCGCAGTATTCCCGGATCCTCCTGGCCATTTCAGCTTCCTTTCCCATGGCTCCTCCGTTTCCCGCAGGCGCCTCATCCAAAGTCAGTATTTCTCCAGTCGCCTGGAATTCATTCGCGTTCAGGCTCAAGGTCACCGCAAAATAGCGGGAAAATGAGTGGATCAATCCCAGCATGTCTAGGATATCCGTTCTGCCCCTGCAGGAACAGTCCGAAAGATCCAGAAACATCCGTTTTCTCTCTCCAGACCGAACCTGCGGGAAAATATTTTCAAGAAATCCTCTCCAGATATCACTGCACCCCCGCAGCTCGCTCCAGTTCATGAAAGCAAGGATATCCGCCCCCTCCACGTACCGCACCAGCCGCTCTTCTCCTATCCGGGTTTCCAGAAGCCGGTAATCCATTTCATTGATCTCCGAATTATCGCTCAGCATCACTTTTCCGTCGGAAAATTCCAGGGCCGAACACTGCCCGGGGGCGCCGATACTGACAAGCTTCAGGTTCTGGTGGTTTCTTGCGAAAACATCCATCACCTGCGGATAGCCGAATGCTCCCACACAAGTAGTCTCTATCCCCATCCCGGCCAGCGCATCGGCAAACAGAAAGGCATTTCCTCCCGATTTGCGCAGTTCCCGGCTCAGTTCAATCGAACACCCCTTCCGCGCCTTTCCCTGCAGGTATTTCCCGAATTCAGCGATCGTGGAGAAATATGCATGGTTTCCATATGTATCGTGTTCTGAGATGGGCCTTACGATCGCATCCACGAATCCGTCAAAACCGGCGAATACCCTGAATCCGCTCCCCTCAGTCATTTCCGACAGCTGCTTTTCCGCCCGAATCACCTTTTCCAGCAATAATATCCCTCCTTTTCTTGCTGGGATCTCCTGTTTCTCAGTCATCCGCAGCCGCCTTGTCACAATAGATCGATGCATTCTCAAACTCATAGACCGCTGTCGCCGGCAGGTCGGCCTGAAAACAGGATGCATCCCGTATTTTCCTGCATATATCCCTCTTTTTCTCTCCGCTGATCATCAGCACGCTTCTCCTTGCTTCCCTAAAGTCCGCCAGGCCCAATGTCAGTCCCGCGCCCAAAGCCGTTGCCTTCTTAAAATACTTCTGGCCCACATCGGCCGTTATTGCATCCAGTGCAGCGACGTGCGCCCTTTCGTCCAGCCCGGTCCCCGGCTCGTTTAAAGCAAGATGCCCATTCATCCCCACTCCCAGCACCAGATGATCGATCGTGCCGTAACGAGAATTTTTCCTAATAAAATCTGCAGCCCTCTCACACTCCCTGGCCTGATCCTGCGCTTTCCCATCCCAAAGGAATACCCGGTCAGCCGGATAATCCACTTTGGACAGGAATTCCGTCTCGAGCAGCCACCCGCAGCTTCCTTCCGTAGCGGCATCCATGCCAGTCCACTCATCCATAGCCACAAAACTTGCTTCGGAAAGGTCCATCTCTCCCGCCCGAAAACGTCTGACCAGTTCCCGAAACACACCCAGGGAAGTATGGCCGGCCGCGATGCACAAAAGCTGTCTGGAATTTTCCTTCAGACTGTCTATGATCTCGGCCGCCGCTTTCTGGCACATCTCCTCCTGGCTTGGAAAAACGATGAGTTCCGTCTTCTCTTCCCGCTTCGTTTTCATGAAAAGATTCCTCCCCTTCCTTCTCGTCTCTATACTGCATACCCGCAGTTCATGTGATCCTCTTCCGACGGGAAATGCCTCCCTCAAGAAATCCATACAGCGCGCAGAGGCGGTATCCGAAGGAGCCCTTCGTGCGGCCTCCCTTCCTCCTTTGGAGACGTATAGACCGTATGGTGCTCCACGATGCACTGCTGTTCATGGGACAGGAAATTCACGATAACCTGTCTGCATTCCCCGCTTCCATCCTGCCACCTGGAGGTGAGCAGCGCGGGATAAACCTCCGTACCGCCGCCGCATAGATAAAGCGTGTAGTCCTCCACGCCCTCCAGCACATAGGGCTTGACCATGCGGCCCTTATGCAGAAACCTCCCATATGCCCGCCTCCACGCGTTCAGCTCCCGGATCAGCGTCAAGATCGGTTTCTGTTTTGGCATCACAGCGTCCCAGGGAACGTCCCATCCCCAATTGATCACGCCTTTATCGCCCAATGTTATGGTGAGCATATCGCCCGCCACAAAAGAATAGGCAAGACGGAAAAGCGCAGAATCTTTATTCTTTTCCGGAGCCAGGGCTTCATGGATAATGCACTGGTTCCCCATGAAATTGTTCACATATTCATGAAATAGATAGGCATAGGCCGGAACCGGCTTCCCAGCGAAGAAGGCGAAATTATAACGCAGGTCATTAAAAGGCAGCCACTCGATGAATGGTTCCGCGCAGGCGCACTCGCATCCGATCACCAGATCCCGTCCTGCCTTCTTTAGATCCTCCCGGACTTTTTGGAAAATCCGTATCATGGCTTCATTCTGCCACAGCCCCGGCCCTCCTGGATGCCCATGCTCTTCCCCGTAGCACAGCGGGCCTTGCCCTCCCAAATTTTGATCAAAATATTGGGCATAGTCACACCCGCTCTCCGCAATGGACACAATTTCATCGGATACGATCCGGTCGACTTTTTCCTGCCAGGGACACATGTCCAGGCCGTATCGTATCTCGTCGCCAATCACCCTTGACTGCTCGATCGTGCCGGCAGGTGTGCGACAGATCAGGCCTTCATCGTACCGGTCGGACAGATCCAGCGACGGATCCAGGGTACTCTTAACCGTCCAGCCGATCCCGCTGCAGTAGACTCCCACCAGGTTTCCCTGCTCATGGACTGCTTCCACAAATTCCGTAAACGCCTGCTCTCCTCCGAATGGAGGCCATACATAGGGCGGCGCCCATGGCGCGGTGCCCTCCCAGTGCATCGGGAGCACCAGGAGCCGACTGTCAGTTTCCCTGGCGTATTTCTCGGCAAAGGGAAGGATGTTCCGATAGGGATAATAGAGATTGGGCGTCATATCCCCATGATCCACGGTCCCTCTGATCGGGTACAACATGACCACCGGGGACTGCTCCATCCAGCTTGGAAGTTCGCTCTTCCCCAAAAGTTTCTGTGGCATGGGCACATTTTTCTCCATCCAGCTCCGATACAGCTGCGCCCCGTCATGCCAATCCCCCGCAAATCCCGCGGTCACCATGTCGAAGTCCATGGCATAACTGCCCCTTCTGCCTTCCGTAAACAGACGGAATTCCAAGGCGATTCCGTCCTTTTCTTCCCGGAATTCCACGGTTTTCGGATGATGCTTTCCGTCGTGGGCGGCAAAATAGAGCCCCTTCTCCCCATCGTAAAATGCCATAAACTGCATGGGGCAGCTTCCGGGATAGAAACCGCCAAAACTTCCCGATTGCCCACCGATCTCCTCGTAAGGGATCTGGGATGCCGCCCGCCTCTTCGTCGTCCCAATGAGCACGCCCTCCATGGCAGGCCAGAATAGCTCATATTCACCCCCATCCCCTTTCAGGCGGTTCGGCACCGTGATCTGGGGAAACTCCTGCCATTCCAGCCTCAGTCCGGTATTATTTTCCGTTTGCAGATTCCATCCAAAACCATTTTCTTCCTTTTTTTCTATTTGGACAGCGGCATCCAGCGATCCGGCAATGTTCCTATATCTTATGGTGCACCCATCCGGCCTGTGCTCCCACGTGACCTCTTGCGCTTCCAGGGAAGTATGATAAATCCCCTTTCCCTCTTCATCCAGCAGCTTCAATGTGAACAGCGGCCTGTTTTCTCCCCCCGATGCGCAGACTTCTTTTCCGTTTATCCTATAGGAAAGAATCGACCCCTTCGCTTCCGACAACAGCAAGTCACAGTTTCCGTTTGTCAGTCTCATCCTTATCTCCCCTGCATATCGCAAGCGGATCTTGCGATACTGCCGCTAATAATGAGTTTGAAACGAAGTTTCAAACGTTTCCCTTTGCCCGTTTCGTTTCCTCGGAAGGAGGAAGCAAGCCCCCTTCATTATGATTGGCTCCCATCTGCACCCAAGATGCGCTCTCAAGTCAGGACGATTGAAAATATTAGTTTGCTCTTTCCTCATAGTCCCGATGTGCTGCATCGAACAATGCGATCATCTCTTCTTCCACCATATCGAAGCCCAGCTCCCGGAACTTAGCAATCATACTGTCCTTTTCCTTTTGAAATTCCTCATCGGAGGATGCAAAGATCAGCTTGGCGATGTTAGAAGCCAGATAGTCTTCCGCCTCTGCCGATATCAGGCTGGCTTCCTCTGACAGACTACCCAGGGAAGCGACCTTCAACGCTCCTTCCGCCGTCGTGATATCGGTCACAGTCCCTTCCTCAATCCACTTCTCGTAAACCTGGCCCGGGTAGAAAAGGTCAGAACCAAAATCCTGGGCAAAGGCGCGTTCCGCCGCGTTGACGGTTTGAGAAATGAATTCCGCTCCGGTCGTCAAATCCACCGGATACCCGTCGTCCAAGACGATATTTCCAGAAGACATACACCCCTTGCAAAGGGCATCCCCTGTCCTGTCTCTTCTATATTCGTTCTGCGCACCATTCCTATAGGCATCCATCATCGGTCCGATCAATTGGGGAACGCCGTCTACCACATCCCAGTCCTCTCCCTGCACGCCGTTTAGCAGGAAACGGGAGCCCTCCGGCGAATCGATATAGTCCAGAACCTGCATGGCACGCTCCGGATATGGGCAGCTCGCGCTGATGGCTCTGGACGCTTCCATCTGATATCCGGCAGGATACGCCATAGCATAGGTCTCGTTCACATTGGGAAAGGCTGTGCCGGGCAGATAGGTCATGACCGCTTCCTCTCCCAACAGGGAAGGATCCAACGGACCCGGTGAATAAATGGTAGCGATGTATTTTCCCGTTGCCACCTTGTCATCATACTGTGCAACCTTCTGCATCAGTCCGTCCGGGTCGAACAGCCCCATCTGGTATGCCTTGTTAAAGAATGCCATACCGTCCCAATAGACGCTGTCCCCATCGGTATAGTTGTTCACCAATTCCCCGGTCACCCGGTCATAAGAGAATCCGGTCTTCGTATCCATCAGCCCATACATGAACGGATAGCAGATATAATAGGGCCATGTTCCCCAGTCCGTAAAGGAACCGAAGCAGTAGATGTCATTTTCTCCAGTCCTCTCCCGCTCATAGTCCTGCATTGCTTTCAGTACGTTGAGAAAATCATCCTGTGACCTGATCTCGGGAGAACCGATCTGTTTGTAGATGTCATAACGCGCCCTAAATCCGATATCCGCATTTCTGCGGGGTATGCTACCTGCATCCGATACATTTGTAGGCAGCCCATAGATCTTATCCCCGTTCTCCTTATCCCTGACCGCCTCCAAAGCATCCGGGATATTTGCCTTGATATGCTGACCGTATTCATCCAGCAGATCATCCAGAGGAAGGATCCCGCCGGAAGCGATCAAGGCCTCCACAGATCCCGGCGTATTCGTGGTCAGCAGAATAATATCCGTCAAATCTCCTCCAGCGCACATCAGCGCATAGCTGTCCGCGTCATAGATCACGAATTCCAGTTCCACTCCGGTCACTTCCTTCAGCCTTTGCAGGAACAGGTTCTTATCCGTATGAATGCCGTTTCCATAATCGCTGTAGGGAACCCCAAAGGTTAAAGTGATCGGCTCCCTATCCGCTCCGGCTTCTCCTTCCTCCACCATCCCGCTTCCCTGGCCCGAACTATCAGCCTGCCCCTTTTCGTCCGTTCCTCCGCCGCAGGCTACAGCTGACAGGGCCATCATCAGCCCAAGCCCCAATGCCATGAAACGTTTCCATCCACTCCCCTTCATTTTCCCTCTCTTTCCGCCGCTCCATGCGGCTTTCCACCCTCAAGGACTCCCGTATTCTGTGCGGTTCCTGTCCACCTTTATCTATCCGTGGGAATACCGGTTTTATCCGCATCCCCACTCTTTCATGCAGGAGGAATCCTCCTTTTGCATAAAATTCCCCATTCCTGTCAAAGCCAGCGAATTTGAGGAAGCAGGAAGCTACATTATTTTCACCCCTTCACCGCCCCCATCATGATCCCCTTGGTAAAATATTTCTGGGCAAACGGGTATACCAGCATGATCGGTATGGCAGCCACCATAATGGCCACCATCTGTACGCTCTGCGAAGTAATGTTGCTCGTCCGGCCCGCCGTCGCTGCGGCTCCGTTCTTGATGCTCTGAGCGATCCTGTCCGCACTTTTCAGAAAATTGTACAGGATCAGCTGAATCGTCTGAAGCTTACCATCCCGTACCAGGAAGAAATTGTCCTGCCACCGGTTCCACTGCCCCACCGCACAATAGACAGTACAGGTGGCCAGAATCGGCTTGGAAAGGGGGAGAATAATTCGGAAAAGGATGTCAAAAAATCCCGCCCCCTCCAGCTCGGCGGCTTCCTCCATGCTCTCCGGGATCTGCTCCATATAGGTTTTCATAAGAATCATGAAATATGCGTCAATGGCGCCCGGAATGATATACAAAAGAAAGCTGTTATCCAGATGATAGGTCTTCATCAGGATATACCAGGGAATCATGCCCGCGCTGATATACATGGTAATCACCGTATATCGATATACGAATTTCCTTCCCACCATTTCCTTTCTCGTTACAAGGAAGGCCAAAATAGCTGTGCAGATGATCGTGATCGCCGTTCCGATCGTGGTTCTGGCCACGGATATTAGGAAAGCGGACGCAATATCGTTATTCTCGAACAGCTGCCGGTAAGTCTCCAAACTAAATCCCTTCGGCCAAAACCAGACCCCCGTCCTCGCCAGGCCCGGATCCGAAATGGAATAAATAAAAATATAATAAAAGGGATAGGCGCACAGAATGGTAAATGACACGATGAAAATACGGCATACCGCACCATAGATGCATTCTCCCAAATCCCGCTCCCCTCTTCTTTTCTTTCTCATGGCACAACTCCTTTCTTCCTGTTTGCCCGGCCGGATGGCTCCCGTGTGTCAGATCAAGGAATACCCGCGGACTTTTTTTGAAATCCAGTTTACAAGACCCAGCATAAAGATACTTACCACGGACTTGAGCATACCGATTACGATGGAATAGGAATACAGCCCCGCCCTGAATGCAATCTTGTATACATAGTAATCGAGAACCTCGATCCTGTCCGACACCATGCTGCTCCAGAAAACATAATACTGTTCAAACCCGTTGCTCAGTAAATTGCTGATGCTAAGAAGCAGCAGTACCAGAAAGGTAGGCATGATCCCCGGAATCGTGATGTGCCTGATCAGCTGAAGCTTATTGGCTCCGTCCACCTTTGCCGCATCATAAAGCTCCGCGTCGATGCCCGTTATCGCCGCCAGGTAGATGATGCTGTCCCAGCCCAGGTTCTTCCAGATACTGAGAGCCAGTTGAAATCCCCATACATGCTCCCCGTCTGCGATCAAGCCTCCAGGAGAGGTCGGTAAATGCAGCATTCCCAGAATCTGATTAAACAGCCCGTGCGCCGAAAAAACAGTGAACGCCACGCCGAACACCACGATCCAGCTGATAAAATTGGGCAGCGTAGCCACCGTCTGCACCACCTTCTGCGTCCTCTTCCCGCGTATCTCGTTCAGCATGATCGCAAATGCCACGGGAAGCGGCGACGCCGCCAGATTCAGAAGGCTCATAGCCAGTGTGTTACGCAAGACCCGGATGATCTGATCATCCTGAAATAATCGGATGAAATTCTTCATGCCCACGAACTTCGCATCCGTGTAAAACTGCCCCACCTTATAATCTGCAAAGGCATAATACCAGCCCAGAAGAGGCGCATAAGAAAAGGCAAAAATAAAAACCATGAACGGTATTGCCATGAACAGATATCTTATCCCCCGCCTCTTATGGCCATCCATTTTCCCCCATACCACTGATCTTTTTTTCACATGAACTCCCATCTGCCCGCCTTGGCAGGCGCTCAAATCAACCAAAAGAAACTCCCATTCCTGGAAAACAACAGATTCCACGATATGCCCCTTTTTCTTTATGATTGCCTCACATCAATTATTTAACTAACTTAGTTATTTAATTTACTTTATTATAGCCTGCTCTTTTTTTAATGTCAACAGATTTCTCATTTTTATGTATTTATATTTATGTATGCGGTTTTCGGCAAAGTGCAACGGTTCAAACAAGCCTAATTTGTTACATATCCAGCCATCAATCCCTCTGTTCAATGCCCCGCTGGATGTATGGCCGCCGCTACTGCCCAGTTACAATTTACGCTTCCTTGACGTTTTGCAAATAGGTTAGAAAACCAGCCGGAGAGGCGAATCCCGCGGCAGGAGAGAGGCGGCGACGCCCTATTTTTGAGTGAATTTCGCGCCCTGTAAATGAGACCTGTTTTCCTCGAAAGCCGTTTCCCTACAGGGAAGCGTTCAGGGCTCATCGCATTGTCCGGCGCGATGGCGCTCAGAAACAGGGCATGGCCGCTTCGCTCTTGTCACGGGACTCGCCTCTCCGGCGTCCGTTCCCCAGTCTATACATGGCCCCAGTTCAGTAACCGATTGAAATATAAACTGCCAACCGGTTATTCTCATGCAGCCGTCATCCATCAACCCCTTCCATCAGGATCTCTCTGATCTTCCTGTCGATCAGCAGCCATGCCATTCCCACCAGCCCCACATCTTCCGAACTTTCCCTGCACACAGGCGTATGCCCTCCATACATATCGCTGAGGCATCTGTTGACGGAATCAATCAGCGGCTGCCCCAGCGCCTCCACCATTTTTCCGCCTAAAATCACATTCTTACAATCCAAGCAGGCATTTATGTTATGGATGCACAGCGCGATCGTCCTGTCCATATAATGGCATATCTCTTCCCGTTCCTTCAGGGACAGCGGACGCCCGGAATTGATCACGTTTACGCCAAAGTTTTTCTCGATACTCCTCTGCCCAATCACATTTTCCAGCCATCCAGCCTCCTGTCCGTTGCACTGATAGTCCAGATCAAAGATCGTACTGCCGATCTCCCCACACATATATCGGCTGCCCCGTCTGAGCTTTCCGTCCAGGATGAGGCCCGCGCCCAATCCCGTACCGATGGAAACGAACAAAATATCATCCTTTTCTCTATATCCCCCGCTTCGGAACTCTCCGATTGCCTGCGCGTTGGTATCGTTTTCCACCATCACGATCAGTTTATTCCCTGAAGACAACTCCTCCATATCCGGCACCATGGACAGCTCATCTTCCCGGCTTATCAAAGGCGCATTTGAGATCAGCTTCTTATCGTCGTCATAGATCACAGGTAGAGCGATTCCTAAGCCGAAAATCTGTTTCCTGGAAATACCTGCTTTTTTCAACAGGTCATCGATTAATTCCCTTTTGATTCGTTCCATGATATAGCTATAATCCGGTTTTATGCGTATCGTATCCTTGCAGAGAACCTTTCCAAGTATATCGACAATGCCCATACTGAGAAAATCGCCTTCCAGCACAAAACTGACTGCATACATATGCCGTGTGTTGATCTGAAGCATATGCGGTCTCCTGCCAATCGCCGTCTCCACTTCCCCCAGCATCACCACCAGCTCTTTTTCCAACAGGAAATTGATAATCTTAATCACCGTGGGAGGACTGATACCGGTCTGCTTCGTAATCTCCGCTTTTGATATCCTTTCCGTATTTTTTATCAGTTGATAGACCTGCTGTCGGTTCATATACTTCAGATGGGACGCCACATATGTGTTCATGGTTCTCCTCTCTTTTGCTTTTCCTATGCTATCCGCTACAGGAATATGGGGTTATTTTCCTATCTTAATTAATTAAATTATCGTATCTTCCCAATAAAGTCAATCTTTTCCCGGCAATCCACAGAACAAACGCATGAATGTCCTGGCTGGCCCTTAAGCCTCTGCGACATTCATGCGTTTGTCCTCGACAATTCTTTTTTGTATATTTTCAGAGAATCCATACAAACCATAGATCGGCCGCGCGTCTATCCCGGCATCTTCTTTCCGGCGCTCGTCAGCCGCATCCATCCACCCCACAGCAAAAACCAGCCCTTTTCCCTTCTTCCGATGTCTCTCCCTCCGGCGCATTGCCTCCAGATCTCTTTTCCTCCTGCCGCAAAATCTCCGCCATCTCCTGCCTGGTGTATCTCTCCACGCTTATCCTATTCCCGTTGATATAAATTGTTGGAACCGTTTTCACCCGGAGCACGTCCTTTGCATACGCCACCGCTTCTTTTTCCTTTGCACAATAGGCTCCTTCCAGCAAGGCTGCGCGGTACTCTTTTCCGTCCAGCCCAATCTTTTCAGCCAAACGGACGAGCACCTCCAAATCTCCGATATCACTTTCTTCTATAAAATAAGCCCGATACATGAGATCATTATATTCATCCCCGCAATTCTTCTCACAAGCAAAATACCATCCCTCAAAAGCAAGCCGCGTATAGGGACGGGGAATCACAGCAGGAGGAAGCTTCATATCCAGCCCCAGTTCCCTCGCAGGTTCCACCAGAATCTTGTAATGCGCCTTCCTGTTCTCATCATGATAGGTATCCACCCGCTCCTTTGGCTCCTCGGTCAGTTCAAATGGCTGCGTGCGGATCCGGGCCTCAATCCCGGTTTCCCCAAGGGCCTGCTCTATTGCCTCTTTGGCTACCAGGCAGTATGGGCAGACATAATCCGTTACCATTAAAATGTCCAGCATAGTTCTCCTTTCCCAACGAATACGTATGCTCCTTTTCCGGTAAGTGGCTGGCGTTCCCGCGTTTATCCCACCTCTGCCCGGAAAAGGAGCATATTACTTAAGGATTATTTCGACTTTGTATCCTTCTTAGGCAGCACCAACTTGTCCAAGTGCCAGATCTCATCCACGTATTCCTGGATGGTACGGTCGGAGCTGAATTTACCACAACATGCCACATTCAGAATCGCGCTTCTGGCCCATGCCTTCTCGTCGCGGTAAGCGGCCTCCACCCTGTTCTGCGTTTCCGCATATGCCTTGAAATCCTTCAGGATAAAGTACATGTCCGCTTTGGATGTGCTCTGGGTGTTCAGCAGAGAATTATACAGCGGACGGAACAGCTCCGTATCATAGGGAGCAAAGGTTCCGTTAATCAATTCCATCAATACCCTGCGCACATCAGGGTCGTTATTGAAAATATCCATGGGATAGTAACCGCCGTAGTTCTCGTATTGGATTACCTCATCGGAACTCAGGCCGAAGAGGAATACGTTCTCTTCTCCCACTTCCTCCACGATCTCCACATTGGCGCCGTCCATGGTGCCCAACGTAAGCGCGCCATTGAGCATGAACTTCATATTACCCGTACCGGAAGCCTCTTTGCTGGCCGTAGAAATCTGCTCGGACACATCCGCAGCCGCAAAAATCCATTCCGCATTGGACACCTTATAATCTTCGATAAATACCACCTTAATCCTGCCGCCGATGGCCGGGTCGTTGTTCACCACATCCGCCACTGCATTGATCAGTTTAATGGTCAGTTTCGCCGTGTGGTAACCCGCCGCCGCCTTGGCGCCAAAGATAAACGTCCTGGGATAGAAATCCCTTTCCGGATGATCTTTGAGTTCATTATACAGATAAATGATATGCAGGATGTTGAGAAGCTGCCTCTTGTACTCATGGAGCCGCTTCACCTGTACGTCGAAGATGGAACGGGGATCCACCTCTACACCGTTGTGCTCCTGGATATATTTGGCCAGGCGCACCTTGTTGCGGTATTTGATGTTCATGAATTCCTTCTGTGCCTTCTCATCGTCTGCATAGATCTTTAAACCGCCGATCTTAGACAAATCCGTGATCCAGTCGCTTCCCACATGATCCGTAACCCATCCCGCCAGAAGCGGATTGCCATGGAGCAGGAACCTTCTCTGGGTAATGCCGTTTGTCTTATTATTGAATTTCTCCGGCATCATTTCATAGAAATCTTTCAGTTCCTGGTGTTTGAGGATCTCCGTATGCAGCTTGGCCACCCCGTTTACGGAATAACCTGCTACGATAGCCAGATGCGCCATCTTCACCTGACCGTCATAGATAATAGCCATCTTGGCAATCTTGTTCTGATCCCCTGGATACTGCCTAGCCACCTGATCCACAAACCTGCGGTTGATTTCCTCCACAATCTGATAGATCCTGGGCAGAAGCCTTGAAAACAGCTCGATAGGCCATTTTTCCAGTGCTTCTGACATGATCGTATGATTGGTGTAGGCACAGGTCTTCGTGGTCACGTTCCACGCCTCTTCCCAGGACAGATAATAGTCGTCCATCAGGATCCGCATCAGTTCCGCGATCGCCACCGTGGGATGGGTATCATTGAGCTGGAAAGTCACCTTCTCATGGAATTTCCTGATGTCATCGTGGGATCTCATATACTTGGCCACCGCGGCCTGCACGGAAGCGGAAATGAAGAAATACTGCTGTTTTAAGCGCAATTCCTTTCCCGCATAATGGTTATCGTTGGGATAGAGCACCTCCACGATATTCTTGGCCAGATTTTCCTGTTCCACCGCCTTCTGGTAGTCCCCTTTATCGAAGGAATCCAGATGGAAACACTCCACTGCCTCCGCATCCCAGATGCGCAGGGTATTTACGAGGCCGCTGCCATATCCAACAATGGGCATATCGTAAGGCACGGCTTTCACGGACTGATATCCTTCCTGCTTAAAACAGTTGCGGCCGTTCTCATCCGCATAGACTCTCACATAGCCGCCGAATTTTACTTCCTTGGCATATTCCGGGCGGCGCAGTTCAAAGGGATTTCCGTCTGCCAGCCAGTTGTCCGGCACTTCTATCTGGAAACCGTCCCGAATCTGCTGCTTGAACATCCCGTAACGATAGCGGATGCCGCAACCATAGGCTTCATAACCCAGTGTGGCCAGGGAATCCAGGAAGCAGGCCGCCAAACGGCCCAGACCGCCATTGCCCAACGCCGCATCCGGCTCCTGATCCTCCACCCGATTGATATCCAGGCCCAGTTCCTCCAGAGCCTCCGCCACGCCCTCATAAGCCTGCAGATTGATCAGATTGTTGCCCAACGCACGTCCCATCAGGAATTCCATGGACATATAATACACCATCTTGGGATCCTGCTTCTCGAATTCCCGCTGGCTTTCCATCCAGTTATCCACAATCTCATCCTTGATGGTATACGCCACAGCCTGGAATACCTGCTGTTGCGTGGCCTCCTCAAGGGTTTTGCGATACAGAGTTTTTACATTGTCTCTGACATCTTTCTTAAAAAGTTCTTTGTCGAAGTTCCGGGATGTTGTTCTATTGAGCATTTCCTTCCTCCTTCTCTATTCCGATCATAACCTTTTCTCCGTTCACGTTCCATTCCTTCTGGATTTTTAGGCCTTCTCCTGCGCCGATGGACTCAGCAAGCACCTTGCCTGCAATCACTTCCCGATTGGCGGAAGCGATTTGCGCGATCTTTTCATTTCCGGCAAAGGACACCCGGATATGATCCATTACTTCTAGTCCGGAATCCTTTCTCATGGTCTGGATCTTGCTGATGATCTCGTATACGAAGCCTTCCTCAATCAATTCGTCCGACAAATTGGTATCCAGCACCACCGTCAGCTGATTGTCCGCCTCGGATACATATCCCTCTTTCTGGGACATCTCGATGAGCAGGTCTTCTTTTGTCAGGCGCACCTCCACGCCGTTCACCTCAAAGGCCAAAGCCCCGTTTTCATTCAGCTCATCCATGGCCGCGTTTCCGTCCAGAGCGGACAGGGTTTTCTGGATGCCGCCCAGCTGTTTGCCGTACTTCGGCCCCACTGTGCGCAGCTGCGGTTTGAAGGTATAAGTGGTGAAATCTCTCACGTCCTGTGTGAAAACCACTTTCTTCACATTCAGCTCCTCTTCCACAATTTCTTTATAGAAGTCATCCAACGCGCCACTCGCCTTCACAAACATGGTGCCAATAGGCTGGCGGTTCTTGATGTTGGCGGTATTCCTGCAGGCGCGTCCCATGACCACCAGCTTCACCACCTCGTCCATATCCTTTTCCAGCTTTTCATCCACCTGCGCCGCATCCGCCGCGGGGAAGTCGCACAGATGCACGCTTTCCAAAGCTGCCTTATCCAGGCTTCTCACCAAGTTCTGATAGATTTCCTCAGCCATGAAGGGAATCATGGGCGCGCACAGCTTGGACAATGTCACCAGCGCGGTATACAGGGTCATATAGGCGTTGATCTTATCCTGCTCCATGCCCTTAGCCCAGAAACGTTCCCTGCTTCTTCTCACATACCAGTTACTGCATTCGTCCACGAAATCCTGCAATGCCCTGGCTGCCTCCGGAATCTGGTAGCCGTCCAAGCGGGTGTCCACCTCAGTAATCAGCGTGTTCAGACGGCTTAAGAGCCATTTATCCATCACGGACAATTTGTCATATTCCAGCGTATATTGTGAAGCGTCGAAGCCGTCGATATTGGCGTATAACACGAAGAAAGCATAAGTGTTCCAAAGCGTTCCCATGAACTTCCTCTGCCCTTCCACCACCGCTTTGCCGTGGAAACGGCTGGGCAGCCAGGGCGCGCTGCTGGAATAGAAATACCAGCGTATCGCGTCAGCCCCGTAATCCCGCAGGGCGTCGAAGGGATCGATGGCGTTCCCCTTGGACTTACTCATCTTCTGTCCGTTCTCATCCTGCACAAGCCCCAGCACAATCACGTTCTCAAAGCAGGTCGCATCAAAGAGCAGCGTGGATTCCGCCAGCAGGGAATAGAACCATCCCCTCGTCTGATCCACTGCCTCGGAGATAAACTGCGCCGGGAACTGTTTTTCAAAGAGCTCCTTGTTTTCAAAGGGATAATGATGCTGGGCAAATGGCATGGCGCCGGAATCGAACCAGCAATCGATCACTTCAGGCACTCTGTTCATGGGCTTGCCGCACGCAGGGCAGGGGATGGTGATGGCGTCGATATAGGGGCGGTGCAGCTCCACCGTCTTTGCTTCCGGATTGCCGCTGAGTTGTTCCAGTTCCTCCCGGCTTCCCACACAGGCCATTTCCCCGCATTCGCACTGCCAGATGTTCAGAGGCGTACCCCAGTAGCGGTTTCTGGAAAGTCCCCAATCCTGAATATTTTCCAGCCAATCCCCGAAACGGCCTTTGCCGATGGATTCCGGAATCCAATTTATCGTATTATTATTAGCGATTAGCTGTTCCTTCACCGCAGTCATCTTAATGAACCAGGATTCCCTGGCATAATAGATCAGAGGCGTATCGCATCTCCAGCAGAAAGGATAGCTGTGTTCAAATTTGGGCGCTGAGAACAACAGCTGCGTCTGATCCAGAGCCTTTAACACCTCCGGATCCGCATCCTTCACAAACATGCCCGCCCAGGGCGTCTCCTTGGTCATGCAGCCCGTTCCGTCCACCAGCTGTACGAAGGGCAGGTCGTATTTACGTCCCACATTGGCGTCGTCCTCACCGAAAGCCGGGGCAATGTGCACCACGCCGGTACCGTCGGTAAGAGTTACATAATGGTCGCAGACCACATAGAACGCCCTCTTATGCTGTCTGGCGCAGGTCTCCACCGCGCAGTCAAACAGCGGTTCGTATTCTTTATACTCCAGATCCTTACCGATATAGGTTTCCAGCACCTCATAGGCAGGCGCGCCGTCCGCACGATCCAAGCCGCCCAGCACCGTATCCAGCAGGGCCTGTGCCATATAATAGGTATAACCGTCCGCAGCCTTTACCTTCGCATAGGCCTCGTCCGGATTTACGCACAACGCCACGTTGGAGGGAAGGGTCCAGGGCGTGGTGGTCCAGGCCAGGATGTAGGCGTCCTCCCCCTTCACCCTGAAACGTGCGATTGCGGAACGTTCCTTCACATCCTTATAGCCCTGCGCAACCTCGTGGGAGGACAGAGGCGTGCCGCACCGCGGACAGTAAGGAACGATCTTGAACCCCTTGTACAGAAGCCCCTTGTCCCAGATCTTTTTAAGAGCCCACCATTCGGATTCGATATAATCATCATGATAGGTCACATAGGGATCGTCCATATCGGCCCAGAAGCCCACCTTTTTGGAAAAATCCTCCCACATGCCCTTATATTTCCATACGCTTTCCTTACACTTATCGATGAAAGGCGCAATCCCGTATTCCTCGATCTGCTCCTTTCCGTCCAGTCCCAGGAGCTTCTCCACCTCCAGCTCCACCGGCAGCCCATGGGTATCCCATCCCGCCTTCCTGGGCACCTGATACCCCTTCATGGTACGGTATCTGGGAATCATATCCTTGATGGCGCGGGTCTCCACATGGCCGATGTGAGGTTTGCCGTTGGCCGTAGGCGGCCCGTCATAAAAGGTATATTCAGGACAGCCTTCCCGGATTTTCATGCTCTTCTCAAAGATCTGGTTCTCTTCCCAGAACCGCTCCACCTCGTGTTCCCGTTCCACGAAATTCAAGTCAGTGCTTACTTTCGCGTAAAGTGACATGCTTTCCATCCTTTCTTTTTCTATTTTTGCGGGCAGCGAACCAAAGCCTTTGTTTACCTGGATTTCTGCCGCAGCTTTTCGATGATACAAAATGTGAATTTCCTTTACAAATGCAATTGCTTCTTAAGCGGAAATACGGCTTGCGGTAACATTTCCCATGGCCAATGATTTTGCAGATTCGGGAGCCGTTACAACATACTGTAAAAAAGGCCCCGTCCTTTATGTAAGAAGGACGAGGCCTCGTGCTCGCTGTACCACCTGCTTCATCATACAATCTGACAAATGCCTTATGATACCAGCTACCGTCCGGCCTCCATGCCATTTGGAAGAAATAACACAATTACTTCGTCAAGAAAATATGGTTTCCTATAACGGGGGAATCCCGGCACCGCCTACTAGGGAAAAGTCCGTTCCAGGAGAACATTTGCCTTACCTTTTCAGCATGCAGCTCAGAAGTGATCTTCTCCATCTCCTACTCGCGCCGGCCTTCCACCTACGCCGGCTCGCTGTACCTTTTGAAAAATGGATACTGTCTTCCTCACAGCTTTTCTCTGTTTCTTCCGGTATTATATAGCCCTTAGCGTCGCATTGTCAAGGCAATCCTAAAATTAACGCCCCAAACAATCCACGATTCGTTACTGTCCCTTTTCATCCTTGCCAGAGTCCCAGTAACTATTGCTGGAATGGTTCGGCATATCAATGAAAAAACTACCGAAGCGTCACAGCCTGCGGCAGGTTCCCTTGATTCAGTCTTATACCCCTTAGCGATCCTTGGCACGCATACAAATCAGAGAAGTTGAAAGCGTCCTCCTTTCCTTACTTATACCCATCTGCATACAGAATGCGCGCTCATATCAGAGTGAGCCAAAATTTCTCTTTTCAATCTTTTACTAAGATATCCGTTATCTCGGCGATATACGGCAGATGATATCCACCGCCGGTTCCATCCGCATTGTTCTGGCCGCCATTGCCTCCGCCAAGTACTGCAACACAAACTGGCACGGCAAATCTTCCTTTCAATGATTGTTATGATTCACGCTTCCTCAGACCAATGAAGCAAGCTGTGAAAAATAGCAGATGCTTTCTATGGATGTCTCTTGCTTTATGGTACCACTTGCGTAAAACCGTACGATAATATATAATCAGGAATGTATCATATGAATAAATATATGCCGGAAAGGCGGTTTCCCGTAGGAGAAAGGTTTATTGTCTGTGCCGATGATATTCTTGCCCAGATGGACAACCTTAAACGCATCAGCCAGACACCGTCAGAAATCTGTGCCATCGGTATTTCCGTATGCTGGGCTTCCTACTTGTGTGCGCGCCGTTTCGGACCTGCTGAACAGCACATTGAGCCCGAGTCTTCCATTGTCGCTTCAGCTGCATGAAACAAACACAGAAGAGGCGATTGAGCAGGTTCACTACATAAAAGCTCATGCCGCTACACTGAGTATGTGTATCCGCCGCTGCCCGCTTTCTACCGTGGTAAACTAGGATCTTCTAATTTGGCGCAGAGACGCCCTTGAAGATACCCACCCAAACGACTGTGCAAACTTTCTTCTGCGGTATGCTGCCGCTCTATACGATGATACCGTACAGCGGCTGTCCCAGGCAGACGGTTCATAAAAGAAAAGGATAAATCAAAAGAATGCAGATAGGAGCCCCGGATATGAAAGAAAGTATAAAAGCAAATCTTTTAGCGGTTTTGCACAGTGCAGGACAATACATACGCTGGATGGTTCTGGGCGGGTTCACGGGAGTAGTGGTTGGACTGGTATCCTCCCTTTTTTCCTGGTGTCTCGTAAATGCCACTGCCCTGCGCTCCTCCCTCCCCTGGCTCTTCCTCACGCTGCCCATCGGCGGATTAGTCATTGTCTTTTTGTACAGGGCCCTTCACTATGAGAGCAACCGGGGAACGGATTCCATCATTGAAAGCATCCATGGAGATATCCATCTTTCCCCGAAAATGACCTTTTTGATCTTTGTTTCCACCGTAATTACCCTCCTCTGCGGCGGTTCCGTGGGACGAGAAAGCGCCGCGTTGCAGATCGGCGGAAGTCTCGGAAAATCCCTGGGAGACCTTCTGCGCCTCAAGCAGGAGGATAAGAAAATCATCCTGATGAGCGGCATGGCGGCGGCTTTTTCCGCCCTGTTCGGAACACCCATGACCGCATCCTTTTTTGCTATGGAAGTGGCCAGCGTCGGAAGCATGTACTATGCCGCTCTGGTTCCCTGTATCTGTGCCGCTCTGGTATCCCGTCAGGTGGCCGTAACTCTGGGCGTGCCGGAAGAGCTCTTCCATGTCTCCAATGAGATGGCATTTACCATTTCCTCCGGCCTGCGGGCAATCCTTCTGGCCGGCTGCTGTGCCGTTGTGAGCATCCTATTCTGCCTCTCCCTCCAGCTTTTCCACAAGCTGATGCATCGCTACATGCCCAACTCCTATATCCGAATCGCCGCAGGCGGCGTCCTGATCATCCTTCTCACCCTGCTTTGCGGCAGCCAGGATTACCTGGGCACTGGCATGAACATCATAGAACGCGCCGTGGAAGGACAAGCTCTTCCCTGGGCCTTTTTGCTTAAAATCCTGTTCACCTCCATCACCATTGCCGCAGGCTACCGGGGCGGGGAAATCGTCCCCTCCCTGTTCATCGGCGCCACCCTTGGCTGCTGTGCCGCCGGCCTGTTTGGCCTTCCGGCTTCCCTGGGAGCATCCATTGGCATGGTCTCTGTGTTCTGCGGCGTCACTAACTGCCCCATGGCCTCACTGCTCATCTCCTTTGAACTATTCGGCTTTTCCGACGCTTACTACTATCTCATTGCCGTGGCCACCAGTTACATGCTCTCCGGTTACTTCGGCCTCTATCATGCCCAACGCATTACCTATTCCAAATATGAGAACCGCTTCGTTGACCGCTATACGGACAGCTGGTTTTCCTAACGCAGACAGGATGAAAACCGTTCCGGCTTCTCGGGGCAACCGCATTTAACCTGTATTTAGCTCTGAGCGGCTAGATACAGGTTAAATGTGGTTGCCCCTTGCTTTCCGCCCCGATCAGGCGTATGATAGGGATGATATCTTACAGCTTTTCGGCCCATTCCGGAAAGCCTCCACATCCCAGTATGAAAGCGGAGGAATCTCCATGAAAACACGGAATCTTACCCTCATGACCGATCTGTATGAACTGACCATGATGCAGGGCTATTTTAAGAACATGGACCGCAACCAGACCGTGATCTTTGACGCCTTTTACCGCAGTAACCCCATGGAATCCGGCTATGCCATATGCGCAGGCCTTCAGCAGGTCATGGAATACATTGAAAATCTGCATTTCGACGAGGACGAGCTTTCCTATTTAAAGGGGCTCGGTATCTTCGAAGATGCTTTTGTGGAATATTTGAGGAATTTCCGCTTCTCCGGCAGCATCTATGCCATTCCAGAAGGCAGCGTGATGTTTCCCAGAGAGCCCATGATTAAGGTCATTGCTCCCATCATGGAAGCGCAGCTCGTGGAAACGGCCATCCTGAATATTCTGAACCATCAAAGCCTGATCGCCACCAAAACCTCCCGGGTCTGCTATGCGGCCAGAGGGGATGGAATCATGGAATTCGGTCTGCGCCGGGCGCAGGGGCCGGATGCCGGGATCTATGGCGCCCGGGCTGCCATGATCGGCGGATGCGTGGGCACCAGCAATGTGCTGGCAGGACAGCTCTTTGACGTTCCCGTGAAGGGCACGCATGCCCATAGCTGGATCATGAGTTTTCCCGACGAATACACAGCCTTCAAAACCTATGCGGATATGTACCCGGGCGCCTGTATCCTTCTGGTGGATACCTATGACACTCTGAAATCTGGCGTTCCCAATGCCATCCGCGTTTTTACCGAAATGCGCGCGGCCGGGACAGAGCTGACCTTCTACGGCATCCGACTGGACAGCGGGGATCTGGCTTACCTTTCCAAAAAAGCCCGAAGGATGCTGGATGAAGCCGGTTTTCCGGATGCGGTCATTTCCGCCTCCAACGACCTGGACGAATACCTGATCGACAGTCTCAAGGCGCAGGGCTGCAAAGTAACCTCCTGGGGGGTCGGCACCCACATGATTACCTCCAAAAACTGGCCCTCCTTCGGCGGCGTATATAAGTTAGCGGCCATTATGGATGAACATGGCGAGTTTGTCCCGAAAATCAAACTCTCGGAAAACACAGAGAAGGTTACAAATCCGGGCAATAAGGTTATACATCGGATCTATGAGAAAGCCACCGGCAAGATTAAAGCCGACCTGATCGCTCTGGCGGATGAGACCTTTTCACCAGACCAGCCCCTTCTGCTCTTTGACCCTCTGGAGCCCTGGAAGAAGACCCGGCTGGATGCAGGAACCTATACGATGCGGGAACTGATGATCCCCGTGTTCCTGGACGGCAAGCGAGTCTATGACTCTCCCCCAGTCATGGAAATTCGGGAATACTGCCAAAGAGAACTGGATACTCTGTGGGATGAGACGAAACGCCTCGTGAATCCCCATCAGGTTTACGTGGATCTCTCCCAAAAACTTTATGATATCAAAATAAGCCTTCTGGATAAAATGGGCGGCTAAGAAAGCGTCCACACGGATCAGTTTGAATTGGAAAGCCGCCTTTTTCGGCAGAATGTGAGGAACTATGCTAAAAATCATTACCGATTCTGCCTCCGACCTTCCGGAGGAAGTAATCCAACGTTACAATCTCCACGTCATCCCCACCCCTGTGGTGATCGACGAGGTGGACTATCTGGACGGAAAAACCATTCATACCAAAGAATTCTATCAGATACTGGACGATACTTCCCGGGATGTGAAAACCTATCACATCAATCCAGCCATGTTTGAGGAAGCCTTCCTTCCCTATGCCAAGAACGGGGACAGCGTGATTTACCTCTGTTTTTCCACAGGCATCGCAGGCACCTTCAATGCTGCGAATCTGGCCAGGACCACCATTCTGGAAGACTATCCGGACTTTGATATCACCATCGTGGATTCCCTCTGTGCCTCTGCAGGCTTCGGCCTTTTGGTGCGGAAGCTCTTAACCCTTCAGGAAAACGGAGCTTCCAAAGAAACGCTCCTTGCAGCGGCAGAATTCTACCGCACGCATATCCGCCATGTCTTTACGGTACGCACCCTGGCCTACCTGATCAAGGGAGGACGGCTGTCCAAATGGAAGGGCACACTGGGAGAAGCCCTGGATATGAAACCGGTGCTGATCGTGGATGAGAAAGGTTCTCTCCAGGTACTTAAAACCGTCCGCGGCCACAAGAAATCGCTCAAAGCCTTAGTGGACTATGCCAAAGAACACAGCGTGAATCCGGAATGTCAGCTTCTTTCCGTCTGCCACGGCGAGGATGAAGAAGCGTTGAACTTTACCCTGAACCTGATTCAGGAACAGCTGCATCCTGCGGATATCTGTATTTCCACCGTAGGCTGTGCCATCGGCGCCCATACTGGACGCGGTATCGTCGGCCTCTGTTTCCTGGATACTTCGGAAGACCCTTACCGGGAATATCTGTAATGGCCGGATTCTTCTATCCATAATACCAGCGGCTGATGCTCTGTAGACATCAGCCGCTGGTATTTTTAGCAATTGCGTTTTCCCACAATGAATTATAGGAGCTTTCATGTTATCTTTTCATCTAAATCGGATCGGTTCCGTCTCTTCCGTCAGCGGCTCCATCCGATATTCCGGCAGCGCATCCAATAACCCTTCCAAACACATTCCTGTATTATAGACGATATCATGGCCCAGCAATACAACCCGCTGCCTTCCCAGTGTGCTCTCCTTGACATTGGCGATCAACTCCTCTGGCTCCGCTTTTCCAAACGCGTCCTCCAGGCTGGCATTCCAGTCATGATAAATAAACCCCTGTTCCGTCATTGCCTCTATAACATCCTCATATACATCCTTATTGTAGTCGTTGACGCTTCCGCCCGGGAAACGGAACAGCTTCGCTTCCACCCCCGTGGCAGCGTACACCGCCTGATACGCCTTTTCAAAATCCTCCAGATAGCTGTCCACGCTCTGATAGAGTTCTTCATAATCGTGGTGATAACAGTGGATCCCTACGGAGTGTCCCTCCTCGACGATCCGCCGCGCCACCTCCGGGTTTTTCTCCACGTTTTCTCCCACCAGGAAAAAAGTGGCCTTAATCCCATGCTCATTCAGAATGTCAAGCACCCTGCTGGTATTCTCGGCCGAAGGGCCGTCGTCAAAGGTAAGGTACATGGTCTTGGGCTGAAAATAAAGCCGGATCCCCTCCGCAATCCCGTTGGCGATCTTTTCCTGATATTCCGGCGTGGCGAGCAATTCCCGTTCCTGTGGATTTGATAGAAACCCCGTTTCAATCAGGCAGGACGGCATAGCCGTCTTTTCCGTCACATAGAAATTTGCATCATCCCGCAGCTCCCGCGCCGCTGCTCCCGTACTTTCTATGGTTTCCTTGTGGATCAGCTGGGCCAGCCGCCTGCTGTCCCGGTCGGTATCCGCCCCATAAAACCAGGTCTCCATACCGCTTACCGCCGAATCCTCTTCATAGTAATTCTGATGAATGCTTATGTACGCATCTGCCCGGCGGAAATTGGCCAGCTTCGCCCGATCCGCCAGGCCGAAATATCCATCTTCTTCCCGAATCATGAAAACCTGATAGCCCATTTGGGTCAATTTCTCCGATACCAGATTTGCGATCTGCAGATTGATCTGCTTTTCCTCGATTCCCTCCGCGCTGCATCCGGTATCCGTTCCCCCGTGGCCCGCGTCCAGGGCAATGACCGGAATCCGATGTGCCGCAAACAGGGTTTCATAGATGGACGGAACCCCTCCCTCCTGTAAAAGGCTTCTTTCGCGAAAGGCTATCCCCTCCCCGAAAAGAACCTTTTCTTGAAAGATGATTTTCTCCCGCAAAAGCCCCATTTCCGCATCCTGCATCTGCGCTCTGGCCACTTGCCCGCCTATCCACTCCTTACAGATCGCCGACAGGCTGATTTCCCTTATCCTTAATACCTGTATCAGCAAAAATGCCAGGAGCCATCCTTCTATCACCAATACGGCACCCAGCCTGATTCTCCTTAACTCCCTGCTTCTGTGTCTCCTCCTGCTGCCTGAATAAGCCAATCCTGTGTACATTTTTAACCTTTCCGCCCGCTTTCTAACTTCAGCTCTTCCGATCCATGTTACATACACAGTTTAGCCAACGCCTGCATCATATTCTCATCATTTTTGTATCATAGTTGCATCATCCATCCTCCGTCCGAGGCCGGAAGCTTCAGGAAACTTTTAAAAACAGTTCGTTAATCCCCTCATAGAATCCAATGGTAACGATCGTCCGCTCCCCCCCAGCTCCCAGAACACTGTATTTTTTGTAATAGGGCGTACTTTCCATCAACGGATTATCCGACTCATAGGTCTGCACTTCTCCTAGATCCATATAAGCGCTCCACTGCCTCATGATTTCATCCGGATCGATCTCTTCCCAGCTCAAAGAGGTGCGGGCATAGAATTCGTAGATCCTTCCGTCGTCAGCATCGATATAAGCATCGATCAGCCTATTCTTCCGATCCGCATTGGCCTGGCTGGCCGACAGGCTGATTTTCCATACGGCCACATTATTCTGCGGATCCGGAACATCTATGGCAGAATAGAGAACCGCATCATAATCCTCCTCTTCTATCCTCTGCACCTCCTGTGGCAGAATTCCCAGCTCCTTCAACCGAATCAGCCCGTCTTCACAGGCCATATAGATCTGTTCCTCCGTAATCTCCTTCCCCGATGGGCCTCTATGGTTGATGATGAAGGCAAAGGTTCCTTCCTGATAATCTCCGGACGCTTCTCCCTGCTCCGCCCCGCCCTCCGAGGGCATCTGGCTTTCCAGACATTTGGACAGAATATGCAGCTTCTCCGCGCTCCCGAGGCGGTATCGGTAACCCTCCCCTTCCGCAGACGCTTCCTGTGTACGAATCTGGTTGAGCACCGCCCGATCCTTATATTCGGCCAAAGCCTCCGGCCCCCATATGGACAGCGCCGTAATCACAAGGGCCGCCGCTGACAGAAAATATCTTCCTGCTCCCCCTTTTTTCAACCTAACCTCCCTGCCCGCTTCAGCGGGCGTATATTCACGGGCGAAAAATGGCTGAACTGCCATTTTTCACCCTAACTCCATTCCGTCGTCTGCAGAAGAAAACCGATCCGGCTTCCCTCCCCCGGTGTGCTCTCTATTTCCAGCCTGCTTGCATGCAGAGCCAGGATTTCCGCGCACAGGGCCAATCCCAACCCCGCCCCGTTTTTACTCCTAGAGCGGGATTTATCCACCATATAAAAGGCCTGCGTAATCCGCGCCTGCTCCTTCTTCGGAATGCCCAGCCCATAATCTCGTACCGTGAAACGATATCCGTCTCCCTCTTTTCTGCCATCCACCTCAATCCTACTCCCCGGTTCCGAAGCCTTACAGGCATTGTCCAGCAGATTCACCAGAACGGTTTCGATCAATCTGGCTTCCGCGCGCACCGTCCCCTCCTCGTAGGTAAAACGATAGTCCATATCCTCCCGTACGGAAAACATATCCTTGAGATAGTCAAATAGCGTCTTTACTGGAACCTCTGTCAGCTCCACTTCTCCCCGTCTGGTGACAATGATATCCAAAAGCCGAATGGACATAGCCTCCAGTCTCTTACCCTCTGTATAAATATAATTGGCGGACAAAAAACTCTTCTCTTCATCCAGCTTCCGGGAACGGAGCATATCCGCATAACCGATAATCGAGGTTAAAGGAGTTTTCAATTCATGAGCGAAAGCGCCCACAAAGTCTTCCCTGGCCTGGATTTCCTCCTCAAGCCTTCCAATATTCTCTTCCAGGGCCGCTGCCATCCGATTGAAATCGCCGGTCAGCGCACCCAGCTCGTCCCGGCTAACCTTTTTGGCCCGATAGGAGTACTCCCCAGCCGCCATCCTTTTAGTGGCCCTTGTCAAAAAGCGCACAGGCCTGGTCAGCCAGGAGGAAATGAAATGCATGATCACTGTCCCCAAAACCAGCATGAGGATCGTCAATCGTCTGTAGACAGAAAAACCCAATCCCCTTTCCTGGAATACCTCCGATACGTCTTTTAGCGTCTCCAGAAACAAAATCCGGTCAAGAGCATTGACCACGCTGGATGTATGGATGTAAAAGTTTTCCCCCTCGCCGATCACCCGATAAGTCTTCGTCCCTTCCTCCGTCTTCACCAGAAGGCTTCCGTCCGCTGCAAACTCTTCGCTGGCATAGAGCACGTTCCCTTCTTCATCCGTGATGCGAAGCAGTCTGCCCGCTCCCTGGCTTCCCGTCTCCATGTTGGACGCGATCTGGAACACGCTTCCGTCCGGCAGCACATCGTATTTGGCCGGTACATTCAGGGCCGCCGTCTCAAAGGCAAACCGGAGGATGCTGCTTTCATCCAAAGCCTGCTGGATCTCCCGCTCCAGGGAAGATTCA
The DNA here is from genome assembly GCA_947650005.1 of uncultured Lachnospiraceae bacterium. Classification (GTDB taxonomy): domain Bacteria; phylum Bacillota; class Clostridia; order Lachnospirales; family Lachnospiraceae; genus Eisenbergiella. Next base: position 75,270 of record CANSTU010000007.1, read on the forward strand.
AACACATAATTTACGAAATAGAATCCGGAAAATCCCAGAACCGCTGCCATGAGCATCATGGTACATAATAACAGTTTCGTGGAAAACTTCAAAATCCCTCTCCTTCCGCCATCTGCACATGACCATTCCACCGCCTGGGATGGAAACAATCACGCCGCAAACGGCATATCATCCCTATACTTCCAGACGGTATCCCACCTTATAGACAGCCACCAGACAATGTTCCCAGCCCAGCTTTCTCCGCAGGCGTTGTACATGCAGATCCAAAGTACGGCTATCCCCGTCGTATTCCCCTTCCCACACTTTTTCGTATATAGTTTCACGGAAAAGCGCCACATTCCGGTTTTTCAAGAAAAGAACCAACAGCCCGAATTCCTTATTCGTGAGCACCACAGGCCGGCCCGCTTTCGTTACGCGGCGGGCTTCCACGTCCACCGTCACGTCCCCGGCCTCCAGAATCTGTTCCGTCTTGTTATACCGGCGGAGTACCGCCTCTACCCTGGCGATAAGCTCCACGATATCAAAGGGCTTCACCAGATAATCGTCCGCCCCCAACCGGAGCCCCTTCACCCGGTCGCGCACCTCATGTTTGGCCGTAATGAAAATTACGGGGATCTGAAGCGGCCTGATGTATTCCATAATATCATAACCGTCCGCCCCCGGCAGCATGATGTCCAGAAGGATCAGGTCAAAATTCTGCTGCTCAATCAAATCCAATGCCTCCAGCCCATCCATCACCGTCGTACAGTGATAACCCGCTGCGGATAGATTCATTTCTATTAAATCACAGATGGGCTTTTCATCATCTACGATCAATATCTTTATCATCGATCCTCCCGTCCTCCACCGACCAGCCCCAGAAGGCCCGGGCTCTTTCCACCAGCTCTTCTACCGTATCCGTATCGTTGCAACGGTACGTTTCCTTAAAGCCGGTATCCGTATCAAACCCGCCCGTCCTTTGATAATAAATCTCATAATCGCTTTCCACCACCATACCGCCCCTGTCGTCTTCCCGGCTATAGCGGGCCAATACCACGAGATCCTTCATTCCATCCCCGTCCACATCCTTGCAAGTCATCCCGCGTAAGGCGTAGAGATTATCATAATCTCCCATAGGCTGAAAGCTCCACACAATATTCCCCTGCTCATTCACCAAATAGATGAGGAACATATCATATCCAGCCACACGAAAAGTTCCCGGAACCACGCGCAGCCTGCCCAGTTTTTCAAATTCTCTCCAATAGCACTGTTCCGGTATGATTTCAAATCCGTGGGAAAGGAGTTCCTCCAGAGTCACAGCCGTATACAAAAATTCCGTGGAATCCCCGTCCATTACGAATGCAGTCATCAGCTTCAGACTTTTATTCATGCCGAACCGGTTGATTTCATCCGAGAGCCTCCAATCCCGATAAAATCCTTGTCCGTTCTGAAAAAGCACGTCTCCCACCCTGACTGTCCGTTTTACCGGAAAGGAGCCTTCGTCTACACAGGAGGTAATCAGCAAGATATCCGTAAGTCCGTCTCCATTCACATCCTGGAAAGCAACCCCAGCGATCCCTCTTGTGGACTGCATCATCTTTCCGCGGATCCGATAATTGGTCACCAGTTCCTGCGTCCGGTATACAATGCTTCCATCCTCTCCTGCTAAGAATATCACCAGCCGATGATACCTCTCATCAAGAGCTGGGATAAAAGAAACTTCCCCAAAGCGCTCCAATTCTATACAAAATACCTGGGATTCTATCACTCGAAATCCCTGATCGGACAATTCAGATATCTGGCCAATCCCTTCCACGCGCTGAAGATAATTCCTGTATTCCATCCCGTTGGTGTCCGCCGCCGCCACACGGCCTGCAGGACTTCCAAGGATTCCCACCAAGCCCTCTCCCGCCGCCTCCGGCCTGTCCGGCATCATGCAGGCCGCATCTTTCGCATACGCGCAAAGAGGCAGACGGCAGACGGCTGTTATAAGAATGAAATAAACAATCCACAACAGCCGCATCACCCATATGCCGTTTTCCTTTTTCATGGATATACCCCTACATATCGCAGGCTATGCCTTCCCTCGCTCATCCTTTCCTCCTAGGCCACAGATAATCTATGGAATAAACGCACAACGCAAAAACGCCGGCGCCGAGGAATAACAATTCCAATCTAATTATTTCGGATACCAGTCCTGCCAGCGCCGATGCCAAAGGAACGATGCACAAAGCAAACATGTTCATGATCGCTGAAACTCTGGACAAATATTCCTGCTCCACCCATGCGAACATCTGTGTCTGTATCAGGAAAGAGGATACCGCAATCCCTGCCCCAAACAGGAACATCACCGCAAAAAGAACCACATATTGAATCCAAACCTGCGCACCTGCAATACCGATCAGAGCGGCATACGCTGCTCCGATCAGGAACCCGCTGGCCCAAAAAGCTTTTCTTTCCCCCAGTTTTTCCTTAATCATGGGACCAAACAGAGAGCAGACAGACATTCCCGCAATAGCCCCGATCCCAATCACGGACAACATGCTGCTCCCCGCGTGAAGAATATCTTCCACGTAGGGAACCTGAAATACATTGACAGGAACGAAAACGATATTGATCAGACAAGTAAAGACGCATATCCGTATCAGCCCGCCACTTTTTCTCACATAGGAAAAACCCTCCTTCAGGTCAGAAAGGCCGCCCTGTAGTGTGATCTTCTCTTTCTCAACGGCAGGAAGCGCGATCCATGCAGAACAGATGGCGCATACCAAAAAGGTGGCCGCATCGAGAAGAAGGGCGCCGCCGAGCTGCATCGTCCCGATCACCAGGGGCGCTGCAGCCAGCCCCAGCACTTCCATCAGCTTGGTGGCGGATGTCTCAAAGGCCACTCCCTCTTCCAGACGCTCACGGCTCAGGATCTTCGGGACAATGCTCACCGCTGCAGGTCCACGGAAGGCTTCAAAGGATGAGTTCACGAAGGTGAACAAATACAGATGCCAGGGCCGTAACAGGCCCATAAAGAACAGAAGCGCCGTACCAGCCACGCACAACCCTCTTCCCAAATCGCAGAGCGCCATGATATCCTTCTCGTTCCGATGCTGAGTAACCGTTCCGGAGATCAACCCGAACAGCAGATTGGGAAGTCCGTTCACCGCAAACACGGTTGCAGTCAGCAGGGTAGAACCTGTGATCTGATATACCAACATGGAAAACGCAATCGTATCGATTCCGTCGCCAAATCGGGAAAGCATGGAACCGGCCAGCGCCTTCAAATAATTTTTTTCCTGGTAGAGGCCTCTGTACTTGGAAAGTGTTGCATTCATCGAAATACCCTCCTAAATCCTTCTTCTGTGCATCTTTTTGGATCCATGTACTGCATCCAAAAATTCATCTTAACGCTCTTTTCTTATATTCCGGCAATCCAGTCGAATGTCCCTTCCATATCCAGACGGCCATACCCCCACTGTGGACTGGGATAACGATACGCCGCATCCTGAGCAGCGCCACGTATCAAATAATTCTTCACCCCTACCCCATTGATATCGGAATAATTCCCCCTTCCCACCGCCCACTGCAGGACGAGCGCACAAGCGCCTGACGTCAGGCCTGCCGACATGGAGGTTCCTGTTGCACTCCCCACCACGGCCCTTCCACGAAGCATTCCCTCCACAGTAGAGATATCCACGCCTGGAGCGGCCAGTTCCGGCTTAATCTCTCCCTGCGGCCCGAAGCCCTGGCCGGAATTGACATAAAAGCTATTGTTCCTGCTGTTATAGGCCGACACAGTTAGAACCGCTGTGGCATAAGAAGGAGAGGTCAATGTGGTTTCCGGGCTGGGCTGCAGAAATTCCACTCTGCCCTCCACAAACTGGCGGATGGGAAGCCACATATGAAAAAACCCCGTATCGTTCCGATTTTCCTGACGGAACTGCAACGTCCAGATACCTGGGCTAGGATCTTCAAACCGAAGAACCGCCACTTCAGTGCCCGTGATCTGATCATTGAGCTGGTAATCCATCTGAACCTGAGTTTTGTCATATACAAACCGATATTCCCATTTCCCTTTTACCCTGCTGCTGATCGTCGGCACTTCTTCTCCGCCCGGGGAACGGATGACAACGTTAAAGTAGTTGGGGATATTTCCCCATATTTCAACCAAAAATCCCTTTGTATCCTCCTCCACCCGCATTTCCACATTTACAGGATCCGCACCTTCCACGTTCCCAAAATAATGATGGCCCGTATTTCCCTCATTCCCTCCGGCCACCACCACTGCCCTGTTGAAATCCAGGCTGACGTCGCTCAGGTAACGATCCAGGGAAGACGTACCCTGATGCGCACCGAAGCTGCGTCCCACCCCCAGGCAGGTAACCACGGGACGTGCATAGGGAATCAGAAAAGAATTGATGTATTTTACGGCCAGGGCGATATCGTTTGCCTCATAAGCCGGCACCTCCCGGGGCAGCATATAGAATTCCCGGATGAATTCCTTGGCCTGTTTTAATTTAACCACCACCAAATCCGCATCCGGAGCCACCCCTATAAATCCCAAGCCGCCATTCAAGGCACTTCCTGCTGCAGCGGCGGCTGTGGCCGTTCCATGGCCGATTTCATCCTCTGTGGGAACCAAATCAAGCGGTTCCTCCAGTTTCAGCGCTTCATTGATCTGATCCTGGGTATATTCACTGCCGTACTCAAATCCTTCCGGAGGCGTTCCGTCCTGTATGGTCTGATCCCAAATCGCCAAAATCCTGGTGCTTCCATCCGCCCTGCGAAACACAGGGTTACGATAGTCGATCCCCGTATCTGCAAAACCGATCACAACATTTCTGCCCGTCAGCAAAAGAGGCTCCCGCTGAACCGCCGTGATTCCCGAATGTACTAAGGGCTGCGGATCAAACCCTCCGCCCGCCACTTCCGGGAAGGATACATCCATTAACCCATAGATTTCCGTCACAAACCGATAGTTATAATCCGCAAAAGACAGCTGCGGTAAGTAAGCCCTGTTATAATAGACCGACCAAAGCCTGTCAGAGATGGGAATGGCACAATATCGGTCCGTCTCCACATCCCGGTCCCCTTCCACGAAATAACTCGTCAGAATATCCTGGTAATCCTCCGACAATATTTTTTCCTTACAGGTCATGAAAAAATGCTCCGCACCTTTTCTATCAATATATGTATCTTTCCCCTTTAAGGTTTATAAAACAATTCATTCACCCTATAGGAAACGGCTCCCGCGCCAATGCAGCATGGCGCAGGAGCAAAGCAAACCATTCGTGGGTTCGCCATGCTGCCTGCAGAAAATACCTTAACCGCTTTCTCCAGGGTGAATGAATCTAACGGGTTTATCCCTCTGCTTGCCGATCTTCCAGGGCATACCCCGTTCCTCGGATCTGAATGGCAGGGCCGCCCGTTCCCCGGATATAATCTCCGGTGATCGTCACCCGGCCTATATTATCATCCTTGGGAATTTCATACATAATATCCAGCATGAATTCCTCTATAATAGCACGCAGCGCCCTGGCTCCCGTATCCCTTTCCGTAGCCTTCTTCGCAATCGCTTCCAAGGCATCCTCATCAAATTCCAACTTCACCTCGTCTAAGGCCAGAAGCTTCTGATACTGCTTTAAGATCGCATTCCTGGGCTCCTTCAGGATACGCACCAGCATCTCCGCCGTTAACCCCTGCAAGGTACACACAATGGGAAGCCTTCCCAAGAATTCCGGAATCATACCGAAGCTGCGCAGATCCTCCACCGTTACCCTTCCCAGCAAATCTGGATCCTTGTCGTATTTATCCTTCAACTCTCCCACAAAACCCATCGTGGACTGCTTCGTGAGACGGCGTTTAATAATGTCTTGCAAATCCGGAAATGCCCCGCCGCAGATGAACAGGATATTTCTGGTATTGACCGTGGCAAGAGGAACCATGGCATTTTTGCTGCTGGCCCCCACCGGGACCTCCACTTCTGCTCCCTCTAAAAGCTTCAACATTCCCTGCTGTACGGATTCGCCGCTCACATCCCGGGAAGTGGTGTTCTTTTTCTTGGCAATTTTATCGATCTCATCGATAAAAATAATCCCTCTTTCCGCCTTTTCCACGTCATTGTCCGCAGCAGCCAACAACTTGGAGACTACGCTCTCAATATCGTCACCGATATATCCTGCCTCCGTGAGAGAAGTCGCGTCCGCAATGGCCAACGGCACATCCAACAGCTTGGCTAGGGTTTTCACCAGATATGTTTTTCCCGATCCCGTGGGCCCGATCATCAGAATATTGGATTTCTCTATCTCTATGTCATCCATGGTATTGGTGGCCACCCTTTTGTAATGATTATAGACCGCCACCGAAATGATCTTCTTCGCCTTTTCCTGCCCGATCACATATTCATCCAGGCTTGCCTTGATCTTATGCGGCGCAGGAATATCGCGGATATTCAGGACGGGCTGCTCTGTCTTCTCCTTCGGCGCCTTCTTTTTAATCTTCTGCTTATTCGGGATCCCTCCGCTCCCCTGCATATCCGAAAGGTTTACAAAGCTGATATTGGTATATTTCCCATCTTTATTGATATTGTTGAGCATGTTTAACAGCTCCGGATTATTCAAAAGCCCCTGATAATCATACTGACTTACAGCATCCATCGTCCGGTGCATACAATCATCGCAGACGCAAATACTGTTGGGAAGATGATACATCTTTCCCGCCTTACTCTCCGGCCTGCGGCAGATAAAACATACGTCCTCATACCCGGATTCCTGCTTCTCCTGCGTTCCCTTCTTTTCGTTCCCGCCTCCCGGCTCCTGACCTTTCCCGGAGTCTGCGCCGTCTTTCCCTTCCTTTCCATCCCCTCCGTCAGTCAGGCCGCGCTCCTTCTTCTTGTCCTCTTCGCACTCATCCGTCTTTCTATCTTCAAAATCGCCCATTTTTGGCTCCCATCTGCGCGCTTTAGCGCGCGTACAAATCAGGGTTTTCCTCGCATTCTGCTGCCTGGAACGGCCCCTGCATTCCCAAAAACCAGTACTGAAATACAGGCATCCTCTCATACTACCGTTTTTATTATAATGCATAACCGAAGACCAAACAAGTTAACTTTCTATAAATTCCGGGACAATCACATGGACAACCCGGCCGCTCCTTTGGTTTGGCAGCATGCCGGTCCGGTATTGGACC
>CANSTU010000008.1 GCA_947650005.1 uncultured Lachnospiraceae bacterium
GTTAACGTCAATCGGCGTACGTCCAGTACGCCTCATTCCGTTGCCTTGCCAGCCATCAAAATACGGCACTTGGGGCGTATAGCCCTTGTCCACTGAGAGTATACTTCATACGGGAAACCATAGAGCCAAAGGCGGCTTAACCCCTCTTTTTCGGAGGGTATAAAAGTCCTCCAGACGAGAGAAAGGAGGGCTATACAATGTATGTTTCATGTCTGGATTTTATCCAGATTGGGATATTCATTGTTGCCCTTTTTAATTTGATTTATCAGATTAAAAGGGAAAATGGAAATAGCCGCCACTAGCGCAAATAGCGACGGCTTACTTCACATAAGGTTTTAGCTTTGTCGTTTGAGGGGGAGAGCCGCTTTTATGGCTTTCCCTTTTTCTACTTTCAATATAGTAGCGCTGGATGAAAGATACAAGAAGCAAATATAGGTTTAAGCCGTCTATGAACGGTAGAATTAGAGGAAACTTGAAGCTTCATTTCAACCTCGTTGATTTGTGCGCGTACTTTAACACGCAGATAGGAACAAGATTGAAAATTAAAAATTTTCAATCTCCCTGATTTGTATGCCCGCTAAAGCGGGCAGATGGGAGCAAACATGCAAAACAATGGACATTCTAAAACCCAGGGAAAAATATACGGAGAAATCGCGGTGATTTCCGTCATTTTCCTTGCTTTTTTCGTAAGCGGAGCATTATCAGGGATCCAATATCGAATCAATCTGTGGGCGATGTATGCCGGCGTGCTTCTCAGCGCGGGCGCTTTCTTTGGCGCTTTTTTTCTCTATTGGGAAAAAAATGAAATCCATTTGGAAAGTCTGATCCGTTCCCTTCCCGGCCGGATGATGGGAAACAAAGAACTGTTGCTCCTCTTGGGGGCGACGGTACTTCTTCGGCTGAACCTGCTGGGTCTCACTCAGAGATGGGACGGCGAAACCTATCTGAAAAATATAATAGAGGGATGTCGCAACTATGATTTCACTGCGTTATCCTACTTTGATTCCTTCCGTTTATGCGGCCATACATCCCTTGGCTATGCCCTGTTTGCAGCCATTGGGGAATATTTGGCTCCCGGCGATGTATATGGCGTCAATCTGGTAAATCTTGTGCTCTATCTCTTTTATACCCTTTTTGTGTACCGAATCATGGAACGCTTGCTTTCAGAGTCTTCCAAGAACTGGATCGCGGCAGCTGTCTTTGTAATCACCTCGGGCCCCATGGCCCTGGGAACCTTTGGGATCCTCAACATTGATATGGCTGTCATGCTCTTTTCTGTGTATGTGCTGTATCTGCATTTGAGCGGCAGATATGTCCTGCTCTGCTTTTTCTCCGTTGTATTGATCCAATCTAAGGAGACGGGGAGCGTGATGCTGGCAGGCTATATGTTGTCCTGGATGTTGTATCGTCTATGGACAAAAGGATGGGCATGCCTCAAGGACCGGGCGTTATGGGCGATGCTGCCGGCGTGGGGAGGACTTCTGGGGTATCTGTTTTTGCTGCGGTTTCGCGGAATGACTTTGTGGTACGGAGGAATACAGGTCGGAGAAGGGGATGGGGAAACCATGCATTATTTTGCCCTGAGCCTACCTTATATCTGGCTTAAAATAAAAATGATATTCGCTATGAACTTCTACTGGCTTTTTACCCTGATCTCGATAAGCCTGTTGGGAATTTGGGGATGGCGGAAATGGAGGGCATGTCGGAAAAACAGGATGCAAGATGCCGAAAAGCTTCGGATCAAAGGATCGCACGATCGGCTGGAGAGGGCTGTATGCGGTCAGGATAGGGTCAATTTTTCCCAATTGCCTAAAAGAGGATATCTCACAGAAGTCCAGCAGGAAACGGCAGCACCGTTGATCGGGTTTTGCGGCGGGATGGCGGCTTTTTTCCTATTCAGCTGTCTTTATATAACTTGGAGCAATCCTAGGTATCACTATCCGTTGGAAATGTTTTTGCTGTCCGTGACAGTGCTTCTGGTGCTAAAGGTGGTGAGGTGGGGAGGGATGAAAAGCGCCCTTCTTGTTTTATTGGCAGTCTGCTGTCTCGCCCAGTCCTATACGACTGTGGATTGGGTGATGGGAAAACTGTTCGATATGAGGCCGACAGGGGGAGGATATACGGTGGCCCATCCTGCCTGGAACGCGCAAGAAGGGGAATATCAGCCGGAGCATGTGCTGGCGGATATGGCCGTCTATAACAATCAGATGTCCTATCTGGATAAGGCTTATGACAGGATGCTTGCGCAGATCGGATTTGATGGATCGGAGGATCTCATTATATGGGACGATCTGCCGCAGTACAATGGCTTTTCGACCATATCGATCTATCGTTTTTGGGACAGAAAGGCGCAAAGGCGGCGATTTGTCCAGACGGATACCACCGTGCCGATCCGGATATACGGAAAGCCCTATTTTGAACAGGGGGATTTGAACGATTTGGCGGAACGGGCAGTGTATATCTATACACCGGGTTATGGCGTGGAAGAGGGGCTTGCAACAGCGCAGCTAGGGGAATACTATGAAGTGGGGGAACGAAAGGAAGTTTCCATATGGGGGCAGGGGAGCATCGCCTATTACGAGATGAGAAAGCGCCCGTAAGTGGGGGCGGTGGGCAGTGATGAAACTTGATGTATTGGATTGTTTTTCTTTCCTGCCTAAATAGCGAGGTCAAATGCATGGACATCCCAGCGTTCCCTTTGGCTTGACTAAAGGGTATATTTTCATTGCCATTTCCATAGGAATCGGCTATACTGATTATAGTAAATTACGTAATAATATATAAAGGCAGGAGTCCCGAATGGCAGGAACGAATTTAGCTCAGGCGGTCGAAGCGACAAATGATGCGAGTACTTATGATGAAAATGTGAAATGTCTGCTCGCAGACAAACAGGTTCTTGCACGGATCCTGAAGTATTCCGTTCAGGAATTTCAGGATATGTCGATTGAGGAGATTATGTCCTGCATCGGTACGGATATCGAAGTGGGAACTAGGCCGGTGGATGCCGGACTTTCCAATCTGGGGCGCGCTGAAATGTCCAATACGGAGGATTCGGTACCGGGAGAAGGGAAGATATTTTTTGACATTCGTTTCAGCGCATATCCGAAAAAGGAAGAGATGAAGATTCTGATAAACATAGAGGCACAGAAGTCGTCGTCTTATGGCAAATTGGGTTATCACCTGGAGAACAGGATCATATTTTATCTGTCTAGGATGGTTTCTGCACAGAAGCAGACAGAGTTTTACCACAGCGACTATGACAACCTGAAAAAGGTACGGAGCATCTGGATCTGCATGGATACGGAAGAGAACGGAGATTGTATCGAGGAAATTTCACTGGAACGAAAGACTGTTTTTGGAAATAAAATAAATCCTTATAGCGTGGATTTAATGAAGGGCATCATTATCCATATCAGAGGCGGCGAAAAAAAGCGGGAATCCGGGAATGTATTGATCTCCTTGTTAGAAAGGCTGCTTTCGCATATGGATGCGGACGAAAAGAAACGCATATTGACGCAGAAATATGGGATGATAATGACAACGGAACTGGATGGGAGGATAAAGACGATGTGCAATTTATCTGAGTATATGATTGAGAGGGGAATTGAAGAGGGAATCGAGAAGGGAATCAAGAAGGGAATCAAGAAGGGAATCGAGCAAGGAATTGAGAAGGGAATCGAGCAAGGAATTGAGAAGGGAATCGAAAAAGAACGCGCCAATGCAATCGAGAGAATGATGAAAGCTGGTGCCACAAAAGAGCAGATTGTATCTTACGGTTACACCCAGGAGGAATATGCGCAGGCGGAAAGGCTTCTATATGTGAATGCGTAGCCGTATGGATGAAATACTAAAGGATGGTAAGGAAGTAAGCCCTCCAGAAAAGAGTCCTTTGGAGGCAGGAGGAACGGTGGTTTGGAAGAGAAGCCATTGATATCTAATCTAATTATGAATTTCATAAGGACGCTTCTCAATCTGTTGTTTCCAGTCATCACTTTTTCCTATGCTTCCCGTGTGCTTGGGGATAAAGGAATCGGGATCGTTAATTATACGGATTCTATTGTACGATACCTGATTTTGATCGGGGGAAGCGGTATTTCCTACTATGCTATGCGTGAGGCTGCGAGGGTACGAGAGAAAAGGGAGCTGCTGGCTCAGAGGGTCGGAGAGCTGTTCTGTTTGAATTTGGCGCTTTCAGGGATCGCTTATCTGATTCTGTTTGGGCTCCTCATAGCCGGTGCGGGGAAGGAGTACGCGGCGGTTCTTCTGGTACAGTCCGGGATCGTGTTTTTTAATGCTTTGGGGATGGAATGGTTTTACAATGCCTTGGAAGAATATCGATATATCGCCATAAGGACTGCTGTTTTTCAGATAGTCGCCTGTGTGCTCCTGTTTTTCCTTGTCAGGGAAGAACAGGATTATCTTTTATATGCCTTAATCATGAGCGGAGCCGTTATAGGAATGCAGGCGGTAAACTTCGTTTATGTGCGCAAAGCAGGGATTCCATTGTCCATAAAGGGCTGCCATCCATTTCGGGAGCATTGGCAGGGCGCAAAGTATGTGTTTTGGGCAAACCTGGCTATTTCCGTCTACGTCCATATCGATAAAACGATGTTGGGCAATCTGTGCAGTATGGAGGCTGTGGGATTGTATTCCGCGGCACATTATATCATCCAGGCTGTGGCAGGGCTGCTAACATGTATGACGAATGTATTGCTTCCGCGGGTATCTTTTTACCTGGGAGAGGGCCGAGGGGAAAAGGCGGAAGCGCTGTTACAGAAAACAGGGAGTATCATCATCTTTGTTGTGATCCCGTCGGCTGTGGGGACAGTCTGTGTGGGAAAGTCTCTTCTGCTCTTGCTCAGCGGGGAGACGTTTGTGCAGGCATTTCCTGCGCTGGCTGTGTTGGCTGTGGGCATGCTGTTTTCTGTATTCAACAATTATTACATCTGGCAGGTAATGATTCCCTATAGAAGGGAAAAAGAGGCTTTTTACGGAACGTTTGGAAGCGCAGTTGTGAATATTGTCCTGAACTTTCTATGGATACCGGTGGGGGGGATGCTGGGCGCAGCAGCTGCTACAGCAGCTGCGGAAGCAGCTTTGTTTCTGTTATGCAGAGTCTGGATCAGAAGAGATAGGGAGGGGAGGATGCGAGGGGAGCCGTGCGGCGATGGAGGGGGAAAAAAAATATTTGGATATGTGCTTCAGGCCCTGGCTGCGTCTGGAATCGGGATCATCCTTAGTTCTTTTCTCATCGACCGTATCGTAGAGGGCCCTTTGGGCGGACTTCTTATGAAGGTTTTGGTATCCCTGCTCTTGTATCCTGTTGTTTTGTGGTTTCTGGGAAATGAAACAATCAGGCTGGCGGGAAAGAAGGTGCTCGATGCCATGAAAGATTGAAAATTAAAATTCCAATCTCCCTGCTCCCATCTACACGCTTTAGCGGGCAGATGGGAGCAGACATGGCATGCAACATGGGAGCGGAGAACATGCTATGTGCCAACCATACGGTAGGAAACGAGCTGGCAAATTTTTTCTCTGAAGCAGCAGTGGAAAATAGATGTCTTGGGCATAATGAAAATAAAAGAGGGGGAAGAGCTCAAACGGAATTATTTTTGGGAAGGGGGTGAGAAGGAGGTAAGTGCATGTGCACAGCGGCGACATATAAAACCAAAGATTTCTATTTCGGAAGAACATTGGATTATGATTTTTCCTATGGGGATGAGGTGGTGGTAACGCCACAAAATTTTCCTTTCCATTTTCGCAGTGCTGTTGCGTTGGAAAAGCATTACGCCATAATAGGCATGGCCCATGTGGAGGCGGATTATCCGCTCTACTACGACGGGGTGAACGAAAAGGGATTGGGAATGGCCGGATTGAACTTCGTGGGAAACGCCCGGTATCGCAAAGAGGAGCAGGGACGGGATAACATTGCTCAGTTTGAACTGATCCCCTGGGTTCTCGGAAAATGTGCTACAGTCAAAGAGGCAAGGCAGCTTCTCGGCAGGATCAATGTGACAGATACGCCTTTTAGTAGGAATCTGCCCGTGGCGCAGCTGCATTGGATTGTTGCGGATGCCACGGAGGCGGTCACGGTGGAATCCGTGAAAGAGGGAATTCGGATCTACGACAATCCCGTAGGTATTTTGACGAACAATCCGCCCTTTGACCAGCAGATGTTCCGGCTGAACGATTATATGAATTTATCCGTAAAGGAGCCGGAGAATACTTTTTCTGGCGGACTTTCCCTGCATCCTTATAGCCGGGGAATGGGCGCTCTGGGGCTCCCGGGGGATCTGTCTTCCCAATCCCGTTTTATTCGGGCTGCCTTTGTGAAGATGAATTCCGTTTCGGGGGATTCGGAGACGGAAAGCGTCAGCCAGTTCTTTCATATACTGGGTGCGGTTCATCAGCAGCGTGGTTGCTGCGAGGTGGCAGAGGGAAAATACGAGATCACCCTCTATACCTCTTGTTGTAATGCCAGCAAGGGGATCTATTACTATACCACCTATGAAAATCATCAGATTGCAGCGGTGGACATGCATGGGGAAGAGCTGAAGGGGAGCCGATTGTCGCGCTTTCCGCTTATCAGAAGACAACAGATTCAATGGCAAAATGGAGTGCGTGCCTTGCACGCGGAGGGGAGAAAAGGTTGAAACTTTGTTTCAACCTCCTGATTTGCGTGTGGGGTACGCACGCAGATGGGATCCCCATGATTTGTATGCGCGCCAGGGCGCGCAGATGGGAGCTAAAAATGAAATATTTTGAATTCGTTCCGGAGGGAACAGGAGCAAAGAGTTGGAGTGTGACGGCATATCTGCAGACCGAAGTGGACGGGGAGGAGAGCCAGCCGCATCCGTTTCCGGCCGTGGTAGTCTGCCCGGGCGGAGGGTATGAGCAGGTAGCGCCCAGGGAGGCGGAACCCGTTGCAAAGCCCTATTTTGCAGCCGGATATCATGTATTTGTGGTGGATTACCCGGTGGAAGAGGGGGCGAAAGACTTTGGCCCCTTAATGCAGGTTGCGGCCGTCATGGCACATATCCGTAGAAATGCAGGTAAATGGATGGTGGATACAGGAAGGATTGCCATATGCGGTTTTTCCGCAGGAGGGCACTTGGCGGCATCCATGGGCACTTTATACCGGGAGAAGAAGTTCTTGGAAGCAGTGAGGATGCAAGGATACGACTGGAGTGAGGAGCAGATAAGGCCGGATGCGATGATCTTGTCCTATCCGGTCATCCTGGCGAACGAATATGCGCACAAGGGTTCCCTGTTGTGGGTGAGCGGCGCTGAGGAGGGAAGCGAAGAATACCAGTATTTTGGACTGGATCAGCACGTGGACGGGGACACGCCGCCGGCTTTTCTGTGGCATACGGCGGAGGATACCTGTGTACCGGTGGAAAACAGCCTGTATTTCGCAGCGGCGTTGTCTGCAGCAAAGGTTCCCTTTGAATTACATATTTTACCGGAAGGGGAACACGGCATGTCGGTATGTACGAAGGAAGTGGGAACTGAGGATGCCTACAATGGCCGCTGGGTGGAATGGAGCATCCGATGGCTGGAGCGTGTATTTTACGGGAAAGGAGACGCGTGAAGATGCTGATTGGAACAAGAGAGAAATTGGTGATGATTGGGGATTCCGTGACGGACTGCGGACGAGCCTATCCTTATGGGGAAGGAAACGGCGCCATGGGAAACGGTTATTCCCAATACGTGCAGTCCCTTCTTGACATGAACTATCCCGAAAGGTATATTCGCGTGATTAATATGGGAATCGGCGGGAATACCAGTGAGGATTTGCGGAATCGTTGGCAGCAGGATGCGCTGGACTTAAAGCCCGACTGGGTTTCGATCATGATCGGTATCAATGATGTATGGAGGCAGTTTGACAGATTTCTCATGACAGAGTGCCATATTGCCATTGACCAGTATGAAAAAAACCTGGAATGGATGATCAACCAGACGCTTCCCTCGGTAAAGGGAATCTGCCTGATGCCGCCCTGCTATATGGAGCAAAACAGGACGGACGAGATGCGCGCCATGTCTGATGCCTATGGAGAACGGGTGAAAAAGCTGGCGGAAAAATATGATCTGGTATTCGCAGACGCTCAGCAGGCAATGGATGCTTATTTCCGCCATTATCCGGCGATTTATATGTCCTGGGATCGGGTACATCCGAATTCCACAGGACATATGATCATTGCGAAATCCTTCCTGGATGCCATAGGATTTGAATGGGACAGGTGACGGAAGTAGTTTTTCTTTGGTTATTCCTAACAGCAATTATAAAAGGGGCGCCCGGCTTTTCTTCACACATGCCGGGAGCCCCTCTTTACTTGATATGATTCTTAATCGCTTCAAAACTCTCAGCGCTGATCACATGTTCGATCCGGCAGGCATCCCGGACCGCGGTCTCCTCCTCTACACCGAGACGCACCAGCCAGGCGGTAAGCAGTTCATGCCGCTCATAAATCATTTCGGCAATTTGCCTTCCCGATTCGGTCAGATAGATGAACCCTTCTTTGGTCACTGTGATATGGTTTTTCTCCCGGAGATTTTTCATGGCTACGCTGACGCTGGATTTTTTAAAACCCAATTCTTCCGCCACATCCACGGAACGCACGACGGGGTGCGATTTGCCCAGAATCAAGATGGTTTCCAGATAATTCTCTGCCGATTCGTTCACATGCATCATATCAATAACCGTGCCTTTCCATATTCTGTAAACTTAATTGCGTCTTAATCCGTTAAACCGCAGGCACGCTGACCTCCTGTAATGCGGATCCGAAATTTTTGCTTCTTTCTCCTTATCTCAGCGTCCTGCTTTCATACACTCCAATTATTTTTTAGTATAGCATAAGATGGAATTTCCTTCAAATATAAAATGTGGTTCGAATGCAAGGTTACCGTTTGACACGTTACTGTTCCCACCCCCAGCAGGATCCCGCATGCAGCAAAGGCCTTGGGACAGGGCAGGGCGTCACGGGCGTATCATCATTCCCACGTGCATTTCGCGCCATGGAGATGAGACCTGCTTCCCTGGAAAGCCTATGCTTGACAGGGAAGCGTCCAGGGCTCATTGGAATGTCCGGCGCGATGGCACGTGGGAATGATGATACGCCCGTGACGCCCTGCCCTGTCCCAAGGCCTTTGCTGCATGCGGGATCCTGCTGGGGGTGGGAACATGTCGGCCCGCCATTCTTTTGTCCGAAAGCGTCGAAAAGGGGGAGAAAGGCGCGATCCCTGCTGGTTCTGAGGAGGAAAAGGGAAGCATAAACTTATAGTACATACTGGAAAAAATATTTATATGCGGCCCGGGGCCCGGTATGTCGGGAGCCCAGGAAGGGAGAACAAGGTTGGAAGTCGAGGATTTTCAACCTGGGAATTTGTGTTCAGGGAATGCGTAGGCTGCCCTGCGCACTCAAGTTCCCCTGCGTGCAAAGCCGCCTTGGTGCGGCAGAAAGAGAGGAAGAAATGACAGACAAGGTAATTGAAAACAACCAGGTAATTATCATGGGAAAAATCGTGGGGGACTTCGTGTTCAGCCACGAGATTTTCGGGGAAGGCTTCTACATGGTAGATGTGGAAGTGGCCAGACTAAGTGACTCCTGCGACATTATTCCCCTGATGGTTTCGGAACGGCTTCTCGATGTGGAGGAAGACTATAAAGGGGCCTACATATGCGTATCCGGCCAATTCCGTTCCTATAACCGGCATGAAGAACGGAGAAACAGGCTGATCCTGTCCGTATTTGTGCGGGAGATCGAATTTGTGGAGGAACTGGAGGAAAGTTCCAAAACCAACCAAATTTACCTGGACGGCTATATCTGCAAGGAACCTGTTTATCGTAAAACGCCGCTGGGGCGTGAAATTGCCGACGTGCTGTTGGCAGTGAACAGGCCCTATGGGAAATCCGATTATATCCCCTGTATCTGCTGGGGAAGGAATGCACGCTTTGCCGGTGGATTTAATGTGGGAGAACGCTGTGAGATCTGGGGAAGGATTCAGAGCCGTGAGTATATGAAGAAAGTAGGGGAGGATCAGCTTGAAAAAAGGATTGCCTATGAGGTATCGGTGAGCAAGCTGGAACTCATTGAAGAATAATAGGTAGCGTATCCGTGCCGGATAACAACGATTGTGCTGTTGTCCTGTGTATCCGCGTACAAAAAGTTGCGTAGGGTGGATACCTATGGTATAATACCTGCAAAGAGCAGAGTTAAATGGGGAAGATGTAACGGTCGAATTTGTTCGCATAGATACGTCTTTCCATGCTTGACGGGCGAAGGGGGATCTGCTCTGCCCGAGGCCATGCAGAAACCTGGAACTATGATAGAGTAAGGGCCCTGTCGCAAGCCAAAGAGGCTATGCGGCATATGAAATATCGGTGGACGACAGTGGCGTGGCTGCAATATACGTTAGAGAGGCATGCATATGGCGGAAGGAAAAATATACGTTTACGGGGGGAGCGGACATGGAAAGTCCCCGGCGGCTATCGGCTGCGGGCTGATAGCCGCGGCAAAGGGAGCCCGTGTGGTGATCATCCAGTTCCTGAGAGGAAAGGGACTGACAGAGGATGATTACGCGCGCAGGCTGGAACCGGAAATCAAGCTGTTCCGCTTCGAAAAATCCAATGAGAATTTCTCAGAGCTCTCCAAGGAAAAACAGGAGGAAGAGGTCAAGAATATCAAAAACGGCCTCAATTTTGCGAAAAAGGTTTTAAATACAGGGGAATGCGACATGCTCATCCTGGATGAGGTTCTCGGGCTTTTGGATAACGGAATCTTAACCGTGGAGGATCTGCGGGGAGTGCTGAGCCTGAAGGGAGAAGAGACGGACATCATTCTAACGGGTATTCCGGTGGATGAACGGGCCTGCTGCCTGGCGGACTATGTGACGGAGATACGCACCATAAAATAGAATAAGACGATTGAAAGGGGCGGCGTGCCAGCAAAAGCGGTATGCCGTCCTTTTATTATGTCCGGAGTAAAAGAGTGACGGAAAATCAAAGTGCTCAGGATCATGATTCTTATAATGAAGGAGAGAGGAATGCGGCAATTGATGGAGGCAAAACAATTTTCCGTTATAATAAATTTGATAGTCAAATAATGTATTGGGGGAGCCATAAACTAGCAACAACCGCGCCCTGATTTGCGTGTTTGTTAAAGCGGACAGACGGGATCAATGATGGAAAGAAGTGTAAAAAAAGTAATTGACATCTAATTTTGATTAGTATATACTAACTAATGCAAAGGAAAGACGTATTGCATGTTACTTGATAATTTGTTCTATTCCATTTCAATTGAGAAAAAGGAGAAGAAATATGCCGTTAACGATGGTAAGAGCCGGTGAGCCGAACGTGATCCGTAAGGTGGGCGGCAGGGAAGAGACCAGAAGATTTCTGGAGAATCTGGGATTTGTGGCTGGAGGGGTGGTGACCGTGGTTTCTGAGATGGGCGGCAATATGATCGTCAATGTCAAAGATTCCAGAGTCGCCATCGGACGGGACATGGCAAACAGGATCATGGTGAGCTAAGCACAGAGCAAAGGGCAGGAGAATATGCCCGCGTACCGAATCGGTATCCAGCAAAACGGAGGTTTGAATGAGAACATTAAGGGAAATTCCCTGTGGAACTGGCGCAAGGGTCGTAAAGCTGACAGGGGAAGGAGCCGTGAAAAGGCGGATCATGGACATGGGGATTACAAAAGGAGTGGAAATCCACGTGAGAAAGGTGGCGCCCTTGGGGGATCCTATGGAAGTTACGGTGAGGGGATATGAACTGTCCGTACGGAAAGCGGATGCAGAAATGATCTTGGTTGAATAGGAGATAAGATTTTTGACGCCGTATGTTAGTTAAAACTAATAAATGATAGTTGATGCAAATATAAATTGAAGAAGAAAAAGCTTGCGAGGCGGAAAGAGGTAGCATATGTCGATCAAGATTGCGCTAGCGGGAAATCCGAACTGTGGGAAGACCACGCTGTTCAATGCGCTGACCGGTTCCAACCAGTTTGTGGGGAACTGGCCCGGGGTAACGGTGGAAAAGAAGGAAGGGAAGCTGAAGGGCTATAAGGATGTGGCGGTCATGGACCTGCCGGGAATTTACTCCTTGTCCCCCTATACGCTGGAGGAAGTGGTGGCGAGGAACTATTTGATAGAGGAAAAACCGGACGTGATCCTCAACATTGTGGACGGAACCAACATCGAAAGAAATCTATACCTTTCCACCCAGCTCATGGAACTGGGGATTCCGGTACTGATGGCTGTAAATATGATGGATGTGGTGGAAAAGAACGGCGATCAGATCCATGTGGAGAAACTGAGCGAAAAGCTGGGCTGTGAAGTGGTGGAAATCTCGGCTCTAAAAGGAACCGGCGTAATGAAAGCGGCGGAAAGGGCCGTGGCGTTGGCGCGGGAAAAGGCGTCCTGCGCAGTACACCGCTTCGATCCGAGAGTGGAAGCCGTCCTGGAGGAAGCGGAAAGAGAACTTTCCGGCATTCCGGAGGGACAGAAACGCTTCTTCGCCATCAAACTCTTGGAAAAGGATGATAAAATCGGCTCCCAAATGCCCGCGGCGCCGGATGTTTCCGCCCTGATCGCCAGGATCGAGGAGGAGATGGACGACGACACGGAGAGCATCATTACCAATGAAAGGTATGTCTATATTTCCTCCATCATTGGCGCATGTTATACGCGGCGGTCTGGAGAAAAGACGACGATGTCCGACAGGATTGACAGGATTATGACGAACCGGTGGCTTGCGCTTCCTATTTTTGCGGCGGTTATGTTCCTGGTCTATTATGTGTCCGTCACCACGGTGGGCGCTTGGGCTACAAATTGGGCGAATGACGGGGTGTTCGGGGACGGATGGAACCTGTTCGGGCTGGAAATCCCGGGCGTTCCGGTTCTGGTTGAATCTGCCTTGTCTGCGATAGGCTGCGCCGACTGGCTGCAAGGGCTGATCATTGACGGTATCGTGGCAGGCGTGGGCGCTGTGCTGGGGTTTGTTCCCCAGATGCTGGTGCTATTTGCGTTCCTGGCATTTTTGGAGGCCTGCGGATATATGGCCCGGGTTGCGTTCATCATGGACCGCATTTTTCGCAAGTTCGGGCTGTCCGGAAAATCCTTCATCCCCATGCTCATTGGAAGCGGATGCGGGGTTCCCGGCATCATGGCGTCCCGCACCATTGAAAACGACAGGGATCGCAAGATGACGATCATGACCACCACCTTCATACCCTGCGGAGCCAAACTTCCCATCATCGCCCTGATCGCCGGAGCTTTGTTCGGCGGCGCATGGTGGGTTTCCCCCAGCGCGTATTTTGTGGGGATTGCGGCAATCATCTGTTCTGGGATTATTTTAAAGAAAACCAGGATGTTCGCAGGGGATCCTGCCCCCTTTGTGATGGAGCTTCCCGCTTATCATTTGCCAACCCTGAGAAATGTGCTGCGCAGCATGTGGGAACGTGGCTGGTCTTTTATCAAAAAAGCGGGGACAGTCATTGCGCTGTCCACCATCGTGATTTGGTTTACCACCTATTTTGGCTGGGTGGACGGACAGTTCCGTATGCTGGAGAGCATGGAAATTGACCACAGCATCCTGGCTGCCGTCGGCAGCGCCATCAGCTGGATTTTCATACCGCTTGGCTGGGGAGACTGGAAGCCCGCGGTGGCGGCTATTATCGGTCTGGTCGCCAAGGAAAATGTGGTAGGCGCCTTCGGCATTCTGTATGGGTTTGCGGAAGTGGCGGAAGAAGGCGAAGAAATCTGGGGAATGCTCGCTGGTAGCATGACTGCATCGTCGGCTTATTCCTTCCTGGTGTTCAATCTCCTGTGCGCGCCCTGCTTTGCGGCCATGGGAGCCATCAAGCGGGAGATGAACAACGCAAAATGGTTCTGGTTTGCGATCGGTTACCAGACCGGTCTGGCCTATGTGGTTTCCCTGTGCATCTACCAGTTGTCCATCCTGTTCGCGGGCGCTCCTTTCGGCATCGGAACCGCTGCGGCCGTGCTGCTGATAGCCGGATTCCTCTATCTGCTGCTGCGCCCCCTTAAAGAAAACAGGACGCTCCGTACTGGCGTGAAAGGCCTAATGCGGTCAACTTAAGGCCATGGCTGCTCCCCGTCAGGATCCGCCCTGAACTGCAGCCGAAGGCGGCTTACTTCGGCCCTAATGAGGAAGGGAAGGCTTTGGAATGCTTTTCGGGTGAAGCCATGCCGGACATTACGGCGGGCCCTGACGGGCTTTCAAATTGGTAAGACTTCCCTTTCGCGTTTGGGGCCGCAAAGTGATGCACAATTGCGGCTGTCGTTTCGCATCTTTAGCCGGAGCGATCGAGAAAAGGCGGTCTTAGGGCTATCCTACGCGGATTTTTGACGGAACCCGATGATGTGCCCTTAAAGGGCTCCTTCGGTTGTTTGACGCAGCCTTGCATAAAATTGTTCATAGAAGCCCCCATCCCGGACGGAAGAATCCCTATCCTGCGTCCTGCAGGCCTGGGAATCCGGACGGATGGGTTCCCAGGAAGTCAAATAGAAAGTCCGCAGGACATCCATGTTCCGTTTCTTCCTGCGTGCATCATCCTGGGTATGTTTGACCTCATCCCGGACTTCCTTTAGATAATCATGCCAGTCCTGTGTAAAGCGCTCATAGCTTTTTAGATCCGGGATATCGAGCCATTTTTTGACCTTTATCTTCGTCCGCCTCTGCCGGCTGCATTCATGGATCTGGAGAAAATAGCGGAAGGACTGATTCTCGTAGACACGTCCCAGTGGGAACAGCCTGCACAGGCCAGGCCTGAAGGAATGGATTCCGCAGCGCCCCTCTATGGTGAGAAAGGGACATCCGCCGCCTTCCCCGTCCAGCTTTAGATTGGGCAGGATCACTCCGTCGGCCATGTTCAGTTCGATCCGTCCTGTCTCCAGGAGCTGTTCAAAAGAAGTATGCAGGCCAAGGGTGAGATGGTACATGTCCCAGGGATCCAGCAGGATGGTGTTTCCCATTTTGCGGCAGCACTCCGAACAGCCTTCACAGTCATTACAGCCCACCTTTACCAAGTCATCCGCATCATACAGCTTTCCGTCGGACACCTCTTGCAAATCAATTTCCCGTTCCATCCCAAATCCCTTCCCTTTCCCTAACTTTTTTGGGCAAAGGAGTATTTCGTTCCTTTGCCGAACAATGCATTCCTTCGGACACATGTCGTTTTAATTTCCGGATGCTCTTTGGATACTATACCTTGTTGGGCGTTTTTTTTCAATATGGGATGGGAAATACGCAATAGGAAATTCGGGATAGGAAATGATCAGGGTATTTATATAGGGCTCCGCGTTTTTATCGCGGAGCCGCAAAAGACATGGCGTTGGACAAATAGATCATTTATGCATTTGCCGTTCATTTGACCGGCGCTGCATAGTTCAGTCATCGATCCACGGACGTGCGTGAGTCATTCTCTTTTTCGTCCGGAAGCACAGGCTGGCCAAAGGAATAGAGCTCCTTATAGGCGTTCAGCTCGTCTTCCTTTACCATGCCGGCGGGAATCAAGCCGGTACAGTCCATGGAAGAGACGGTATTGACATAGTCCTGATCGGGACGGATGTTGTAATCTTCGTCTTTCATATTGCCTCTCTTTCCGCCGCTTTGGAGCGGCTTTTATTCTTGTTGGTATGCCGCGTCATCGACGTCTATAGGTTTAGATACGATTCCGCTAAAGCGGGTAAAGGGAACAAAGTTGAAAGAAGAACCCTTTCAATCTCCCTGATTGGAACGCCCGCTAAAACGGGCAGATGAGAGCAAGCATAATTAGTATATAGAAGAAAAAAATATTTATGCATTTTTAAAACTTGTTTTGAAAGTCAAAGCAGTGGGATTGAATGGAGGCTGCCAATACTGAAGCGGATGGAGCCGGGACTAAAACGGCTGGCCGGAGCCTGTATTTGCTCCGGATGGAAAGAAGCGTCGTCTTGCAATTTGGCCAATGATATACTATGATGCATAGTAAAAAGGAAAGGCATGGATAGCAAAATGGATCTGTTTGATTATATGAGACAGGCCAGCCAGGAGAAGGAATCGCCGTTGGCTGCCAGGCTGCGTCCCTCCACGCTGGAAGAGGTGGTGGGACAGCAGCATATTATCGGAAAGGATAAGCTGCTCTATCGGGCCATTCAGGCGGATAAGCTGGGATCCGTAATTTTTTACGGCCCGCCGGGAACCGGAAAAACCACGCTGGCCCGGGTGATTGCCAACACCACCAGCGCAGATTTCACGCAGATCAACGCGACCGTGGCAGGAAAAAAGGATATGGAGGCGGTGGTAACGCAGGCGAAGGATACCCTGGGGATGTATGGCCGACGTACGATCCTTTTCATCGATGAGATTCACCGCTTTAATAAGGGACAGCAGGACTATCTTCTGCCTTTTGTGGAGGATGGGACGATCATTTTGATCGGGGCGACTACGGAGAATCCCTATTTTGAGGTAAACGGGGCTCTGATTTCCCGTTCCATCATTTTTGAATTGAAGCCTCTTTCCAGGGACGATATCAAAGAGCTTCTACACAGGGCCGTTTCCGATGAAAAGAAGGGGATGGGCGCATACGGAGCCGTGCTGGAGGAAAATGCCCTGGAGTTCCTTGCGGATATGGCGGGAGGGGATGCCAGACTGGCGCTGAATGCCATTGAGTTGGGAATTCTTACCACGCCCCGAGGAGAGGATGGTAAGATCCGTATTACTCTGGAAGTGGCGGGAGAATGTATTCAGAAGCGGGTGGTGAAGTACGATAAAACGGGGGACAACCATTATGATACCATTTCCGCCTTCATCAAGAGTATGCGCGGTTCCGATCCGGATGCGGCCGTCTATTATCTGGCCAAAATGCTGTATGCGGGGGAGAGCGTGACCTTCATCGCCCGCCGGATTATCATCTGCGCTTCGGAAGATGTGGGAAATGCAGATCCCCAGGCCCTTACTGTGGCGGTGAGCGCTTCTTTGGCCGTGGAACGGGTAGGGATGCCGGAGGCTCAGATCATCCTGGCCCATGCCGTGTCCTATGTGGCCTGCGCGCCGAAGAGCAATGCGGCAGTATGCGCTATAGGGGAGGCTATGTCCTGTGTACAGGAAACAGGAAACCTGCCCGTCCCGGGCCATTTGCAGGATGCCCACTATAAAGGGGCGGCAAGGCTGGGCCATGGGCTGGACTATAAGTATGCCCATGACTATCCCAATCATTATGTGCGGCAGCAGTATCTGCCCTATGAACTGAGCGGGAGGGAATTCTACAAACCCACAGAGAACGGCTATGAGGCGAAGATACAAGAACATATGAGACGGATTAAGGCTGAGGCGCGGGAAATACAGGCGGATGCTTCAGAAGGCGCGTCTCGGAAGTGATAGCGGGTTGAGGCTTTTTTAGGAAAGCGTCCTGAGTCGGAAGAAGACGGAAGGCTCCTCAGGAAAGAGCCCCAAAGTGAAAGCGGGCAGGAGGCTTTTAGAAAAGAGGAAAGCGTCCCAAAGCTATAGCGGGTTGAAGGCCTTGGGGAAAGCGTCCCGCGAAGCAAACGTTCGTCTCTCAGAAGAGCTGTTCGGTCAGATATTGATAGATTTCTTTATACTTTTTCTGCCAGTTGTGGCACATAGAGACGGCCAGCTCTTCTGTGGGGACGCAGATGCGTAGGTTCACCAGATCCACATTTTTTTCCTTGGCCACAAGCTGGGCTTCATATTCGCCGTTTACCAGCTTATAATAGCTGGTCTGGATGGCGGATTCATTGCGCAATTCGATGCGGTGATCCCTGAAATATTCCCGGATATCCAGTTTGATAGCATCGCTGATGCGGTTTTCAAAATAGGAAAGGGTGTTCCTGCCTTCTTCCGTAATCCGCAGCTGGGTTCGGTTTAAGAGGGTTCTGGATTCCGCCAGGCCGGTTTCCACGAGCTCGGAAATGACGGACTGGAGGGTGAGAAAATTGGTATATTCCTTTTCCAGAATGAAATCTCCGATTTGTGTGGTGGTGAGGGTCAGATTCACCCGGTCCAGGATATAGAGTACGATCAATTTATAAAGCGTGGTCGGTTCCTGATTCATAGCTGCTCTCATTTACCCGCTTTTGCGGATGCTCCATTCTTTAAATTTCAATCATGCTCCCGTCTGCGTGCAAGGCATGCGTTCAAATCAGACGAAGCTTCAATCTTCCGATTATGCCTGCGGCGTCCTTTCCGCAGGCATCACATAGGATGCCTTGCATCACATAGGATGCCTTGCATCACATAGGATGCTTTGACCGTGCGCACATGTTCAACATTAAAGCATATGTAAAGCCGCTTTATGGGAGCGGGTTTTCTTCACACTTTTGCCCTTGTCTGATGGATTCCAGTTTCATTTTGTGATGGAGTGCGTTCAGCACACGGCGTTTGTCCCGGCTCCAGTCCGGCGCGAGGAGAAGATGCCCTGGCCCGTCCCCGGTGACCCGATGGATGACGATGTCCGAAGAAAGGGCAGCAATGCAGTCCGTAAGAATCTGCAGATAGGCTTCCTGAGATAACACATCGAATGCCCCTGCCAAATAAAGATCCGCCAGGTCTGTGCCCCTTAACACATGGAGGAGCTGCAGTTTGATGCCGAAAATCCGGCAGCGATTCAGATGACGGATGGTTGCAAGCATATCCTCCCGGCTTTCTCCGGGCAGGCCCAGGATCACATGGACGATAATGGGAAAACCGGCAGAATACAGGCGGCATACAGCCTCGTCAAAGCAGGAGAGGGGATATCCCCTGCGGATGAACTGGGCGGTGCCCTCATGGATGGTCTGTAGACCCAGTTCGACCCAGATGAACTTGTCTGGAAAGCGTTCCCGGAGCCCTGCGAGCAGGAAGAGCACCTCGTCTGGAAGACAGTCCGGCCTGGTGGCAATGGAGATGCCTGCAATATCCGGCTCCGTCAGGGCGGCTGTAAAAATTTCCTCCAGGTACGCGACGGGCCCGTAGGTGTTGGTGTAAGCCTGAAAATAGGCGATGTAGCGTTTCCCTGTCTTTTTGGAAGATAGGAGCGCCTTTCCCTGCTCCAGCTGCTGGCGGATGGAAGGGGAAGGGTGCATAAAATATGCTCCTCCTAAGTGGTTTTTATTCATATGGGAACGCACGGAATTTGGTTCGGATGCGATTGGCACCGCAAATTCCCCGCTTCCGCCGTTGCTGCAGAAGAGGCATCCCCGTCGGCCCAAGGTTCCG
This sequence comes from uncultured Lachnospiraceae bacterium, assembly GCA_947650005.1. Lineage (GTDB taxonomy): Bacteria > Bacillota > Clostridia > Lachnospirales > Lachnospiraceae > Eisenbergiella. The sequence continues at coordinate 19,221 of CANSTU010000008.1, forward strand.
TCCCGGTTGGGACAGGAAAGCCCGGCATTGAGGGCAATTTTGTATAATTTTTCCCCACAGTGCTCCATGCACCAGTCATTGAGCGTATAATAGGGCTTTTCCCGGCGGTACATGGGTCATCCTTTGATATGGCTTTTCACCGCATCCGCCACGGCCCGGGCAACCTTGGGATCAAAAGCTTCGGGCATGATATTGTTTTCGTTTAATGCCTCCTCCGGTACAAGGGAAGCGATGGCTAAGGCTGCTGCCAGCTTCATTTCTTCGGTGATCTGGACGGCGCGGCCCTCCAGGGCGCCCTTGAAGATACCAGGGAAGGCGACCACGTTGTTGACCTGATTGGGAAAATCGCTGCGGCCTGTGCCGACAACCTTCGCTCCAGCAGACTTTGCCAGATCGGGCATGATTTCAGGCACTGGATTGGCCATGGCAAAGAGGATGGCGTCCCGGTTCATGGAGGAAACCATTTCAGGGGTAACAATGCCAGGAGCGGATACGCCCACGAAAATGTCGGCTCCCCTCATGGCGTCCGCCAACGTCCCGGTCATGCCTGTCCGATTGGTCACATCCATCATCCGCTTCTGCATCCAGTTCAAATCCGTGCTGGACTTGGAGAGGATCCCGCTCTTGTCGCACAGGGTGATATCCGAAAATCCATAGGAAAGAAGCAGTTTTGTGATGGCAATTCCTGCGCTGCCTGCTCCGTTCACCACCACGCGGCAGCTCTCCTTTTGCTTGCCCGTTACCTTCAGAGCGTTGATGATTCCGGCGAGCACCACGATGGCAGTGCCGTGCTGATCGTCATGGAAGACCGGGATATCCAGCGTCGCCTTCAGGCGTTCTTCGATTTCAAAACAGCGGGGCGCGCTGATATCTTCTAAATTGATGCCGCCGAATCCGGGAGCCAGCCAGGTTACGGCCTTGATGATTTCCTCTGTATCCTGCGTATCCAGACAGATAGGGATCGCATTCACGCCTGCGAATTCCTTGAATAAAACAGCCTTGCCCTCCATCACCGGCATGGCGGCGTGAGGGCCGATATTGCCCAGCCCCAGAACGGCGGAGCCGTCGGAGATGACGGCGATGGTGTTGGCTTTCATGGTATAAGTATAGGCAGCTTCCTTTTCCTTTGCAATTTCCTTACAGGGTTCCGCCACTCCGGGCGTGTAAGCCAGGGAGAGATCCTCCCGCGACTTAACGGGAGATTTGGAGATGATTTCCAGCTTTCCGTTCCATTCTTTATGTAGTGCGAGTGCCTTTTCGTTTATTGTCATGCTGATCGTCCTCTTTTCTATTATCTATCCGCGGCGGGAAGATAGCTGCTTGAAGGGTTCCAGTTTTCCTGTCTATCATATAATATTTGTTTTTGATGTGCAATACCAGTTTTGCGAGGGTTAGTACAACATCATATCAAGCATTGCCGCCACACCCCGGCAGGATTTTCCAGGCAAGGAGCGTCCCGGGAGGAAGCGCAGCGTCCATTCCAGGTTTTGAAGTGCCATTGCGCCGGACATTCCGATGAGCCCAGGGCACTTCCCAGTCGGGCAACGGCCCTCCAGGGAAGCAGGTCTCATCTACATGGCGCAAAATGCACTTCAAAACCTGGAATGGACGCTGCGCTTCCTCCCGGGACGCTCCTTGCCTGGAAAATCCTGCCGGGGTGTGGCGGCAATGCTTGATATGATGTTGTACTGTGGCGGGAGATTTTTTATCGCTGTTTTTTTCTGTTGTAATTTACAGATTTTCAGGATATAATAGTATCAACCTGGGATGTTCGATAACTCCTGTTGTTTTGAACCTACATTTACTTTAAACGGGACTCCTACATTGCCGAGTGGATGTCAGGCCCCCATTACGCAGGGGAAGGCAGAAGCGTCGGTTGCGGTAACCCACCTAGCAGATAGCTAGGAGTCAAGAGACAGGAGGCGGCATTTTGGGGGTAAGAAACAGCCACATCCAAGTGGTTTTGTTTCCTTACAAAAGAGGAAAAGCAGCCGGATGGCTGCTTTTTTCCGTTCCATTTGTGCGGGCGTGCAGGGAGCGGCAACGTTGTTTTAACAGGCTGCCTCGCTGTGGGCGGAAGGGTGAATAAAACCCGCTCCCATGAGGCCGCTTTACACATGTTTTAGCGTGTTGCACATTTGAACGCCCAGAATGCGCATCGAGGCATTGTATACGATGCAAGGCATCCTATGTGATGCAAGGCATCATATGTGATGCCTGCGGAAAGATGCAGCAGGCATGGTCGGACGGTTGAAAGGAAAGAGAGTTCAACCTCCTTGATTTGGGTACCCGCGTTAGCGGGCAGATGGGATCAGATATGGAAAAAAGAAAGGATCACAGGCCGGGAAGAGGAGACGGGAGAGACCGTTTTGAGATAAATGAGGAGATGCGCCGCAGACAGCGCGCGAGGAAACGGGCGGCCAAAAGGGCTGCGGCGCTGCGGGCAGCGGAAAGAAGGGCGGACGGAAGAACGCCTTTCCGAAAGGCGGACCGAGGAGAGGACAGGGCCGCGGCTCTGCGGGCAATGGTTCGGGAACAGGAGGATGCTGCGCGAGGAATGTCCCGGAAAGAGGCAGGAATAGGGAGAGAGGATACATATAGAAAACGGAGCGTCCAAGCTGCGGGTTTTGGGGGTGGAGGCTCGAGAGGCATGCAGGCGCGATGGGGCAAGCTGGCGGCCATCGTTTTGGGAATTCTTCTGCTGGGAAGCCTTTTATACGGAGCCATCCGGGAGATCACGGCGCCGGGGCCGGAGGGGGAATATCTGACACTGCAGGAGGCGGGCAACCTAACCTGGCTCCTTCTGGATACGGCGGGGAGGGAGGAGGCTGACGGCCTTTCGAGCCTTTTTACCCAGGAGGCGTCCGAGGAAGGTGGAGGAATGCTTACGCGCCGGCTGTGGGAGCAGATCCTTGCATTTTTCCCGGACTGCGGCTATCAGATACCGGATTATTACCGGAAGAAGGACCGGATTCTTCTGTCCGACTGGTATGTTTTTTTTGATGCGGCAAGGCTCGTCTGCGATGGGGAGGGGCGGATCCAAGATATGGATTTAACCCCCTTGGGAATCGGGAGCGCGGTGACGGATGCGGAAGGAAGGACGCTGGGGGAAGAGGAATTGATTTCCGCGCAGCGTTCCTATACCTTTCGGACGGAGCGGTTGAAGGGCAGCCTATTTTGCCCCGTGACGGCGGTGGAGCGGGATGGGGTGCTCTATGCCCTGCGGAGTGTGGATGGAAAGGAAAGCGCAATCTCCAATATCTGGATCATGGAGGTGGAGCAAGACGGCCTACGCTGCTTCTGGAACGATTATGAGGTGAGGATCGCCGTGCCCGAAGAAGAGGCACAGGCTATGGGGGCGGCCCGGGAACAGGTGGCGGATTTGGGATTCCGGGAAGGGCAGCTGGCGTCCGTCCATATGAGGACGAATAAAATATCCGGCAGGCTTTTGAAAATCCGGGATGACGGGGCTGAGATCGAGGGACATGGATATCTGCCCTTTGCCGAAAATCTGAAAATCTACCGGCTCTATGGTCAGCTGAAAAAGTATTATATAACGGATCTGCGCATCGGCTATGATTTCGCAGACTTTGTGGTGGAAGACGGCCAAATCCAGGCCGGGCTGGTGGTGAAGGAAGAGTCCATGGAAAACATCCGTGTGTTGGTGAAAACCTCGGACTTCGGCGGCGCTTTCCATGACGCGGTGGAACTGGAAGCGGACTGCGACCTGAATATCCAGACCGCAGATGGAGGGACGCAGGTGCTTCCGGCAGGAGAGAGACTGCGGCTGGATCGGGAAAGCGAGTTGTTTGCGGCCGGACGGGTGCGGATCGAACCGGTCATCCTCACCGGGAGGATCAGCCTTTTGAACGTGGCGCGCAGCCAGGGCATCCCTGCCTATCGGGGGAGCATGGAGCTGGAACGGCAGGCGGACGGGATCATTGTGATCAACGACGTGCTTCTGGAGGAATACCTCTATGCGGTGGTTCCCAGTGAGATGCCTTCCACCTATCCCCTGGAAGCCTTGAAATCCCAGGCGGTCTGCGCACGCACCTATGCCTATGGGAAGATGCTTCACGCCGGTCTTCCCGCCTATGGAGCCCATGTGGATGACAGCGCCGGTTTTCAGGTCTACAATAATATCACGGAAAACGTGGAAACCACCAAGGCGGTGAAGGAAACCAAGGGGGAGCTGCTGTATTACCGGGATGAACTGGCGGAGGCTTTTTATTATTCCACCTCCTGCGGATACGGCACGAATACGGGCATCTGGCAGAATTCCGTTCCGGAGAACTTTCCATACCTGCAGGCCAAGGCAGTGAATGTGGCAGGGGTGACGGACGCCCAGGGAGATGCCATCGACTCAGAAATAAACGAGGAAGACATCGGCGGCGCGGAGGATATGACACAGGAAGAAAGCTTTGCGGCTTTCATTAAGAACGCGCGTCCCTCGGATTTTGAGAGCGCTGAGGCCTGGTATCGGTGGACGTACCGGGTGGAGGAATTGGATGCCTCCCTGCTATATGAAAATGTGAAAAAACGATATGCTGCTGCGCCGGGAACGATCTATGTCCGCCAGGCGGACGGAAGTTTTCAAAACCAGGAGCCCATAGATCCAGGGAGGATCACGGATCTGTACATTGCGAAAAGGAATGAGGGCGGCGTGGCGGAGGAATTGGTCATAGAGGGGGAAAATGGAGCCCTGATGGTGAGGACGGAGCATAACATCCGCTATGTATTAAGCAACAACGCCAGCAAGGTGATCAGGCAGGATGGCAGCGAGTATCAAACAGGTTCCCTTCTTCCCAGCGCCTTTTTGGTGATTGAGGCTGGAAAAGCAGACGGATATGTGATAGGATATACTTTATTTGGCGGCGGCTTTGGCCATGGAGTGGGCCTGAGCCAGAACGGCGCGCGCAGTATGGCCCAAAATGGCTGTGACAGCGGAAATATCCTCGCATACTTCTATGAGGGCAGCGAGGTGAAGAAAATATATTGAGGATGGTTCGGGGAAAATGAGAGGGATTCTGAGGATTTATCGGTTGATAAGAGGGTTTGCAAGACAGATGAACCGGGCAAATGTGAATGCATATGCTGCCAGCACCGCCTTTTTTATCTTTCTCTCCCTAATCCCCATGATCATGCTGGTCTGCTCCGTCCTTTCCTATACCCCGCTTCTGAAGGAATCGGATCTGATGGAGGCGGTACGGATCCTGCCGTCCACGGTCTATCCCCTTTTTCTCGTGCTGATTGAAAGTATTTATGACAGTACCTTCGGGATGATCAGCGTAACGGCCATCGTGACTGTCTGGTCGGCGGGAAAGGGCGTACTGGCGCTGATGCGGGGATTGAATGCCATGAATGGGGTGGTGGAAGACCGGAACTATCTGCTGCAAAGGGTGATGGCTTCCTTTTACCTGATCGTGTTCCTGGCCATGGTGGTTTTCCTGCTGACCGTGATGGTATTTGGAAACCTCCTAGCGGATATGATCGTGCGGCATGCGCCGCGGATGGAGGATCTATTTCAATTCTTTCTCCATTTCCGGGGGATTTTTTCCTGGTGCATCATGGCGCTGATCTTTACCGTAATGTATACCTTTATTCCCAACTGTAGGATGAAATTCGTCCACCAGATTCCCGGGGCTGTTTTTTCCGCCACTGCCTGGAACGTATTTTCCTGGGGATTTTCCATTTATGTACAGCATTTTAACGGATTTGACATGTACGGCAGTCTTACTACGATTATTATTGTGATGCTGTGGCTGTATTTCTGCTTTTATCTGCTCCTGATCGGAGCCCATATCAACCGGTTCCTGGAGCCGTTTAGGCGGATGAAGAGCAGATATAGGAGACACGGGATGTGAAAACAGGAGGCCAAAGATGCTTCCTGTTTTTAGATAAGGGGTTGTGCTAACTGCATCGTCCGTCTTTCGCCTCCTTAATCGTGCCGAGGGTTAACTTTGCATAATCAACACATTCCTCCAGCGGTATCCAGTCTGATTTAATCTTACGGATAGCCATTTATTTTTCTTTATTCTCTTCGGTTTCTTTTCTCATATCCTGCATCATTTTACACATAGAAACCATTTCTTCTTTATCTTGATTCAAATGCCTTGCTCTTTTTGCGCCTGAGCCTGCATCTGATCTCTGAATTTCCAAATTAAATTCTTTATTTGCGCTTTCGATTGTATCGAAATCAAAAACAACGGAACATCCCTGCAGATTCTTACAGGAAATAAGAGGAGGGGTACCCCTTGGGAGAACTGGACTCTTACCCAGATGATGGGATTGCAGAAGAATAGGATATGGCAGAAAACAGCCAGCCGCCGCGTGTTCCCGGGATAATCAACGTGAGACCGGACACCGGCGATACGCAGAATATCCGAAGACAATCTGCCCACTCCTCCCGGAACTGACTGTTTCTTCCATTATATCCCCGGAAAGGCCGGAATGCAAGAAAAAAGAGGGGCATAATAGGGGATACGTATGAATGGTTCAGCGGTTTCTTAGGCCTCACCCGTCCCGTCCCGTAACACATCGCCCCGTCTCCTTGCCTTCCTAGCGCCCTCTCACTTTTTGTCGAAACCCCGCGGCGGATACCCGTACTATCCTGCACCATTCGACAGAAAAAACAAGGGGCAGGCCTTTATAATGAACCCATACCTATAGGAGGTGAGAGGTGAGGTACATTATATATATAGACCGCCTGTTTGCGCTGCAGGCGGCACAGACCCTGGCGCTCCTCCTCTTAACGGGCATGTTTCTGCGAGGTTATGGGGCGGCTGCGCCCAGGTCGTTTCTGCGGATGATCCTATATTCCGGAATGGAAGCGCTCTTTTTTTGCGGCGTATTCCTTCTGCCGGGAATGGATGGCAGGGTGAAAAATCTGCTGTTTGCGGCAGGGACGCTGCTCCTGTTAGCCGTGGTATTTCGGATTCGTACCCCGGGCCTTTTTTTTCGGGCTGTCATCCTTTTTCACGGGGCTGCCTTTCTTCTGGGAGGAATCATGTACGCCTGGACAGGGATGATCGGAAGCCGTATCACGGCCCATACGCTGCCCGCAGCCGTCTGTGCCATAGCGAGCGCAGCCGTCATCGTCCTGGTATGGAAATGGGAGAAGGAACGGAAGGAAAAACTGCTGGTGACCGTGGAACTTGTGGAAGGAAATGTGCGGGTGGTGACGCTGGCTCTTATAGACAGCGGAAACAGTCTGTACGATCCCGTGAGCGCCAGGCCAGTGAGCGTGGTGGAACGAACGGTGCTGGAGGGCAGGATCCCTTTGAACCGGCCGGAAAAGTTCCGCTTGGTTCCGTATCATACCTTGGGCGGCCGGGGCGTGATGCAGGCAATTGAGGTCGCAGAAATGAGAGTGAAAAGAGAAGGACAGGATATCCTGATTGAAAAAGCATTGTTGGGGCTGTACGACGGCGAGATTACCCAGGAGGGGACTTATCGCATGATCCTGCATCCTGCAATGCTGAAAACCGGAGGAATGAGAAATGATATTAAAAGTAGCAATACCCGGAAAAATACAGTTTAAAATGATACGCAGGGAGCCGGGCTTCTTCCTGTCCAGCCAGGGGGATATCCACTATATCGGCGGGGCGGAAGTGCTTCCGCCGCCGCTGGAAGCGGATAAGGAAAGCGAGATCATAGGGGATCTGGGAACGGAATATGAGGATGAAGCCAAAAGCATCCTGATCGAACATAACCTGCGCCTGGTGGTATACATAGCAAAGAAATTCGACAATACCGGCGTGGGAGTGGAGGATCTGATTTCCATAGGAACCATAGGCCTGATCAAATCCATCAATACCTTTAAGCCGGATCGGAACATCAAACTGGCCACCTATGCTTCCCGGTGTATCGAAAATGAGATCCTTATGTACCTGCGCAGGAACAATAAGACCCGTATGGAGGTATCCATTGACGAACCGCTGAACGTGGACTGGGACGGAAACGAACTGTTGCTTTCCGACATCCTGGGAACGGACGAGGACGTGATCTCCAGGGATTTGGAAAACGAGGTGGAACGCCGTCTTCTGATGAAAGCCATCGGTAAACTATCTGACCGGGAAAAGACCATTATTAACTTAAGATTCGGCTTGAACGCCCCTGATGGACGGGAAATGACGCAGAAGGAGGTGGCCACCCTTTTGGGAATTTCCCAGTCTTATATTTCCAGGTTGGAAAAAAAGATCATGAAACGCTTGAAGCGGGAAATGATAAAAGAATAGCTCCCCGCCAGATTTTACCTTTTCCGATGAGGTATATTTGGGCCGGAATGTGAGAACTCTCTAAAGTAGTAAATCCAAAGGAGGGTTCCGGCAATGGCACTGAATAAGGTGGAAATCTGCGGCGTAAATACGTCAAAGCTGGCGGTGCTTACGAATGAGGAAAAAACGCAGCTGTTTGAGCGGATCAATGCAGGGGATGAGGAAGCGAGGCAGCAGTACATCAAAGGCAATCTGCGCCTGGTGCTCAGCGTGATCAAACGCTTTTCCAACAGCAACGAAAATGTGGATGACTTATTCCAGATCGGCTGTATCGGCCTGATCAAGGCAATCGATAATTTTGATTCCACTTTGAACGTGAAATTCAGTACCTATGCTGTGCCCATGATCATCGGAGAGATACGCCGGTTCCTTCGGGATAACAATGCGATTCGAGTGAGCCGCTCCCTGAAGGATACGGCTTATAAAGCCATCTATGCCAGAGAAAACCTGATGAAGAAGAACCAGAAGGAGCCCACCATCGCGGAGGTGGCATCGGAGATCGGCATTTCCAAGGAGGATGTGGTCTATGCCCTGGATGCCATCCAGAACCCCATGAGCCTGTATGAGCCAGTCTATACGGACGGCGGCGATACGCTCTATGTGATGGATCAGATCAGCGACAAAAAAAATAAAGAAGAGACCTGGGTGGAAAATCTCTCTCTCAGCGAGGCCATGAAACGCCTGAACGAGCGGGAACATGAAATCATCTCCCTGCGTTTCTTCGAGGGGAAGACCCAGATGGAAGTGGCAGAGATTATCGGTATATCCCAGGCGCAGGTATCCAGATTGGAAAAAAATGCCCTCAAGGTGATGAAGAATTATTTAACGGCATAAACGAAAGAATGCGGGAAAAGCAGGAATCGTCCGTCCGGCCATTCACATGCCCGCAGGAGCCCGGCGAAGCGATCTTGGGACACGACAGACGGCCATATCCTGTTTTGGGGCGCATTTTGCGCCATGTAGATGAGACCTGCTTCCCTGGAAAGCCGTTGCTAGACAGGGAAGCGGCTAGGGCTCATCGGAATGCCTGGCGCAATGGCGCCCCAAAACAGGATATGGCCGTCTGTCGTGTCCCAAGATCGCTTCGCCGGGCTCCTGCGGGCATGTGAATGGCCGGACGGACGATTCCTACGGCGAAAGATTGTAACTTCGTTTTAAATTCATGATTTGGGTGCGTGCCCTGTGCGCGGATGGGTATCAGGCTGAAAGTTAAAATTTTCAGCCTGATGATTTGTATGTACGCTTTGGCGCGCGGATGGATCTATGATTGACATGCGTGGAAGAATCGGGTATATTTTGAAAAAAGAGACGCGAGGATGGCTGCGCATGATTTATTTATCCGGTTTTCATTTTCCGCATGAAGAGCAGGAATACGATTTTTCCCTGGGGCAGAAGCGAACCTGCTACGATACGTATTATCCTTTTTTCGTTCTGTCCCGCCACCATCTCTCCGTGCTGGATTTCGAACCGGTCACCATTCTTTACGGAGGGAATGGTTCGGGCAAGACCACAGCTCTGAACGTGATTGCCGAAAAGCTGGGCTTGGCGCGGGACACGCTCTATAACCGTTCCAATTTTTTTGAAGACTACACGAAAATGTGCGGCTGCGACATCCGAACGCGGATTCCGAAGAACAGCAGGATCATCACCAGCGACGACGTGTTCGATTTCATGCTGAATCTACGGAGCATCAACGACGGGATCGACAGGAAGCGGGAAGAACTGCTGGAAGACTATCTGGACGCCAAATATAAGAATTTCCGCATGCAATCCTTGGAGGATTATGAGAGGCTCAAGAAGGTGAACCTGGCCCGGAGCAGCACCCAGTCGCGTTTTATCCGAAAAAGCCTGCAGGACAATGTGCGGGAGCATTCCAACGGAGAAAGCGCATTTCTGTATTTTTCGGAAAAAATACAGGAAGACGGCCTCTACCTACTCGATGAACCGGAGAACAGCCTTTCCCCCAATAAACAGCAGGAGCTGTTGAAATTCTTGGAGGATTCGGCGCGGTTTTTCGGCTGCCAGTTCATCATTGCCACCCATTCCCCGTTCCTTTTGTCCATGCGTGGAGCGAAAATATATGATTTGGATGAGGAAACGGCAGATGTGAAGCGATGGACTGAACTCGCAAACGTGCGGGCTTACTATGAATTTTTCAAAAAGTATGAAAGAGAATTTGGATGCTGACGGGCTTCCCAATGTTAAAGGCCGCAACGGGCGCAGGAACGGTTCTCCAGCTCCTTTTGCCCCGCGGCGCCTTTCTAATCTGTCACAGCCTGCTTCGCCTTACCGGAAACCATTTTTATTTCCGGCATATGATAGAAATAAGAAAAGAAGGCTGGGTGAGCCCGGCGGAGTACGAGGAAAGGATGCTTTACTCCGAATTGAAATGTAAGGAAGTCATCAACCTTAGGGACTGCAGGAAACTGGGGCGGGTGAGTGATTTTGAATTTGACGAATGCAGCGGCTGTATCTGCAAGCTGATCGTGGGCGGAGGAGCGAAATGGAAGAACCTGTTCGGCTGCGATGAGGAACATATGATCTGTTATAAAGATATCAAACAGATCGGCCCGGACATAATAATCGTGGATTTGCCCTGTGACTGATGGGATGACCGGAGGCAGGGGCGCGCCGAGAAGCTGGCGCAAAACTACACGTGAACGATGAACTAAGATAAAAGACGGATGCAAATAACTCGACAATCCCATTCCAGCAGGCCTTCTGTTTTAGAAAATGTTTTTCTAGACAGAAAGCCTGCTGTTTTCATATGACCCATGTCATCCCATAGCCTGAAGCGACGTCTCGACAGAAAGCCGGGAAGGTGTTAAAATGGGAGATGTAATTTTAGAAAACGAATTCAATGACCTAGGGAAAAGAGGCTGCGATGATCTATAAATGTAAGAGCTGCGGGGGAAATGTGGTGTACGACCCGGAGAGAAAACGGATGCACTGTCCGTATTGCGACGGGGTGGATACTCAGGAGCAGGAGGCAGGAAAGGGAATGGAAACCTGCTCGAACTGTGGCGCTCCGGTGAAGGCCGGGAATTACCGCAGCGCGGTGAAGTGCGAGTACTGCGGACACTATACGATCTTTGAGGAAAGGGTGGAAGGGAAGTATAGGCCGGGCCGGATCCTTCCTTTTAGGCTGGGGAAAAAGGCGGCGACGGCCCGGATGGAGGAGGAGTGCAAAAGAAGAATTTTCTCTCCGGAGTCCTTCCTTTCGGAAAGCACCTTGGAAAAGATGGAAGGCAGTTATATCCCTTTCTGGCTGTATGATATGACCGCAGACTGTAGTTACAGCGGTACAGGTACTCGGATTCGTGTGTGGACCAGCGGGGATACGGAATATACGGAGACCTCCTATTATCAGGTAAATAGGGAGATGGAAGTGGAATATCAAAAACTGCCGGTGGATGCTTCTATAGAGATGGACGACGGGATCATGGATCTGATGGAGCCATATCAATATAAGGAACTGACCGGATTTTCGCCGGAATACATGTCGGGATTCTTGGCGGAGGTGTACAATCATTCCGCCCAAGAATTGGCTCCCCGGGCGGAGGAAAAGGCCAGGGAGAGCGCGAAAGCCATGCTTCGCCAGACGCTGGAGGGATATTCCGCGCTGGTTCCTTCCCATGAAAATATTTCCTTGCAGAGGGGAGAAGCTTGCTATGCGCTTCTGCCGGTATGGTGGTATCGGTATCAGTATAAGGGAAAGGATTATGACTTCTTTGTAAATGGACAGACGGGAAAAGTGGTGGGGCACTCGCCCATTTCAAAGGCGCGGGTGGCCGCCTATGGCGGGACTTTTTTTGCCTGCCTGTCTGCGATTCTTCTGTTGGTGAGAGCGATTTTGGAGGTGCTATAGGCGATGGCGGATATAGACTGGAAAAAATTTTTATCCTATTTCAAATTTTATTTTCTGTTGATCGCCATCCTGGCGGTTGTTCTGGCGGCTCTGTCGGTGTGGAAGAAGGGCGGGACTCAGTTTGTCCGGTCCAATACGGAATGCGATACGTCGGAACGTGTTTTTGACTACGGGGAAGTGCTAACCGAGGCGGAGGAAGAATCCCTGCGACGTCTCATCGCCCAAAGGGAAGATGAGACGGGGTGCGATATCGTTCTCGTCACGTTGGACGAATCTCTGGAGGAGTATGCAAAAGGGTATGAGGCGCAGCTAGGGCCCCTGGCGCCTTATGAGTATACTATGGTATATGCGGACAACTTCTATGATGAACACGGCTTTGGCTATAATAAGCGATGGGGCGACGGCGTGGTGCTGGTGGATAACTGGTATCGGGAGGCGGACGGAAGAGTATATTCCTGGCTTAGCACCTGCGGAAGGGCGGAAGGGCGGTTTTCTTCCGATATGATCGATTCCCTGCTGAACGAGGCGCTTCGGAATGTGGATGATGATCCTTATGGCGCATACAAAAAATATGTGAACCTGTTCGCAGGAATGATGTCCGGGCAGGGCGGTTTGGCAGGACGTATTCCCGTTTATGCGCCCCTTCTGGCAGCCGGGATTGCAGCGGCCGCGTACATAGGGATCAACATAGGCTCCAATAAAGGGACGAAAACGGTGGCGGCGAATACTTATGTGACGGGAAATGCGCCTCGGATGAAGAGGCGGGAGGATCTTTTTCTTCATAAGAAAGTGACCCGGCGCCATATCGAAAGAAAAAGTGGAGGCGGAGGCGGGGGAGGAGGCGGCCACCATACTTCCAGCGGAGGCGTTTCCCATGGAGGAGGCGGGCACAGCAGATAGGGCCTGCAACGAAAAAGCCTGGCGCGAAAGGCGTCAGGCTTTTCTATTGCAGGCTTTTTTGTCAGGATCGTCAGCTGCCGGCAAGACGGGCTGTTCAAAGGACGCCTTATAGGCGGCCCTGCCCTGAAAAGAGCGCGTTTCCGCTGCCTGTGCTTCCGCCGCTTCCTGCAATTTCTCCATCTTCTGTTTTTCTTTACCGCTCCACTCCATTTCCGCTTCCTGCTTCTCCTTTCTATGCTGCCAGGCGGCTGCCTGTGCCTGTCTGGTGTGTGCCTCGTTTCCGGCCGCTGCTGCGCTCCGTTCGCCTGCCCAAGTATGATTCGTAGGCTGTCTGCCGTCAGCTGCAAGGGCCACCGGGGACAAGGGTTCTGGCTGGGCTGGAAGTCCTGGAATCGCAGCCGCAAGGCTGAGTTCTGACGGGGAGGAAAGGATGGGATAATAGGTCGTATCCCCTGGCCCCATTCGGCCGGCAATGGAAGCAGCTTTGGCATAGGCCCGGATACGGGCAGTCTCTTCTTCTTCCCTGCGCCGTTCCTTTTCCAGCCTGGCTTTCTTCGCCTGTTGCCGTTCCTTTTCCAGCCGCTTCTTCGTGGCCTGACGCCGTTCCTTTTCCAGCCTCCGGTCGATTTCCTGCTGTCGCTCGCGCAACTTTGCCGCCTTTTGCTGCTGCTCCAGGGCCATGTATCGGGAATAGAGCTCGGGCGCATATTTGCGTAAGAATTGCTTTTCCTCCGCAGTAAGCCGTCCGCCGGATCGTATTTTATTGCGGATGGCAGCAAGCTTCCGCCGGACAGAATGGGAGGATGCGTCGCTTTGAGGCGCGGAAACCTTCTGGCTGCGGGCAGTCTCCTGACTTTGGCGGTACATGGCGAGGAGATACGCCGCGTCCCGAGACGGAGAGAGCAGGATTCCTTTGTCAGTTTTGGTCTGTCCATTGCCGGTTGTGATATCTGTACCCATGGATCTCCCCCTTTCCATGATACTTCGCCTAATGGTCTTATTCGGACATGAAACAAGATAGAATGGACTAGCCGTTGCGTGAATAACGGTCGCTGATACTTGCTTCCATGTTATATTATATATTTCGGTTGAAAAAGGGTTATAGTAAGGGGAAGGAAAACTTTTTTTGTCTCGCATGTTGAAAGGCAGGGAGGATTTCATATATAATAGAAGCTGTGAGATAAGTTTGAAGCTTCGTTGCGAACCCTTTATCGGCAGCAGTATCGTAAAATATCCTGCGATAGGCAGAAGTATAAGGTTGAAAAAAGGCGCTTTCAACCTCCTTGATTGGAGTGTGCGTTAAGGCACGCAGATGGGGCAATGACGAAAAGGAAAAGTGCACCTACGGCATTTTACATAAGGAGGAAATGTGATGAAACTGCAATATTTGGGCCATTCCTGTTTCAAAGTGGAGTCGGAAGGATATGAAATTATTCTGGATCCCTATGAACCGGGTTCCGTACCAGGGCTTGGGGAACTGAATGTAGAAGCGGATCTGTGCTTGTGCAGCCACGGCCATGGTGACCACAATGGTACGGGCGGCGTGAAGATCCGGGAAGGAGAAAAGGCCAGTCCCTTTGTGATCGAGAAGGTGGAAAGCTGGCACGACGACCAGGGAGGGACACTGCGCGGAAGCAATACGATCCATATCCTATGTGCGGAAGGCAGGAAAGTGGTGCACATGGGCGATGTGGGCTGTCTGCCGGAGGAAGGGCAGATGGAGGCCCTTTCCGGTGCGGATGTACTGCTGATTCCGGTGGGCGGATTCTACACGGCTGAGATTGAGATAATCCGGCAGATCGTGGAGCGTACAGCGCCCAAGGTAGTGGTTCCCATGCACTACCGGAGTGAACAGAGCGGTTTCCCGGTTCTGAAGACCTGTGAGGAATATCTATCCTGTTGTAAGGATGTGATCCGATATGATACGGATACCCTGATTGTAGATCAGGAAACGGCTCCACAGACGGCGGTGCTTTTGCAGCATATGGCGTGCTGAAGCATGCAGATGGGAGCGCCCTGGTTTGAGAACATTAAGGAATGAAGATGGGAGCGCCCTGGTTTGAGAGCGTTAAAGAATACAGATGGGAGTGCCCTAATTTGAGAGCGTTAAAGAATACAGATGGGAACACCCTGATTTGAGAGCGTTAAAGAATGCAGATGGGAACACCCTGATTTGAGAGCGTGCTAAAGCACGCAGATGGGAGCACAGATGATAAAGAGAAAACAGGCCTGTAATCCTTACCTGCCCTCCTGGGAGTATGTGCCGGACGGGGAGCCGCATGTGTTTGGGGACAGGGTATATGTCTATGGAAGCCACGACAGATTCGACGGGAATCTGTTCTGTATGAACGATTATATCTGCTATTCCGCTCAGGTAGATGACCTGACGGCGTGGAGATATGAGGGTGTTATTTACCGTAAAAACCAGGATCCCAGGAATGCGGGCGGGGATCATTGCCTCTGGGCGCCGGACGTGGCGCAGGGGCCGGACGGCAGATATTACCTGTATTACTGCCTGGACACGCTTCCCCAGATCGGGGTGGCGGTTTGCGATACGCCGGCTGGCAGATACGAACATCTGGGCCTGGTCAAATATGCGGACGGAACCATATTGGGAGAAAAGGAAGGGGACTTGATCCAGTTCGACCCTGGCATTTTTATCGATGATGATGGGGAAATCTATCTTTTTTCCGGTAATGCGCCTATGTGGGAAAAGGATAAGAATAAGGATAACAAGAATTCCCAGGTGATGACTCTGGAGAAGGATATGATCACCATTAAAAAGGAGCCGAAGCCCCTGATTCCGACGATCCATACCAGCCTGCGGACAGGGTTTGAAGGCCATGAATTCTTTGAGGCCAGTTCCATCCGGAAGGTGGGAAGCTCCTATTACTTTGTGTATTCCTCGGTATGCAGCCACGAACTTTGCTATTGTGTCAGCGACAAGCCGGACGAGGGCTACCGTTTCGGCGGAACGCTGGTGAGTATCGGGGATATTTTCCTGGACGGGCGGGAAGAAAAGGATGCTCTGAATTTTCTGGGAAATACCCACGGCGGTATGGAACTGATCAATGGGCAGTGGTATATTTTTTACCACAGGCAGACGAACCGGACACAATATTCCCGGCAGGGATGTGCGGAAAAAATTAGGATTCTCCCCGACGGGAGAATTCCTCAGGCGGAGATCACATCCTGTGGGTTGAACCGGGGGCCGCTTTGGGGAAAGGGAAGCTATGAGGCGCGGATTGCCTGCAACCTCTGGGGGCGGGACGGGACGGTGATGTCCCATCCGGAGAAAATGACGGAAGAATATCCCTATTTTACCCAGGACGGGGAAGATCTGGAACCAGATTCCGAAGGGTGGGTCTATGTCTGCGGGGAGGAAACACACCCGCAGGGACCGATGCAGTATATTGCCAATCTCCGGGACGGGGCGGTGGCAGGATATAAATATTTTGAGTTCGAAGATGTGAAGGAAATGACCATTCGGGTGCGCCCTCATCATGCGGCATCGGGCTGGACGCCTTCCAGGGAAGAGCCCTATTGCAAAAGGAATGCGGGGATATTCCTGATATCCACGGAAGCGGGCGGTTCCTATGTGGGCAAAATACCCGTGGAGTTTCCGGACGGAAAGCTGCGCGCCTGGCGGGAGTTTGCCGGTACATTACAGATTCCAGACAGTGTGCATGCCCTGTATTTGGAGTACCGGGGAGAAGGAGCGCTGGATCTTTTGAACTTTGAATTGATTTAATTTTGGCAAAACCCGAACAGAATTGAGGTGAATTCCCCGGCTGCCGGCATGTCAATTGACTTTTCACCGGGCATTTCCTATAATATGAAATAGAAATGTTGGGAATGAAGCGCCTGCTGAAGCAGGCAGAGGGGAGTAAAGTTGAAGGGAAGGACGCCTTCAACCATCCTGAATGAAGCGCCTGCTGAAGCAGGCAGAGGGGAGTTGCGGCCATGAAAGCATTTATGGACAAGGATTTCTTATTGAGTACGGAAACGGCGCAAAAGCTGTTCCATGAGTATGCGGAGGTGATGCCGGTCCTGGATTATCACTGCCACATCAATCCTCAGGAAATCGCTGAGGATCGGAAGTTCGAGAATATTACGCAGGTCTGGCTGGGCGGGGATCATTATAAGTGGCGCGCTATGCGATCCAACGGAGTGGAGGAGCGTTATATCACAGGAGATGCGCCCGACCGGGAAAAGTTCCAGAAATGGGCAGAGACATTGGAGTTGGCGGTGGGGAATCCGCTGTTCCATTGGAGCCATCTGGAATTGCAGCGGTTTTTTGACTATCACGGCGTCCTGAACGGGGAAACTGCGGAAGAGGTATGGACCTTATGTAACGCCAAGCTCCAGGAAGAGGGGTTCCGGGCGAGGAACCTGATCCGTAGGTCTGCGGTTACGCTCATTTGCACCACTGACGATCCGGCGGACGATTTGAGATGGCATAAGCAGATCGCGGAGGATGATAGTTTCGAGGTGAAGGTGCTTCCCGCATGGCGTCCGGATAAGGCTATGAATATTGAGAAGCCGGATTATACGGATTACGTAAAGAAGCTAGGAGATGCGGCGGATATGGTGATCGCCTCCTTTGCGGATCTGAAGGAAGCCCTGAAGAAGAGGATGGCATTCTTCGATCAGATGGGATGTAAAGCCAGTGACCACGGCTTGGAATATATGATGTACGTGCCGGAAACGGAAGAAAACCTGGAGAAGATCTTCACGAAGCGGCTTTCAGGGACGGATGTGACCAGGGAAGAGGAATTGAAGTTCAAGACGGCTTTCATGGTATTCGTAGGGCAGCAGTATGCGCGCCTGGGCTGGGTGATGCAGCTTCACTATGGATGCAAGAGGGATAACAACACCGCCATGTATCGTAAGCTGGGGCCGGATACGGGCTTTGACTGCATCAACAACTATACCCCGTCTGCACAGCTGGCGGATTTCTTGGATGAGCTGGCCATGGGAGACAGCCTGCCCAAGACCATCGTTTACAGCCTGAATCCCAACGATGACGAGAGCATTGGCACCATCATCGGCTGCTTCCAGAATTCGGATGCAGTGGGCAAGATTCAGCAGGGTTCCGGCTGGTGGTTCAATGACAACAAGACAGGAATGATGAAGCAGATGACTTCCCTGGCGAACCTGAGCCTTTTGGGGAATTTCGTGGGAATGCTTACGGATTCCAGGAGTTTCCTTTCCTATCCCAGGCACGAATATTTCCGCAGGATCCTTTGCGAACTCGTGGGCGGTTGGGTAGAGAACGGAGAGTTCCCCTATGAGGAAAGGATGTTGAAGCGTCTGATCCAGGGGATTTCCTATAACAACGCGGTTCGTTATTTCGGTTTTCCGCTGGAGCAGAAGTAGGATTCAGCTGGGTGAAAGCCGAGAACAGGGAGGTTCATAGTGGATAAATTCAGGTTTGCAATTATGGGGGCGGGGAAGATCGCCGTAAAGTTCTGTGAAGCCGTGGGTCTTCTGGAGGACTGCGAGGTGGCGGCGGTTGCCAGTAAGTCTGCCAAAAGGGCTGAGCGTTTTGCCGACGCAAATCATGTGGGCGGGCATTATGATAGCTATGAGCGTATGCTTGTGGAGGAGAAGCCGGACTGCGTCTATATTGCGGTAACGCCGGACGCTCACTATGAGCTGAGTATGCTGTGTCTGAAATATAAGGTGCCGGTGCTTTGTGAAAAAGCCATGTTTCTAAACAGCGCGCAGGCGGAGGAAGTTTTTGCCAGGGCGCGGGAAACAGGGGTTTTCGTCATGGAGGCCATGTGGAGCCGCTTTCTTCCTACGGTGAAGAAGGTGCGGGAATGGATAGACAAAGGAAAGATTGGAAAGCTTTCCTTTATGGATATCAGCATCGGTTTCCTGGCAGCGCCCGATCCGGAAAGCCGTTTTCTCAATGCGGCCCTGGGCGGCGGGGCAGCCTTTGACGTGACGGTTTATGTGTATGAAATCGCTGATTTCTACATGCATCGGAAGCCGGACGAGGTGCAGGTGGCGGCGGTATGGGGCCCTACA
Organism: uncultured Lachnospiraceae bacterium; assembly: GCA_947650005.1. Classification (GTDB taxonomy): domain Bacteria; phylum Bacillota; class Clostridia; order Lachnospirales; family Lachnospiraceae; genus Eisenbergiella. Next base: position 38,301 of record CANSTU010000008.1, read on the forward strand.
GGAGTGGACGTGACGGATCATGTGGTTCTGCGCTACGGAGACGTGATGGCTTCCCTCACGGGAAGCTTTGCGGCGGATCTGGACGGGAAGGCCGTGATCTATGGTGACGGAGGGAAGATCGTCATGGCTCATCCGCATCACGGAAGCGAAGCATTTCTGTATCCTTCAGACGGCGGGGAAGCAGTCTATTTCCACGACACCGATACGCAGAACGGCTTTGTATATGAAATCCAGGAGGCCATGGACTGTATCCGGGCCGGGAAGGTGGAGAGCGAAGTAGTGCCCCACTCCCTGACGCTGGACTGTGCCAGGCTGTTTGACCGGATTATGATGACGAAGGGGTAAAATAAAGGAATAAGATTTGAGTACCCGCTAATGCGGACAGATGGGAGTCGCGTATAAAAGGGGCCGTTGTTCTATAGATGAGTAATCATTTATAGGGCAACGGCTTCACTTTTATACCTCAAAATAGAAGAGCAGGCTCCGAAGGATCTGCCATCCGTGGTATAAATAAGATATGTCTAGTAAATGAAGATACCTTAACAGTATACCGAATTCGGTGAGCCTTACCAACTGGTTTATCCATTCAATTTGGAAGGTCTGGTTCCTAATGATGGTTCCGGCACCAAAGGTGACTGGAATTGTTCCGTCGTTTTTGGAGCGTCAGACCGTTTATGACCGGCACACAGCCAGCCTCCAGGGGAGAAACAGGTTGTAAGATGGAACTGGACAGGGTTGTTTCAGGGATGCAGAAAAGTGATGGGGCTGCCATTTGTCCTAGAAGCATCTAACAGGTACTCGACAAAAACAGAGAATATGTATATAATGAAAAAAATGCAGGAAAATAGGGAAGCAAAAGATATGGGAGCAAGAGTGAAAAATTAAAAAATCATTCACTCCCCCTGATTTGTACGCGCGTTAAAACGCGCAGATGGGAGCCAAAAATGGAAACAATGGAAGATTATGCAAAGGAACTGGAAGCATCTTTCCGCTCCATCCGGGAGGGAGATATTCTTACGGGCACGGTGATCGCGGTAAATGAGGAAGAAGCCGTTCTGGATCTGCAATACTATGCTCAGGGCGTAATTAAAGCTTCGGAAATGAGTGACGATCCGTCTTTTCATATCCTGGAGCAGATAAAGGTGGGAGATTCCTTGGAAGCGGTCGTAGTAAAAACGGATGACGGCGAGGGAAATATCCTGCTTTCTAAAAAGGAAGCGGCGCAGGTACTGGCATGGGATGTGCTGAAGGGATACCTGGAAGAGGAAAAGGAGCTTATAGTAAAGGTCAGTGATGTGGTGAAGGCAGGCGTGGTGGCGTACCTAGAAGGAATTCGGGGTTTTATTCCGGCTTCCCAGCTTTCCCTGTCTTATGTGGAGAATCTGGAGGAATGGAAAGGAAAAGAGCTGCCGGTACGGGTCATCACTGTGGATGAAGGGAAGAAGAAACTGGTCATGTCCGCCAAGGTGGTCTTAAAGGAGAAGGAAGAAGAGGCCCTCAATCATAGAATTTCCATGATGGCGCCCGGAACGATTCTGGAGGGGAAGGTGGAAAGCCTGATGCCCTACGGCGCTTTTGTGGCTCTTCCGGACGGCCTGAGCGGCCTGGTGCACATTTCCCAGATCAGTCAGCGCAGGATTAAAAAGCCTTCAGAGGTTTTGAACGTGGGCGATACGGTGAAGGTAAAGGTCCTTAACACCAATAACAATAAAATCAGCCTGAGCATGAAGGCGGTGGAGGAAGCGTCTGCGCCAGATGAGATGGGGAATATCCGTCCGGAGGAGTATAGTTCCAGAGAGGAAGCCACCACGTCCTTAGGAGATCTGTTCAAGAACTTAAAGTTCTAAATTTCAGGAGTTTGGCCCGCAGGTATCCTGACTGGAGGGGGCGTATAGGACGTTCCGCCAGAAACAGTTAGGGCGTCTAGAATGGCTATATCAAGATCATGGAACCTGTCATTTTGCAATAACCCACAAGGGTATGGGTTATGATGGAGGAGGGATGTGAAATGAAGTATACGGAAAACGGAATCCAGTATCATTTGCAGATTAAAAAAGGAGACGTGGGGAGATATGTGATTCTGCCTGGGGATCCCAAACGCTGCGAGAAAATCGCGGCATATCTGGATAAGCCTCTCCTCGTGGCGGACAGCCGGGAATTCGTGACCTATACGGGCTATCTGGACGGGGAGAAGGTGAGCGTAACCTCCACTGGAATCGGCGGACCTTCCGCTTCCATTGCCATGGAGGAGCTGGTGCGCTGCGGGGCGGATACCTTTGTGCGGGTGGGAACCTGCGGCGGGATGGATTTGGATGTGAAAAGCGGAGATCTGGTGATCGCCACAGGAGCCATCCGCAACGAAGGGACCAGCCGGGAATATGCGCCCATAGAGTTTCCTGCCGTGGCGGATCTGGATGTGGTCAATGCGCTGGTGGTAGCGGCAAGGGAGAGCGGACACGAATGGCATAGAGGGGTCGTGCAGTGCAAGGACTCTTTTTACGGACAGCATGAGCCTGGAATCATGCCGGTGAGCTATGAATTGGAAAATAAATGGCACTCCTGGATGCGCCTAGGCTGCAAAGCGTCGGAAATGGAATCCGCGGCCCTGTTCATCGTGGCCGCCCATCTGGGCGTGCGTTGCGGCTCCGTATTTTTAGTGGTGGCAAACCAGGAGCGGGAGAAAGCAGGGCTGTATAATCCGGTGGAACACGATACGGACGCGGCCATACGGACGGGCGTGGAGGCCATCCGCAAGCTGATCAGTGAGTCGTCACAGGCAGCGGAATGAGGGTAGCTAGTTTGGGAAGCATTACCTGGCACACCGAGCTCCCCTTGAATAGAGAGCCGCCTTTCTGCGGCAGAATGAGAGGAAAATATTGGAATATAAATTTGACACGCAACTATTGATTGAAGGGGAAGATCTGTCCGAAGACGAAATCAACGATTATATCACCCAGAATTTCGAAGGGGACTGCCTGTTGGCGGTGGGTGATGAGGAACTGATCAAGATACATTTTCATACCAACACGCCCTGGAAGGTATTGGAATACTGCGCTTCCCTGGGAGAAATCTATGATGTGGTGGTGGAGAATATGGAGAGACAGGCGAACGGTCTGCAGGGATAGAAAATAAAAATCCTCCGTATCCTGAATGAGGGTGTGGGATACGGAGGATAAATTTGAAACTTGGTTTCTAATTTTTTAATTTACAACAGTATCGCAAGCCCCGTTTGCGATATGCAAAAGTATATGATTGAAACTTCGCTTTAATCTCCCCTATTTGCATACGCGCCTTGGCCCGCAGATAAAAACAAATATATAAGCTTATGCCATGCGATTTACGGCCAGAGAAAGACGGGAAACCTTTCTAGAAGCCGTATTCTTATGGAATACGCCTTTGGTAGTAGCCCTGTCGATCGTGGACGTAGCGGCCAGCAGCGCTGCCTGGGCAGCAGCCTTATCGCCGGACTCAATCGCTGCGTATACCTTCTTAATCGCGGTCTTCGTACCGGATTTGATAGACTTATTTCTTTCAGCTTTGGTTCTGTTAACCAGAATCCTCTTTTTAGCAGATTTGATATTAGCCAAGTTACTCACCTCCATTTTCACTGGAATCTGTTCCATTTTTATGAAAATGTTTCATTAAACCCGGACACGGACGTTCTAATGGAAACATACAAATGTATTCTATAGGACGGCAGGATTTCTGTCAATACATAATTTGTTTATTTTTGCAAAAAATACTCGGGAGATGCTCCTTTTCCCATTACAGTCACGCTTTTCCTAGGATGATTGACTCTGGGCAGTATTCTGGCAGAGGTGGATAAGGAATCTCGGGCGGGCCAATAGGGAGGCCTCGCATATTTTATAAGTAAAGATGGAAGAAAAGAACGGGAGTATACAGATGAGTTGTTTTCAGGTGAGAACGGATTTGGCTCTGGAGGCCAGGGAGAGCATATCGGAGGCGGACGGGGAGCTACGGGGCGTCCGTGTAGAGGAATATCGGAATGAGAAGAGCGAGGTGAGCATCACCCGGGTGATTATCGATACGAAGAATGGCGCTAAAGCCATGGGAAAACCCATGGGTACTTATGTGACCCTGGAGGCGCCGGCGCTGATCGAACCGGATGAGGATTACCATAGGGAGGTGTCCGAGGAACTGGCGAAACAGATTAAAGAGCTTCTTCCGGACGGAGAAAAGGAAAAATCGGTGATGGTAGTGGGACTGGGCAACCGGGATGTGACGGCGGACGCCCTTGGTCCTGAAGTGGTGGATAATCTTTTCATCAACAGACATGTGATCAGAGAGTATGGGAAAGCTGCCTATGGGAAAGATCGGATGAACCAGATCAGCAGCATTGTACCTGGGGTGACCGCCATGACGGGCATGGAGACGGCGGAGATCATCAAAGGCGTGGTGGAACAGACGCAGCCGGACGTGGTGTTAGTGGTGGATGCGCTGGCGGCACGCAGCACGAAACGGATGAACCGAACGGTTCAGATCTCGGATGCGGGTATCCATCCGGGATCTGGGGTTGGGAATCACAGGAACGCCATTACGGAAGAGAGCCTGGGGATTCCTGTGATCGCCATCGGCGTTCCCACGGTGGTAGATGCGGCAACCATTGTGGGGGATGCGATCGATAGTATGCTGCGGGAAAACGGGGAAGAGGGCACTTTTTTCAACAGAGAGCATCCGAAGGCAATGTCGGAGCTTAACAACATGTACGTGACCAGTAAGGATATCGATGAAACGGTGAAGCGGCTGAGCTTTACGATTTCGGAAGCTATAAACATGGCGTTGGAAATAACGTGAGATCTGCGATTTTGCGATCTTGAATTGAGCGCCCGCTAAAGCGGATGGATGGGAGAGAGCGTGAAATCTACCATTTCACGATTTCGATTTGGATGCCCGCTAAAGCAAGCGGATGAAGAGCGATCCGGGGATGGAGCGCATAAACCGCAAACCATACCGCATATAATTCCTTATGAAAAGAAACTGGCGGAATGGTAAAAAAATTTTTCATATTGGGGTGGCCGTACTTTTTCTCATTGCCCTGGGGGATTTTTTGCTCCAGAGAGGACAGGGCGGGGAGGGAAGCGGGGAAGGTGGAAAGCCGTTGACGGAGTACATTGCGCAGCGGCTGCAGGGTGAATTATTGGACGTATGGCTGCCCTCCTTTTCCTTTGCGGGGATGCGGGATGCGCCGGGAGATTTGCTACGGGATATTCTGGGGCAGCAGGCTCCGTTATTGGCCTACGGGATCGAAGAGACGGGCGGGCTCCAGATCGAGAGCGGGGGAACCTATGAGAAAATCCTTCTGCAGGAGGGAATGGATGAAGATACGAAGAGCATGGAAGGAGAGGATCTGGAGATGCCGGAAGAATCGGCGGGGCGGATCAGGCTGGACGATGAAACCGCCCAGCTCCTTCTGGAGGAAAATCAGACAGGCAGTCAGGCGGAAGCACAGGTGAGCGAAAATGCGCTCGGAGAACCGGACTCATTCGGATTTATCAAGTCAGAAACCAAACGGCAGGAATATGACTGGAGCTATTATCGGGATTATGATGCATTGATCAAGGAGTTCTATGCGGTGGATGCCACCACGGAGGCGAGCCCGGAGCGGCTGAATCTGGATTCTCTTCTGGGAAAAGATATGAGCATAGAAAAAAATCCGGATGTGCCTCAGATTTTAATCTATCATACCCATTCTCAGGAGTCCTTTGCAGATTCCATACCGGGGGATCAATCCACCACCATCATGGGCGCAGGGGAACTGCTGGCCCAGATCCTGCGGGAGGAATACGGATACAATGTGATCCACCACACAGGGGAATTCGATGTGGGAGCCAGGGACTATGCCTATTCCAACGCCCTGCCGGTGATCGAGCAGGTGCTGGAGGAGAATCCGACCATCGAAGTGGTGATCGACCTGCACCGGGACGCGGTGCTGGAGGGACGGAAGCTGGTGATGGATTTGGGCGGCAGACCCACTGCCAGGTTCATGTTTTTTAACGGACTCTCTTATACCCGAGCAAGGGGGGATATTGAATATCTGAAGAATCCATACATAGATGATAATCTGGCTTTTTCTTTTCAGATGCAGGTGGCGGCCAACGAATACTATCCGGATGTGACCAGACGAATTTATTTGAAAGGTTACCGGTATAACATGCATCTGCGCCCCAAGAGTCTGCTCATTGAACTGGGAGCACAGACCAATACGGTGGAGGAGATCAGGAATGCCTGTGCGCCCATCGCCCATGTGCTGGATCTGGTGCTCTCCGGGAAAAGGTAGTGTGGGGCGGATTTCCTCGTCACTGATCAGCCCCGGCTTGATTTTGTCCGCCTGGAGAGGAGTGTCCCGAGAAAAGTGCGGCATCCATCCCTTGTTCCTGTGCGCCGGCGTGCCGGACATTGCGATAAGCCCTGGCCGCTTCCCAGCCGGGCAGAGGCCCTTTAGGAAAACAGATCTTATCTTTCTTATGGCGCGAAAGCGCGCGGGAACATGGGATGAATGCTGCACTTTTCCCGCGACACTCCTCTCCAGGCGAGCGAAATCCGGCCGGGGGATGAGCACTGACGGGGAAAATAACAGTTCAGGCAGGTTTGCGTATTTGCGGTACAGACCACATGAAAATGTGGCGGGATGTCATGTATCCAGCCCACCTGGCAGGGATCTTCATGGCTGGATGTGTAACCGTTCAGGACATCTGAATCTTACGGCTGAAATATGGTTGCCCTGTGAACAGTGTCCATTTTGTGAACCATTGCCAGCTGTCTTGCATTTTTCATATTGCACTGTATAATGGAATAATATGGTAAGGCCGCTATACGCAGGTTAAGAGAGGCTGAAAGAAGGAGGCTTCCCCCTCTCTTAACTTGTATACACATACATGCCATACATGCAGATGGGTAAAAGGTAGAAATCGCAAAGTATCGATTTCTTGAGCTGAATGCATGCGTTGCATGCAGATGGGTAAAGGGTAGAATCTAAAATTAGCAACCTCTTGATTTGAGTGCATGCCCTGCGCGCAGATAGGAGTAAGATTGAAGTTTCGTTACAATATTCATGATTAGGATGCCCGATAAAGCGGGCGAATGGGAGCAATGATGGAAAAGATAGGAGACAAGCCACAGGTATTAAAGATTGCGCTGCTACAGATAGCGCCGTGTACAACGCTGGATGAGAATTTGGAGAAAGGGATTCGTTTTTGCAGGAAAGCGGGGGAGCTGGGGGCGGATATTGCGTTGTTTCCTGAAATGTGGAGCAGTGGATATCGTATCTACGACAGGCCTGTTGAGGAATGGACGGCGGAAGCGATTTCGGCGGAAAGTGAGTTTATCCTTTCGTTTCGCAATCTGGCAAGGGAATTAAATATGGCGGTTGGAATCACGCTGCTTGAAAAATTTTCCGCTGCTCCGCGCAACACCCTGATCTTGTTCAACAGATTCGGGGAAAAAGTATTGACCTATGCAAAAGTCCACACCTGTGATTTTGATGTGGAGCGAAATCTGACGCCCGGTGAGGATTTTGTCGTATGTTCGTTGAATACTGCCTGCGGAGACGTAAAGGTGGGGGCGATGATTTGCTACGACAGGGAATTTCCGGAAAGCGCGAGGGTTTTGATGCTGAAGGGCGCAGAACTGATTCTGGTTCCCAATGCCTGCCCGATGGAAATAAACCGCCTTTCGCAGTTGAGGGGAAGAGCGTTTGAAAATATGCTGTCGATTGCCACCTGCAATTATCCCGCCGGTGTCCCGGACTGTAACGGCAGGTCGAGCATTTTCGATGGGGTCGCATATATTCCGGGCATGGATTCTTCTCGGGACACCTGTATTTTGCAGGCGGGCGGAGAAGAAGGCGTCTATATGGCCGAATTAGATTTGGGGCGGCTTCGGGCATATCGTGAAAGGGAGGCATTTGGTAATGCATACAGGCATCCTCTAAAATATATGCCTTTAGTTCAGAATGCGATCGAATATCCTTTTGTCCGGAACGATTATCGGGAATGAGTGGAACGCGCCGGCCGTATGAACGGTTTGCCGTCTCCCATTGCCCTCCTGCCGCCCGGCAGCATCCCGGACGGCAGGCGAGCAAAGGGGATGGCGAACCGTTTATGCGTTTCCCCGATAAGCGAGCCCATTTTTAGTTGACCGGAAATGGGACATTTGCTATACTTGTAATACTGAAAAGATTGAAAGCAAAATTTAAATCTCCCTGATTTGTATACGCGTTTGGGCGCATAGATGGGATTACCCTGATTTGAGTGTGCCAAAACGCGGATGGGAGCGAGATTGAGAAAACCGGGAGGAAGCGAAAACGGAAGCTTTTGTTTCCTCCGATTTGTGTGTGCGCGTGGGGGAAATAGAATTTCCAAATGCGCGGATGGGAGAATATATGTCCATGGATCAAAGCAGGATCAGAAATTTCTGTATTATTGCCCACATTGACCACGGAAAGTCCACCCTGGCGGATCGGATTATCGAGAAGACGGGTCTTCTGACCAGCCGGGAAATGCAGGAACAGGTGCTGGATAATATGGATTTGGAGCGGGAACGGGGAATTACCATCAAATCCCAGGCAGTGCGTACTGTGTACAAGGCGCAGGACGGAAAGGAATATATTCTGAATCTGATCGACACGCCCGGCCATGTGGACTTTAATTACGAGGTGAGCCGTTCCCTGGCGGCCTGTGACGGCGCGGTGCTGGTGGTGGATGCAGCCCAAGGGATTGAAGCTCAGACATTGGCCAATGTATACTTGGCGCTTGATCACGACCTGGACGTGTTCCCTGTGATCAACAAGATCGATCTGCCCAGCGCGGAGCCGGATCGGGTCAAGGAAGAGATCGAGGATGTGATCGGGCTGGAGGCCCATGACGCACCTCTGATCTCTGCCAAGAACGGGATCGGGGTCGAAGAGGTGTTGGAACAGATTGTGACTAAGATCCCTGCGCCGGGAGGCAGCCCGGACAACCCTCTGCAGGCGCTGATCTTCGATTCTCTCTATGATCCTTATAAGGGAGTGATCATTTTCTGCCGCATTATGGAGGGACGTGTGGCAAAGGGGACGCAGATCCGCATGATGGCCACGGGAGCCCAGGAGGAAGTGGTGGAGGTGGGCTGTTTTGGAGCCGGGCAGTTCATGCCCTGCGAGGAGCTTTCCGCCGGAATGGTGGGATATCTCACCGCTTCCATTAAAAATGTAAAAGATACCGCAGTGGGTGATACGGTGACCGATGCAAAAAATCCCTGTGCTCAGCCGCTGCCCGGGTATAAAAAGGTAAACCCCATGGTTTACTGCGGCGTCTATCCGGCGGACGGGGCCAAGTATCCGGATCTGAGGGATGCGCTGGAGAAACTGCAGCTCAACGATGCGTCGCTTTTCTATGAACCGGAAACGTCCATCGCCCTGGGCTTTGGGTTCCGCTGCGGTTTCCTGGGCCTTTTGCACCTGGAGGTGATTCAGGAACGGCTGGAGCGGGAATACAATCTGGATTTGGTGACCACCGCGCCGGGAGTGGTATATAAGGTACACAAAACCGATGGGGAAGTGATGGAGTTGACCAATCCCTCAAATCTGCCGGATCCTTCGGTCATCGAGTTCATGGAGGAGCCTATTGTCAGTGCGGAAATCATGGTGACCAGCGACTTTATCGGTTCTATCATGGAACTGTGCCAGGAACGTCGGGGCAAATATCTGGGCATGGAATATATGGAAGAAAAACGGGCCCTGCTGAGGTACGAACTGCCTCTGAACGAAATCATCTATGACTTTTTTGACGCCTTGAAGTCCCGTTCCCGGGGTTACGCTTCCTTTGATTATGAATTGAAGGGCTATGAGAGCTCGGATCTGGTGAAGCTGGATATCCTGGTGAACAGGGAGGAAGTGGATGCTCTGTCCTTTATCGTTCACAAAGAGAGCGCTTATGAGAGAGGCCGCAGGATGTGCGAGAAGCTGAAGGATGAGATCCCGAGGCACCTGTTTGAGATCCCCATTCAGGCAGCCGTGGGCGGTAAGATTATTGCACGGGAAACCGTCAAAGCCATGCGTAAAGATGTACTGGCCAAGTGCTACGGCGGCGATATCACACGAAAGAAGAAGCTGCTGGAGAAGCAAAAGGAAGGCAAAAAGCGCATGAGGCAGATCGGGAATGTGGAGATCCCTCAGGAAGCCTTCATGAGCGTGCTGAAGCTGGACGATAGAAAATAGACAGGCCTTTGGGGGAGGAGCCGCCAATCATGAAAAGCCAGAAAAATGTACAGAAATATGACTGGAGTTTCTTTTTAAAACACATAGCCATCATAGCCATACCCGTTGCACTGCAAAATCTTTTAACCACCACAGGGAGCATGGTGGATACCATGATGCTGGCCTCTTTGGGAGAACAGACCGTGGGGGCGGTGGGGCTGTGCGCCCAGTTTTCCAGCCTGATGTTTGCCGGGTACTGGGGATTTATCGGGGGCGGCATGATGTTCTTTTCCCAATACTGGGGGGCAAAAAATGACGAAGGCATTACCCGTTCCTTTGGCCTGACGCTGTCCTTTATGATGGCTGTGGGCATGCTTTTTGCCTTTCTGGCCCTGGGCGCCCCGGGATTTATCATGAGTATCTACACGGATAAACCGGAGATCCGCCAGATCGGCATCCGCTATCTGAGGATTGTGGGCTTCGCCTATCCGCTCCAGGTTCTCGCCATGGCAATGAGCGCCCTGCTGCGCTCCATCGAACAGGTGAAAATTCCCCTTTACGGTGGGATGGCATCCGTGGCTGCCAACTGCTTTTTCAACTATGTGTTTATTTTCGGGAAGTTCGGATTCCCTCAAATGGGCGTGACGGGGGCTGCTCTGGGCACTGTCCTCGCGGGAATCGTCAACTTGCTCATCCTTCTGTTTTTTGTGTTGAAAAAAAGAATTCCCTATGTCTTGGAGTTTTCCGGCTATTTTCGCTGGAATCGGGATTTCATCCATCAATATTTAGAGAAATGCTTCCCCATCCTCTGTAACGAGATCCTGATCGGCGTTGGAAACATGCTCATCAACATCGTGTTGGGACATCAGAGCGAGAAAGCGATTGCAGCCGTGGCAGTATTCCGTACCTTGGAAGGCCTGGTTATCGCATTTTTCAGCGGATTTTCCAATGCGGCCACCGTCCTGGTGGGAAAAGAGGTGGGGGCCGGGAATCACGACGTGGCGCTATGGCGCGCCAAACGCCTGGTATACTTATGCAGCACATTGATCGGAACCGCCTGCCTGTGCTTGTTCGCCGTACATAACCCGCTGCTGCACGCCATGGGATTGCGGGACGAATCCTACCGGATCGGTACGGGCATGCTCATCATTTACGGCGTAGCGGCCGTGATCCGTATGGGAAACTGGGCTCAGAACGATACCTACCGTTCCGCCGGGGACGCGGCTTTCGGTTCGGTGCTGGAAATCACCTTCATGTACGCCCTGGTGCTGCCCTGTGTCTATTTGGCAAACTACGCGTTCCATGCGCCTTTCCTGCTGGTTTTTGCCTTTTGCTACGTGGACGAACCCATCCGCTATCTGATTATGCAGCGCCATATGTATTCTGCCAAATGGATCAGACCGGTATCCGATGCCGGCATGGCAACGATAGAAGAGTTCCGGGCCCGGCATGGAATCAAGCGCGCTAAGCCATAAGATTGCCTGCCAAAGCCGTATTATGAAAAAAAGCAATGGTTCAAACAGGTCTGAGCTATTATGCATCCAGCCATAAAGATCACTGCCAGGCGGGCTGGATGCATGATAGCTGTTTTATTTTCGAACGCCCGTGCAGTAACAGACCGTATGAATTGTTATAAAAAAATAAGCTGCGGAAATAGTTGAATCCGCAACTTCATATTTTAATGGATATTGAGTGGAACTTAAATTGTATTTGCCGAACCGTTTCCTGGCTCAGCCGCAAGAATTTGAATCAAGCTTAAGCTTTCCTCATCGACCTGATCCGATGTTCGGCCAATGATACTTTGAATGGACCAGACGGGAGTCGAACCCGTGTCCAAAAGCCCATCCCCTGTCCTTCTACTATCATAGTCAATTCTTAATCATTCCCTCCATCCGCCGGGAATTGACAACTGGCGGACTTCAGTAGCTTCATGATACGCCCACAGACTCAAAGCTTTGCCTGTGTCGTTTCCTACATAATCGATGCCTGGGTCTTAAAGTGTAGGTGCCCTAAGTCAGACAACGCTGCATTTAAGCAGCAGCGTAAGCTAAAGTATTGTCTTCAGCGTTTATTTTTAGGTTGTGATTTGACGCATCACCTGCGGATAGCTTCTCCAGCTTCAGAACCCCTGTCGAAACCTTGACTGGCCCTCATTCAATTGTGTATTTATTATACGCATGGTGACGGGAAGAAGTCAAGTGATTTTTAAGGAGGTTATACGGAGGGCGCCGGACTGCAGGGCGGGGCACATCCTACGACAGCCGCCCGATGCCGTCTGTTGCAAGATGTGCCCCGCCTGTCCTCCTCTCCAGCATCCTCCCTCATTCAATGTCTCCGAAGGCTTCTCTGGCCTGCGCGGATTTACTCGCTGAAAGGTGCAAGGGACAGCCGGATGAAATAGCCCTTTGGATGGCTGCAGACCGGACATTTATCAGGAACCTTGGTCCCAGTATAGATGTGGCCGCAATTGAGGCACATCCATCCGGTTTCCACATCTGAAAGGAAGAGACGGCGTTCTTCCATGAGCTGTGCGAACCGCCCGAATCGGTCGCCGTGTACCTTCTCGATTTCACCGATGCTGTGGAAGGAAGCCGCCACTGTGGGGAATCCTTCCTCTTTGGCGATCTGCGCGAATCGCTTATAGACGTCATCATGTTCCTCGTACTCGTTGTGTTGCGCCGCTTTCAGCAGCCGTTCCACGTCTGGGAAAAGGTCCACCGGATATCCGCCGTCCACTGTGATGGTTTCTCCGGCCAGTTCTTTTAAATGGTTGTAATAGATCTCTGCGTGTGCCAGCTCCTGGTTGGCGGTAAACTGGAATACGGATTCGATGACATACAGGCCTTCGTGCCTGGCCTGCTCGGCCGCAAAGGTGTAGCGGTTGCGTGCCTGGCTCTCCCCGGCGAAGGCGCGCATCAGATTGTCTTTGGTTTCGCTGTGCATAAATTCTTTGGACATGTCTGCTCCTATCTGCGCGCTTTGGCGCGCGTACAAATCAGAGAGTTTTTGCTCCTGATCGCGTGAATTATTTATACTTTTTTAATAGTTATTTCCGCTTTCCTTCCTTGCATTCCGGAATAATAGAGGTAAAATAAGGATATGTTTTTGAAAAAAAGAAAAAGAAAGGGATTTGGGCTGCCATGGGCGGTATGGAGGGTTTATGAGAGAAAAATTGATGCATTTTATGCAGGGCAGGTACGGGGCGGATCAGTTGTCCCGTTTTCTGATGGGGCTGGGGTTTGTATTTATGCTGCTCTCTCTTTTTCATAGGCATAGGATCTGGTCGATACTGCTCCTGCTTGTGATCATATGCTGTTATTTTCGTCTGTTTTCCAAAAATATTCCGGCGAGGTATGCGGAAAATCAGAAATATCTGCAATTGACGGCAGGCGTCAGGAGGAAGTGGGCGACGGTAAAACGAGATATGGCCGTGCGCAAAACGCACCATATCTATAGATGTCCCGGCTGTAAGCAGAAGATCAGAATACCGAGGGGGCGTGGGAAAATAGCGGTCCGGTGTCCGAAATGCAGCATGGAATTCATCAGGAAGAGCTGAAAGGGAAACGGAAATGTTTGGATATGTGGTGGTCAACAGGCAGGAGCTGAAGCTGAGGGAGCTGGAGCTATACCAGTCTTATTATTGCGGTTTCTGCACGGAATTAAAAAGAAGATATGGGCTGCGGGGACAACTGACGCTTTCCTATGACATGACGTTTTTAATTCTGCTTTTAAAGGGGCTGTATGAGGCAGAGGATACGGCAGAAGAGGGCAGATGTATCGCCCATCCCATGAAAAGGCATATTGCCCGGAGGAATTCCTATACGGGATATGCGGCCGATATGAATATCATCTTAAGCTGGTATCATTGTATGGATGATTGGGAGGATGAACACAGAATATCCAAGCGGGCCTGCGCGGCGGCCTTAGCGCGCGGGTTTGACAGGGCACAGAGAACTTACCCCCAAAAAGCGGAGGTGATTCGACGGGAACTGGAGCAGATCAGGGCATATGAAAAGGTGGACGGGGACGATCTGGACGGGGTAGCCGGGTGTTTTGGCCGGATTATGGCCGAAGTCTTTGCACATAAGGCGGATGAATGGGAAGAAGGGCTGCGCACCATGGGGTTCTTTTTGGGAAAATTTATTTACCTTATGGACGCCTATGAAGATGTGGAGAAGGATCAAAAGAACGGGTGTTATAATCCGTTCACCCATAGGTACAAAGAGGCTGGGTTTGAGGAGGAGACCTATCAGATTCTTCGGATGATGATGGCTGAATGCTCTCAGGCTTTTGAAAGGCTTCCCATTGTAGAAAATGCGGAAATTCTGAGGAATATCCTTTATTCCGGCGTATGGTGCCGGTATGAGATGGTGAGGGGTAGAAGAAAGGAACAGCAGGAAAATGCGTGACCCATATGAGGTGTTGGGTGTATCCGTAAATGCATCCGACGAAGAGATTAAGAAGGCTTACCGCGCGTTGAGCCGGAAATATCATCCGGATGCCAACGTGGATAATCCTCATAAAGAACAGGCGGAGGAAAAGTTTAAGGAGATCCAGCAGGCCTATCAGCGAATTATGGATGAACGGCAGGGAAAGGCCCACAGAAGATACAGCGGTTCCTATGGAGGCGGAGGGACGAGAGCGGATCAGGGCTTCGGCGGTTATGGGGATTTTGAGGAATTCTTTGGAGGTTTCGGGTTTGGATCAGGAGCCAGGAGCGGGCAGGAGGAAGACGGGGGAGAATATGCCAGCCATATGAATGCAGCCTTTAATTATATCCGAAACGGGTATAACAGGGAAGCGTTGAACGTGCTTGCCGGAATCGGGGAGCGGACGGCGCGTTGGTACTATTATAGTTCTCTCGCCAATGCCGGGCTGGGTAATAATGTGACCGCCAGAGAGCATGCCAGGAAGGCTTCCGGCATGGAGCCCGGGAACCAGGAATACCGCAGATGGGTTTCCCAGGTGGAGTCGGGAGGAAACTGGTATCAGTACAGGCAGATGCCCTACGGAATGCCTGCCGTGGATGCGGGCAGCTGGTGTATGCGGCTGTGCATTGCGAACTTGATGTGCAACATGTGTTGCGGGGGCGGTGGATTGTGCTGCGGCGGAGGCATACCGATGGGATTTTAGAACCGTTATACTTTTTTCTGTATGGGGGCGTCTTAATCCGGACAGTTCTTGTGTTCGACAGGGGGATGTTCGCTGGAAAATAATTTAAATATGCTTCGATTCACATGATTTTCATAATTCCATGTTATGATAAGACTGTCATGATAGCATAAAACGGAGTGAAACGTCTGCGAATCCAAGAGGCGGAAGTGAGGATGGATATGGAGCGGATTAAGATTCTTGTGGTGGATGATGAGAGCAGGATGCGCAAGCTGGTGAAGGATTTCCTTGTGAGAAAAGGATATGAAGTGCTGGAGGCAGGGGATGGCAGCGAGGCCCTGGAGATATTTTATGCGAAGAACGATATCGCTTTGGTTATATTGGACGTGATGATGCCGAAAATGGACGGGTGGCAGGTGTGCAGGGAGATCAGGAGTTATTCCAAGGTGCCTATCATCATGCTGACAGCCAGAGGGGATGAGAAGGACGAGCTGCAGGGATTTGAATTGGGAGTGGATGAATATATTTCCAAGCCCTTCAGCCCTAAAATTTTGGTGGCTCGGGTGGAAGCGATCCTGAGAAGGACGGGAAAGACGGAGGACGAAGGGATTCTGGAAGAAGGAGGGATACGTCTGGATAAGGCGGCCCATATGGTGACGATCGGCGGGCAGGATATTGCGCTCAGCTTCAAGGAGTTTGAACTTCTGACCTTTTTTATGGAAAATAAAGGGCTCGCCCTTTCCCGGGAAAAGATCCTGAACAATGTGTGGAACTATGATTACTTCGGGGACGCCAGAACGATCGATACCCATGTGAAAAAGTTACGCAGTAAGCTTGGGGAGAAAGGAGAGCTGATCAGGACGATATGGGGGATGGGCTATAAATTCGAGGTGAACGAATAAAACGACAGGCGTAAAAGTCAATATTTATGGGCATTTCCGGGAATGGGGGATAGAAATATAGTCTATTATCACATTTTTCGCCGCATAAGCTGAGGTGCACACTATCTACCGTTTACACTAAAAGCCGCATAAACAATGGATTTTTTGAACCACTTTGTTGGTGCGGCAGTAACGGAAACACAATAATACCCTTCTTTCTTTTCAGAGGAAGGGGTTTCTTCTTGCCTGCACATGAAAAAGAAGACGGGTTCCCTATTATCCAGCTTCTGGGATAAACTCCAATTTCCCTTTATATGCAACTCCACGATAAATGTGAAGCTGTATTACTCATTTAAAAGATTTGTCATTTCACCAATCATCTCTTCAATTGGTTTTACTCTATCGCTAATTTCCGATTGCATCCTCGGATGCTTATCTTTAATAACTTCCTTTTCCTTAGCTTTTCTCTTTTTCTTATCAGATTCTGAAGTTAACAATTCAAAAACAAGTGTAATGTTGTTGCTTTCAATCATTTCTTTCGTGAATCCAAGGTATCCATTTCCTTTTACTATTTCATATAAGTGGGTAGCGCACCTTACTAAAACAAATACAGATTCTCCTACATAGAGCAATTCTTTGTTTTTAGTATTTGTTTGAACAGATATTCCATAGATACCAGCTCCGATCGCTTCCACAAATTTATCTTCAAAAAATTTTACATTGATATTCATTTATTCCTCCAAATACAAATC
This sequence comes from uncultured Lachnospiraceae bacterium, assembly GCA_947650005.1. GTDB lineage: Bacteria > Bacillota > Clostridia > Lachnospirales > Lachnospiraceae > Eisenbergiella. The sequence goes on from CANSTU010000008.1 coordinate 55,241, forward strand.
CCGATTTTTCGCTCTGTTTAGCCTCCTGATAAACAGGGAGTCATTTATCCAATCAATACGTTAGAAATCACAACCGCATAAACAAATAATGATGCTATAAAGGTAAGGATGAAATCGCTTTTACTTTTAACCACGGTGTTTTATATTCAATACTTCGCAATAGTAAATGGTGGCAAGCGAAGTAAACATGATAGGATTTGATATGTTAAATGGTAAGATTTTGAATAATCCTAATCCAGCAAAATAATAGTGATTACTGATAATAACATTTTCATAATCTTTATAGAAAAGCTTTCTCAAATACCAATTTTTACTACATTTAGTTTAGCACATTTATAAGACATCTACAAGATTTTTTGCACGAGAAATCAAAAATAATATGATTTTTATTTGATAATATGGAAAAGAACCTGTATCTGTGATACGCTGTATCCGGAAGCTATTTAAAACCGTTTACGCCAAAAGTGCTTCCAAGTTCCTCCTTCGTCATGGTATGCTCGATGACTATGACCGGCAGGCCTTCCGGATTCTGCTCCCGTTTGCCTTTTTTCCGCGGCATTTTACGGGGGCGGCCGCCTACTCGCAAGCAACCGTATCTTCCGCGGCAACCGCAGCCGCTTCATGAATCAATACGATCTTACCGTCCGTTTCCATAAAGGATATCTGGTTTTCCACTTCATGCTAAGGCTGGTTTTTAGGTTTTGTCTATTTTCCCATATTTTGCGAATCCTATTCCAAGTAAAAAAGACGTACGAAGTTCTGATGAATGGCTTGTAACAGGTGCTGAATAATCTGTGCAATAGCTATAAATTCACTAACTATGCTTTATGTAGATTGTGTGAATTAGCGAAGGACGGGTGGAAATAATGGAAAAGAAATGTTATAAAAGAAAAGAAGGGAAACGTGAGTAGGGATGATTTAAATTCGAGCCGGAATTAAGAAATATCCGACGCAGAAAGGGAGATGGATCAGTGCGGTATTCTATCAGAAAACAGTTCGCATGCATCGTCATCGGCCTGATGGCTGGCACAATCCTGTTGTGCTGGTTTATAAATAATACGTTCCTGGAGCGGTTCTATTTCCATAACAAGCGCCAGGTGGTGATGGGGGCCTACGGACAGTTAAACGAAGCGGCCCAAAACGGCCAGATTGGTTCGGAAGACTTCGATATGCGCTTACAGCAGTTGAGCGCTAGATATAATATTTCCGTATTGGTCGTGGACGAGGATTCTGAAACCATACGGGTGAGCGGAGGTGACCCGGATGTGCTGCGGGTGGATCTGTGGAGCCATATCCTGTTCGATTCCCTGGGCGGGACAAAGGGGGCGGGAAGCATAGGAAAGCCTGTCACGGAGGATAGGGCTGGATTCGGCGGATTGAGGGAAGACAAGACGCTGGAATCCAGCGAAAGCCCTTTTTACGTCCTGCAGCTCGTGACGAACAGCAGGATGAGCGTGGACTATCTGGATCTGTGGGGATTTTTGGATAATGGAAATCCTTTTTTCATTCGGACTGCCTTGGAGGGAATCCGGGACAGTGTGGAAATAGCTAACCGTTTCCTGGCCTATGTGGGGTTGGCGGCTTCGCTGGCCAGCGGGCTTCTCATTTGGATCGTGTCCAAAAAGGTGACGGATCCCATTTTGGAATTGGCTCATATCTCGGAACGGATGGCCCATCTGGATTTCGATGCCCGATATCAGGGAAAAAGCTTTAATGAAACGGCAATCCTGGGTAATCATATGAACGAAATGGCGGATGCGCTGGAAACGACGATTTCAGAATTGAAAACCGCTAACAATGCGCTTCAAAGGGATATCGAGAGAAAAAACGAGATCGACGAGATGCGAAAGGAATTTCTGGCCAATGTTTCCCATGAACTCAAGACGCCCCTCGCCTTGATCCAGGGATATGCGGAAGGATTGAGAGAGGGGATCAGCGAGGATGTGGAGAGCCGGGAATTCTACTGTGATGTGATCGTGGATGAGGCGGACAAGATGAACCGTCTGGTAAAAAAACTGCTTACATTGAACCAGCTGGAGTCGGGGAATGAAGTGATCTCCATGGGCCGGTTTGACGTGGCGGCACTGATCGAAAATTATATCCAGTCCGCGGAGATCCTGATCAGGCAGAGCGGCGGCACGGTACGGTTTAAGGAAACCGGTCCGGTCTATGTATGGGGGGACGAATTCAAAACGGAAGAGGTGGTCATGAATTATTTCAGCAATGCGCTCAATCATCTTTCCGGGGAGAAAATTGTGGATATCAAGCTGAAAAAGAAGGAAAAGCTGGTCCGCATCTGTGTTTTCAACACAGGGGAACCCATACCGGAGGAGGCCCTTCCCCATCTGTGGGAAAAATTCTACAAGGTGGACAAAGCGAGGACAAGGGAATATGGGGGAAGCGGCGTGGGGCTTTCCATTGTAAAAGCAATCCAGGAATCGATGAACCAGGGATATGGAGTGGTCAATTACACAAATGGGGTTGAATTCTGGTTCGAAATGGAACTGGTGGAAAGCGGCAGGGCCGGAGGAAATGAAGCGGATGTGTGAACCATCCTTTGCTTATATCAGTTCAGACAAGTTTGAGCCGTTGTACTTCCTTTCGATTTTACAAAAAAAGAAATAGATTCCTCTTTCCTTTCGGGAAAAAATGTATTATGCTTATAGAGTTGTCGGATGAAAGTACCTTGCGGGGGGAGTGAGGAACGTGTCGGGATTTGAAATCGGAAGAATATGCAGCGGAAACAGCCTTGTATTCAGCAGCCTGGAGTTTCTGTTTCGATTTCTGCCTGCCGCCTTGCTCCTTTTTTATGTCACACCGGTGAAATATCGGAATGTGACGCTTTTTTTTGAGAGCCTGTTTCTATATGCATGCTGTGAGCCTAAGTATGTGGCTCTTCTTCTAGCGCTTACGCTGTTTAATTACCTTACGGAGCGCCGCATGATGGCCAAAAGGGAGTTAGAGGCGGAGAGTCTGGGGACTGCCAAGAAGCGCTGGCTGATCTTTTCTGTGGGTGTAAACCTTGGGGTTTTGGCGTTTTTTAAGGCAGGGAATCTGTTGAATGATAGTCTACTCCTTCCGTTGGGCATCAGCTTTTATACTTTTAAGCTGATCTCATGGCAGGTGGATTGCTATAGGGGCAAGCTGGATGCATCTATTTCCTTTTGGCAGATGGGCGCCTATGTATGCCTGTTTCCTCAGGTGGCCAGCGGGCCCATCATGCGTTATGGGGATGGGAAGGAAGCGCTCAACGCTAAACGGATTCATTCGGAGGATGTGGAAGACGGGCTGCGCCTTTTGATCCTGGGGCTTCTGGCCAAGGTGTTGCTGGCAGACCGGCTGGGGCTTTTGTGGAGCGATATTCAAACCATCGGATTTGAGAGTATTTCCACGCCTCTTGCCTGGCTGGGTGCATTTACTTATTCGCTGCAGCTCTATTTTGATTTTGAAGGATATTCTCTGATGGCAGTCGGAATCGGTAGGATGATCGGCCTGCCCTATCTGGACAACTTCAGGCAGCCCTATATGGCGGTATCCGTAAGTGATTTCTGGAGACGCTGGCATATCACGCTGGGAAGCTGGTTTCGTGACTATGTCTATATTCCCCTGGGTGGAAACCGGAAGGGACGTTTGCGGCAGGTGGGAAATCTGGCCCTGGTCTGGATCCTGACAGGTCTATGGCATGGAAATGGCCCCAATTTCCTGCTTTGGGGTATGACGCTGGGAATCTTGGTGATTATGGAAAAACAATTTTATGGTAAATGGATTGAAAAGAGACGATTTATTAACCATATATATGTATGGCTGATTCTGCCGTTAACCTGGATGATCTTCGCTATTTCGGATTTGGGTGAGCTGGGCGTCTATTTCGCCAGGCTTTTTCCCTTCTTCGGGGTGGGGAAAACCCTGAATTCCCATGATATTGGAAAATATATGGCCATGTATTGGCCGATTCTGGCCGGTGGAATCGTCTTCTGTATCCCAGGGGTGGCTGCCTTGTATGAGAGATGGAAGAGGAAATGGTTCGTCACGGCAGCGCTGGCATTTCTGTTCTGGGCGGCCGTCTATCAGTTGAGCAACGCAGCCAATAATCCCTTCCTCTATTTCCGGTTCTAAGGGTGTGCGCCATGGAAAGGTGAGTAGCTTCATGAAAAAATGGAATCAATATTCTCTTTTTTTGATTCTTCTGATAAGTGGCTGTCTGGTAACGGGAGCGGGCTATGCGGGGCAGAATACCATTTATGCCTCCTATTCCCGGGAAGCGGGATGGATGACGCCGGGCCTGTCCCTGGTATTCCAGGGAATGAAGGATGGAATATACCCCTGGGAGCTGCTCGCGCCACAGGATAAGGAGACGGTTGCCATTCTCACCGACGGAGCGGACAGGACAAAAGACAAGCTTGATCCGTCTGTTGGGGAGGACCAGCTGCTGGCTGATGCTTCAAAGGAGAGCGGGCCGGAGAAAGAGGAGGAGCTTCAAGAAACCGAAGCGGTGGGAAGCGTTTCCCAGAATCTGCCCATTATCCTGGCGCCGGAGGGAGAGACAGGGCCAAAGTACGACCGTTTTGGAAACCTGTTGGCGGAAGGGGATGTTGCCGCTTGGGGCGGGGAACGGATACAAGGGACAGCTCCGGAAACAGAAGAACTCTGGACAGAAGAAGAAAAGCCGATTGAAAATGAACCACAGGAAGGAGAATCGTTCTCAGAGCCGGAGGATACACAGGCCACGGCTGTTGAAGGGCTGGAAGAAACAGCTCCTGAGAGCCATGTCCCGGGCCAGATACCGTCTGGAGCACAGAAAGATGGCCCGTACGAATTCGTTCCCGTCACGGCGGACTATTTTAATGATGCCCTGTTCATAGGAGACTCCCGGACGGTGGGATTGAGCGAATACGGCGGGTTCCAGCCGGAAACCACCTTTTATGCCGCCACATCCATGACCATCTATCAGGTGTTCCGTACGCCCAAGCGCGTAGCACAGCTGACCGACGGGAGCAAGGCTACCATAGAAGAAGCCCTTATGGAGAGAAAGTTTGGAAAAATATACCTTATGCTGGGCATTAACGAAATGGGAAACGGCACTGCGGAAAGCTTTTTTACAACCTATGCGGAGACGGTGAATCACATCCGCATGCTCCAGCCGCAGGCCATTATCTTTGTACAAGGAATCATGCGGGTCGGTAAAGGTAAGAGTAGTTCGGATGCTGTCTTTAATAACGCGAGGATTGACGAAAGAAACCGGGCGTTGGCGGCGATGAGCAACGGGAAGGATATCTTCTATTTGGAAATCAATGACGTGCTTTGCGATGAAAACGGGGATTTAATTACACAGTATACGTTTGATCAGATCCATCTGAAGGCGAAATATTATCAACTGTGGAAAGATTATTTGTTCGCGCATGGGATTGTTCGGGAGTGAAAAGATGGATGCAGATACCATGAGGCAGGGAGGGGGAATTGAGCCATGCTACAACGTAAAATGAAAACAATCTGCGGAATTGATTGCACCGAGTGCGGATGGAAAGAATGCTGTGAAGGTTGTTCTGAAACAGATGGCAGGCCTTTTGGCGGCGAATGTGTGGCTGCCGAATGTTATAAAGGAGGCGGCGAAAACCTGTTTAAAGCATATAAGGAGCGTTTAATTGAAGAGTTTAACGCTCTTGGGATTGATGACATGCCTCCGATAGAAGATCTCTGTCAGTTAAACGGTGCATATGTTAATTTGGAATATGTTCTTCCAAATGGGGAAAAAATAAAATTGCTTGACGATTCCAAAATATATCTGGGTTATCAAGTTGAAAAACATAACAGCGATAGGTGCTATGGACTTGTTGCAGATAATAATCATTTGCTGGTGTGCGAATATGGTTGCAACGGTGCGGAACCTGAAATCATTATATACAAAAAGAGATAGACATTTTCTATTTTAATGGATCGTTAAGTGGATTTAAATCTGCAATCATGTGTAGGAATACTTGTTATCATTTAAAATTATTGAAAATCTGTGAGAAATAACAAAATTCTCTTGTTTTTTTCGGAGAATAGGTTTACAATAAATCCATCTTCAAAGGCAGGTTCGTCTGAATCTGTGACGATGGATTTATTTTCGTATGGGTAGTTCGCCCGTGTTTTCATGGAATAAGGTTGGTTTGCGTTTTAAAAATAGGTTGGATCCAGAGAGGCGTTTTGTTGCTTTTTAGAGGGATTTCTGTCTTTCTAGGACAGGAGTCCAAGCGTATGATGGGGTGCGCTTCTGGAAGGGAAGGGTGAATTTAAGGGATGGAAAGAAATAGGGCAGGAGCCTGGGATACCGCTTCGGAGGGGAAAAGGAAGCCGTTGGGGATCTATGTGCATTTTCCTTTTTGCGTAAGAAAATGTCTGTACTGCGACTTTTTGTCCTTTCCGGCAGGGGAGAGGACGAGGGATGCGTATGTACAAGCATTGCTCTCTGAAATTGGAGCACAGGCGCCATTGTATGCGGGATATGAGGTGGAAACGGTCTTCTTTGGGGGAGGTACGCCCTCTTTGCTGGAAGGGCGGCAGATGGATGCCTTGTTGGAAAAGCTGGCGGAGTGCTTTGCCTTCCGTTCAAAGGACCGGGGACTTTCGGATGGAGCGGAGGTTACCGTGGAGGCCAATCCGGGGACGGTGACGTTGGAGAAGCTGCGTTCGTATCGGCGTAGCGGAGTGAATAGGCTGAGCATTGGCCTGCAGTCTGCCAGGGAGGAGGAACTCAAAGCGCTGGGGCGGATCCATACCTGGCAGGATTTCCTGGATTCCTATGAGGGAGCGAGGAAGGCGGGATTTTCTAATATCAATGTGGATCTGATGTCGGCCCTTCCCGGCCAGACGGCTGCGGCCTGGGCGGAAACGCTAAAACGGGTGGTGTCATTGGAGCCGGAGCACCTTTCCGCCTACAGCCTGATCATTGAGGAGGGTACGCCCTTCTATGACAAATACGGCGGGGGGAAAGCAGATGCGTCCGAACTGCCTCTTCCGGGGGAGGAGGAAGACCGTCTCATGTATGCCTGGACGAAGGATTTTCTGATGGATCGAGGGTATGAGAGGTACGAAATTTCCAATTATGCCAGGCCGCAATATGCCTGCCGGCATAATGTAGCCTATTGGAAGAGGAGGGATTATGTGGGTTTTGGCCTGGGAGCGGCTTCTCTGCGGGAAAATGTACGTTGGAAAAATACGGATGATTTATCCAAATATCTGAAGCTGGCGGGAGAGGAAGGGATGGAAACGCCTCTGAAGGAAGAGATTTTGGTCTTAACAAAGCAGGCACAGATGGAGGAATTCATGTTTCTAGGGCTTCGTCTGGCCGAAGGATGTTCCGGAAGGAACTTTGAAAAGATATTCGGCGTGCCCCTAGAGCAGGTCTACGCTTCTGCCCTTGGGAAATTGGAGAGGGAGGGACTCTTGCGGCGGGATGGGAGGAAGGATGATGTACAATTCCGGCTTACGGACAGGGGGATTGATGTGAGTAATTATGCGCTGGCGGAATTCCTTTTCTGAGGGAAGCCTTCCATTTAAACTTCTGGGCTGGAGGCAGCAGTGCAGGCAAAGTTTGGGATACGCAGGAGTATAGTCCGATGTGTACGTGCGCTAAAGTGCGCAGATGGGATGTAATCATGAAAGGTACTGGAACTTGGAAAAGCGGGAGCACATACAATAGTATTAAATTGATTATGGGGGCTCCTTTTGAAAACCTTTCTGAAGCCGCTTTCAAAAGAGGAGGAAAGTGCGTGCCTTGAGGCACTGCAGGGGAGTGACGGCGTAAAAGCCAGAGAAGCGAAGCAGATACTTATTGAGCGAAATCTGCGGCTGGTAGCCCATATCGCAAAGAAATATCAAAACGTGGATGAGGACATGGAAGACCTGATTTCTATTGGTACAATTGGCCTCATCAAGGCGGTGGAATCCTTCGATTCCTCCAAAAACAGCAGGCTGGCCACTTATGCGGCCAGATGCATTGATAACGAATTACTGATGATGCTGCGAAGCAAGAAGAAAACTTCTCGGGAGGTATCTTTATATGAGCCGATCGGCACTGACCGGGAAGGGAACGAGATCAGCCTTTTGGATGTGACGGCGCAGGAGCTGCCTGATATTGTGGAACAGATGGAACTGGAACACAGCCTTTCCCGGTTGGCAGGCATGATCAATTCCCTGCTTTCGGATAGGGAGAGGGAGATCATCTGCCTGCGTTACGGATTGTACGGCGCAGAAGAAGTGACCCAGCGAGAGATCGGCAGAAAGCTGAACATATCGAGAAGCTATGTATCCCGGATTGAGAAGAGGGCGCTTTTGAAGCTTCGGGAAGAATTTGAAAAGACATAAGGGGAATCCGGTCTGAGAAAAGTATTGTTTTTCTTTTCAAGGGCCCGGACTGAAGCCGCTTGCGGCGGCAGAATGAGAGGAAGGAATGTACGCGACGATCATCACGGGCGGGCTTCATGGCATGGAGAGTTATTTGGCGCGGGTGGAAGTGGACTGCTCAAAAGGGCTGCCATGCTTTGAGATGGTAGGGCTTTTGGGGAACGAAGTCAAGGAGGCCAGGGAACGGATCCGGGTGGCGTTGAAGAACGCACAGCTTCAGATGCCGCCCATGCGTATAACGGTGAATATTTCTCCGGCCAGCCTGCATAAGGAGGGCACGTCCTATGATCTTCCCGTGGCAGCGGGCATTCTGGTGGCGCAGGGGCTTGTGCCCCGGGAATATGTGGACAATGTGATGATCGCAGGAGAACTGGGTCTGGGGGGAGAAGTGCGGCCTGTACGGGGGATCCTGCCCATGGTATTGGAAGCGAGGAAACAGGGAATCAGGCAGTGCATCATTCCGGCAGGAAATCTGGCGGAAGCAGGCCTGATTACGGATATCCGGATCACAGGGATTGAACGTCTGGACAGCCTGGAGGGGATTTTGGCTGGAGGGAAAGGAGCGGACATGCCGGAAAATGGTGGGGGAAGCCCGGATGTCAGGCGTCCGGAGCCGGATTTCGGGGAGGTGATGGGCCAGGAAACGGCTAAAAGGGCTGCCATGGCAGCCGCCGCTGGTTTTCATCATATGCTGTTGATCGGGCCGCCGGGAACGGGTAAGACCATGCTGGCCCGATGTATCCCTTCTATTCTGCCGCCGCTTTCCGCCAGGGAGCGGATGGAGGTGGCATCCATATACAGCGTGGCAGGAGAAGGAAGAGAAGGGGAATGCGCCGGGATGAGCCGGCCGTTTATCAGTCTGCATCATACGGTGACATCCCATGCCTTGATCGGAGGAGGAAGGGTCCCCAGGCCGGGAGCCATCAGTCTGGCGCACAGAGGGGTTCTGTTTTTGGACGAGCTGCCGGAATTCGGAAGGACAACCCTGGATCTGTTGAGGCAGCCGCTGGAAGAACGCCGGGTGCGTATCACAAGAAGCATTGGAACGTACTGTTATCCTGCGGATTTTATGTTGGTGGGAGCCATGAATCCCTGTCCCTGCGGCCATCATCCGGACAGGGACAGGTGTAGATGTTCGGATATCCAGGTGATGCGGTATTTGGGCCGGATTTCCGGGCCCATCCTGGATCGTTTGGACATCTGTACGCAGGTGGAGCAGGTGGAATTTAGCGGACTGATGCAGGAGAGCGGAAAGAGGGAGGAATGGGACAGCAGACGCCTTGCAAGTGGGGTGATGGAAGCCAGAGCCAGACAGGAATATCGGTTCCGGGACGAGGGGATTTCGTATAACGGACAGATGGGGCCGGCTGAGATCAAGCGTTTTTGCAGATTGGGTATCGCGCAGGAACGATATTTGGAACAGATGTTTCATACCCTGGAACTGAGCGCCCGCGCCTGCCACCGTCTGCTCCGGGTAGCGAGGACATTGGCCGATCTGGAGGGGATGGAGCGGATTGGGAAGGTGCATTTGAGCGAGGCGGCCTGCTATCGGATGGCGATAGGAAAGTATTGGAGGAAGTAAATTTAGGTATGGGACGGAAACGGGAAAATCTGTCGCAGATTGATGAGGAAAGAGCATTTTCCCATTGGCTGTGTAATATAGAAGGAATAGGACGCAAGGGGCAGCGCAGGCTTTTGGAAGAGGCGGGCAGCGCCCGGGCGGTTTTTGCTATGGCGGAATCCAGACTGGCCCGCCTTTTGCAGCCCGCTCAGATGGGAAATTTGCTGCGCGCCCGGAAAGTGGGAAACGTGTGGGAGGATTATTGCAGAGTAAAGGAAAAAGGGATCTGGTATTGTCCCTCCTGCGATCCGGCGTTTCCCAAACGACTGGCCCTGATTCCTGATCCTCCCGTGGGAATCTATGTGGCCGGCCGTCTGCCCAAGGAGACTCTTCCGGCCGTGGCTGTGATCGGCGCGCGGGCCTGCTCGGAGTATGGAAAATATGCGGCCAGACGGTTTGCGGGTATTTTGGCCGCATCCGGGGTGAATATCATAAGCGGTATGGCCCGGGGGATAGACAGCATCGGCCAGGAGGCATCCCTTGACAATCAGGGCTACACCGGTGCAGTCATGGGATGCGGGGTGGATGTCTGCTATCCGCGGGAGAACAGGACATTATATGAACGGATCAAGGTCCAAGGGGGTGTTTTGTCCGAATACCCGCCGGGAGTGGGGCCCAGGGCAGGTCTGTTTCCTGAGAGGAACCGGATTATCAGCGGATTGGCCGATCTGGTTTTAGTGATTGAAGCCCGGGAAAAAAGCGGTACGCTGATCACGGTGGATATGGCTTTGGAGCAGGGAAAAGAAGTCATGGTGGTGCCGGGGAGGATTACGGACCAGCTGAGCGGCGGGTGCAACCGCCTTCTGCGGCAGGGGGCAAGTCCGGCGCTTACGCCGGAGGATGTGTTGGAAATGCTGGATCGCCCCCTACGTAGCTTCCCGCCGTCGACTCACTGGGAAAAGCACGGACAAGAGAAAGAGACCGTGGCCTCTCCTTCTCGGTGCATGGCGTCGGAGAGCGTTTCGGCAAAAGAGGCGGGCAGTGCCCTCAGACAGGCGGTATTGGAAGCGCTGGAGTACACTCCCATGCTGGCAGGGCAGGTCGCCTACCGCATGGAAGAGGGAGGCCGGAAAGCTGGCCTTCCAGAGGTGATGCATGCCCTCCTGGAACTGGTGCTGGAAGGAAAATGCGCGCAGGACGGTTGCTATTTTTATCGTGTATAGGGAAAAAGGGCCTTCCTTAAATTTTGATAAAATTCCTTGCCACGGTAAAAAATATGGTGTATCATGATTCACGATTGCGGGTGCGCTTTGGTCCGGCCCCTTTGGCTGTATCCTTATGTGCACGGCAAGGGGCAGGTACGCCTGTTTGCGTTTGCCGTGCCTTCTGCGACTATCCGTTCGGCGGATTCGGCGCCCGGCATTGTGTTAAAATAAGGGATAGGGGGTCTTTATGGCAAAATATCTTGTGATAGTAGAATCGCCTGCGAAAGTGAAAACCATTAAAAAATTTCTTGGATCCAATTATGAAGTGGCGGCCAGCAATGGCCATGTCCGTGACCTGCCTAAGAGTAAACTAGGAATCGACGTGGATCATACGTACGACCCGAAATATATTACCATCCGCGGAAAAGGAGACATTCTGGCGAATCTGCGTAAGGAAGTGAAGAAGGCGGAGAAAGTCTATCTGGCAACCGACCCGGACCGGGAAGGGGAAGCAATTTCCTGGCACTTGGTGGAAGCGCTGAATCTCAAACAGTCCGGAAAGAAAGTTTATCGTATTACTTTCAATGAAATTACCAAAAATGCGGTAAAGGAATCTTTGAAGCATCCTCGTGTGATCGATATGGACCTGGTGGATGCCCAGCAGGCCAGAAGGGCTTTGGATCGGATGGTGGGATACCGTATTTCCCCTCTGCTGTGGTCCAAGGTGAAGCGGGGATTGAGCGCTGGGCGGGTTCAGTCGGTGGCCCTGCGCATGATCTGCGATAGGGAGGAGGAGATCGCAGCTTTCATCCCGGAGGAATACTGGACGCTGGACGCAGCTTTTCGGATTCCGGGAGAGAAGAAACAGCTTGTGGCCAGATATTACGGAACCACGGAACAAAAAGTGAATCTGAGAAGTCGGGCGGATGTGGATCGTGTGATGGGAGAGCTTTCCGGCGCACAGTACGCGGTGAGCGAGGTGAAAAGGGGGGAGAGGACGAAGAAACCGCCGATGCCTTTCACCACCTCCACCCTGCAGCAGGAGGCCAGCAAAGTTCTGAATTTTTCCACTCAGAAAACCATGCGCCTGGCCCAGCAGCTCTATGAAGGAATCGATATTAAAGGAAACGGAACGGTGGGTGTGATCACCTATCTGCGTACGGATTCCACAAGGGTGTCGGAGGAAGCGGAGCATCAGGCTGCCTTGTATATTGAAGAAACCTATGGAAAGGAATACACGGGAGCAAAGAGCGAGGTGAAGAAAGGGACACAAAAGATCCAGGATGCCCATGAGGCGATCCGTCCCACGGATGTTTCCAGAACGCCGGCAGAACTTAAGGAGTCCCTTTCCAGGGAACAGTTCAGGCTGTATCAGCTCATTTGGAAGCGGTTTGTGGCCAGCCGGATGACGTCAGCCCGTTATGAGACCACTTCGGTAAAAATAGATGCGGCCGGACACCGATTTACCGTAGCTACCAGCAAGGTAGCGTTCGACGGATTCATGAGCGTATATATCCAGGAGGAAGAGGAGCGGGCGGAAGGAAACCGGTTGGTTAACGGGATTGATAAGGATACGAAACTAGGGTTTGACGGCTTTTCGGAGGATCAGCATTTTACCCAGCCTCCGGCACACTATTCGGAGGCCAGCCTGGTGCGGGCCTTGGAGGAACAGGGGATCGGAAGGCCCAGTACCTATGCTCCCACAATTACAACGATTCTTGCCAGACGTTATGTGGCAAAGGAGAACAAGAATCTTTATGTGACAGAGCTGGGGGAAGTGGTCAACAACATGATGATGGAAGCGTTTCCATCTATTGTGGATGTGAATTTTACGGCCAATATGGAGGCTTTGTTGGACGGCGTAGAAGAGGGAGAAGTGAACTGGAAAACCATCATCGCCAACTTTTATCCGGATCTGGACGAGGCGGTCAGACAGGCCGAAAAGGATCTGGAGGAGGTGAAGATCGCAGACGAGGTATCCGATGAGATCTGCGAACTCTGCGGCCGGAATATGGTGATCAAATACGGGCCTCACGGCCGTTTCCTGGCCTGCCCGGGGTTTCCGGACTGCCGTAACACCAAACCCTATTTTGAGAAAATCGGCGTACCCTGCCCTAAATGCGGAAAGGATATCGTGCTGAAAAAGACCAAAAAGGGCCGGAAATACTTTGGATGTATCGGAAATCCGGAATGTGATTTTATGGTTTGGCAGAGACCTTCCAGGGAAAAGTGTCCGAAATGCGGCGGACTCATGTTGGAGAAGGGGAATAAGCTGGTCTGTTATCAGGAGGATTGCGGAAATGTAATAGAAAAGAAGGAAGGCGCCGCGCAAGAGTAAACGGGAAGCCGGATTTTTATGATTGCACCATTCCACTGTGTGTGCTACAATATTGCTAGAATTTTTTGATCTTTACCGGAGGAAGTATTATATGAGCAGCATTCAACTACTCGACAAGACACGTAAGATAGGAAAGCTACTGCATAATAATAACTCCAGTAAAGTTCTGTTTAATGATATCTGCGGCGTCATGCGGGAGATCCTCGCATCCAATATTCTGGTAATCAGCCGGAAGGGTAAGGTTCTGGGCGTGGCAAACCGGGATGGGGATGCGCAGCTACTCCATGAATTGATCAAGAACACGGTGGGAGACTTCATTAACTCCACGCTGAATGAACGCCTTCTTTCAGTGCTATCTACCAAAGAAAATGTAAATTTGGCCACGTTGGGATTTGAGGGGGCCAATGTAAGGCGGCTTCCCGCAATGGTAACGCCCATCGAAACCGCGGGAGAACGACTGGGCACGCTTTTTTTATATAGGGACCGAGAGGAATACGGAATAGACGATATCATCCTCTGTGAATATGGCTCTACGGTGGTAGGATTGGAAATGCTTCGCTCTGTCAGTGAGGAGAGCGCGGAGGAGAGAAGGAAAATAGATGTGGTAAAGGCGGCTGTCAGTACCTTGTCCTATTCAGAGACACGGGCTATCATCCGGATTTTTCAGGAACTTCGTGGGATGGAAGGGATCCTGGTGGCCAGTAAGATTGCGGACAGCGCAGGGATTACTCGGTCCGTTATTGTGAATGCGCTGAGAAAATTTGAGAGCGCTGGAATTATAGAGTCTCGTTCAGCTGGAATGAAAGGGACCTGTATCAAGGTAAAGAACGACGTGGTCTTTGAGGAAATAAAAACGCTGGGAGAAGAAGCGGATCAGCGTGACTGATTGCGGCGCCTGGGGCTGTATCTTAGAATGAGATCTAACGCAGATAAGAAAAGCGATTGGTTTGACCAATTTTTCATATTAACTCTCCATGCCTGCTTTGGCAGGCATAAATTCACGGTTGAAAAATGGCTGCAAAGACATTTTTCAATCTATAATTACAGTTTTTCCAAAAATAAGGATTGCCCCCTTGTGCAGGGGGCTTTTTTATGTTATAATCACCACGTTTAGCAAAAAAGCACGTATACGGATTGCCTGTGGGTGCTCCTTTAACGCGGGAGTGGCAGGAGGACAGGCCGTTTTGGACCGTCAGATGTATACGGAAGAAATTAACCAATGGAGGGAAGAGACATGAGCGTTATTTCAATGAAGCAGTTACTGGAAGCAGGCGTGCACTTCGGGCATCAGACGAGAAGATGGAATCCCAAGATGGCTCCCTATATCTTTACAGAGAGGAACGGAATCCACATTATCGATCTGCAGAAGTCCGTGGGCAAGATCGACGAGGCCTATAATGCGGTGTCTGAAATCGCGGCGCAGGGAGGTACGATCCTGTTTGTTGGGACCAAGAAGCAGGCCCAGGATGCGGTAAAGGCGGAAGCGGAACGTTGCGGCATGTTCTATGTGAACGAAAGATGGCTGGGCGGTATGCTCACCAACTTCAAGACGATCCGCAGCAGGGTAGACAGGCTGAAACAGATCGAGACCATGTCTGAGGATGGAACCTTTGATGTACTGCCTAAAAAGGAAGTGATCCAGCTCAAGAAGGAATGGGAGAAGCTGGAAAAGAATCTGGGCGGTATCAAGAATATGACCAGAATCCCTGATGCGATCTTCGTTGTGGATCCCAAGAAAGAAAGGATCTGTGTACAGGAAGCGCATATTCTGGGAATTACGCTGATCGGTATCGGCGATACCAACTGCGATCCTGAAGAGCTCGATTTCATCATTCCCGGTAACGATGATGCAATCAGAGCGGTGAAGCTGATCGCGTCCAAAATGGCGGATGCGGTGATTGAAGCGAATCAGGGCGAAGCTGTTTACGACGAAGAAGCCCTGGCAACGGAAGCCACTGATATTGAGGAAGTTGCCGCGGAGGCATAAATTGAAAGATGGCGGATTTCCCGTTATTCTTAAACTGTGTGCAATCGGTTTTTCTGGGGACGCTCCGAGAACGGGACGTCCCTGTCATGATAGAAGTGAATTCTCAGGGACGGGGAGTTTATGCTGATGCATAGAATCCCTTCCTTAAGATTGAAATAATTATTACGAGGCTGCTTTTGGCGGCAGAATGAGAGGTTAGAATGGCTATTACAGCAGGAATGGTAAAAGAATTGAGAGAGCTTTCCGGAGCGGGTATGATGGACTGCAAGAAAGCTTTGAATGAAACGAACGGCGACATGGAAGCGGCCATGGAGTATCTGAGGAAGAACGGACAGGCCAAGGCTGAGAAAAAAGCCGGCAGGATTGCGGCGGAAGGGCTTTGCCGTATCGCCATGAAGGATGATACCACCGCAGCGGTGGTGGAAGTGAATTCTGAGACGGATTTCGTGGCCAAGAATGAGACCTTCCAGGAATTTGTGGAAGCAGTGGCTGCCCAAGCTGTGGAGTCCGAGGCGGCAGATATGGATGCTTTCTTGGCAGAGGCGTGGAAGGAAGATACATCTAAGACCGTCAAAGATGCGTTGGTGGAAAAGATCGCAACGATCGGGGAAAACCTGAACATCAGAAGATTTGAGAAAGTAACCGCGCAGCATGGCTGTGTGGTCAGTTATACCCACGGCGGCGGAAGGATCGGCGTTATCGTGGAAGCCGATACGGACGTGGTGAATGATAATGTGAAAGAGTGCCTGTCGAATATTGCCATGCAGGTGGCTGCTCTGTCTCCGAAGTATGTGGCCACATCGGATGTTCCGGAGGAGTATAAGGAGCATGAGAAAGAAATTCTCATGGCCCAGGCGCAGAACGATCCCAAGAATGCCAACAAGCCTGCCAATATCATCGAGAAGATGATCAGCGGCCGCCTTGCGAAGGAGCTGAAGGAAGTATGCCTTCTGGAGCAGGCTTATGTAAAAGATGGCGATTTGACTGTTGCGCAGTATGTGGCGCAGGTTGCTAAGGAAAACGGCGCTGCTCTTTCTATTAAGAAATTCATCCGCTTTGAGACGGGCGAAGGTTTGGAGAAGAAGGTTGAAGATTTCGCGGCAGAGGTTGCGGCACAGATGAATCAGTAGAAATTTGTCGAAAATAGGTGAATAACGATAGGAATGAGAACCCTTGTAAGTGGTGTGTGAATGCCATTTACAGGGGTTTTTGCTATTATATCTATGAAGAAGCATTATCAAAACAGGCAGTGCTTCAAGTTCAAAAATATGAAGGAGGAAAAGTAAAGGAAAGTAATGTGGATCAGATTATTCAAAAAGCTTTAAGGAAGAAAAGGAATAGCAGGGATGTGAGATAAAAAGAGGTGTGATAATGATAACTGATAGAAAAGAAATCGAGAGAGTGCTTCAGATTGGTGAGAAATGACTTGTATTTTATTGATGAAAGTGATTATAGAAATGAGTATTTTGAATGCATTATTGAGGATTATCTTTTACGATTAAAAAATATGGATACACCAAAAGAGCGTAGAAAGAAACTTTTAGGTCTCTATTTGGCATGCCAGATGATTGCTCAATATGCAGCGGAAGCAGGTATTTACAAAATTGGTATTATGGTATCAGAATATCTGATTATCAGATACTGGAAATACAGGTTAGAGAACAATAAACCTGGCAAATTATCGAATGTAGAGTGGTTACATAAATTTTTGGCTATGTATGAAAAATGGAATCAAAAAATATTATGAGGCGGTTCGGTATTGTTGTGAGGGAGAAGATAGGATTCCATTTTATAATACAATAGAGCAGAGATTGTTGGTGTATGAGGTATTAGGCTATCCTTTTAAACAAAATGCTCATTATACAGCAGGAGAAAGTGCCCGGATAAATTTCATTAATGAAGAAAATATCGCAACTGATTGTGGAGCTCAATTGACAGGATATGCACGGCTACATTATAATATGTGTCATACATCATCCTTTGGAGAATAACTATGTCCGTATCTTATGATTCGTTATGGAAATCGTTAATTGACAAAAGGATAAGCCAGACAGATATGCGTAAAGTGATAGGAATTGCACCAAACACTCTGACCAAGATGAAAAAGGACGAGGACGTTTCTTTGAGGGTGCTTGGTAAAATATGCAAAGCTCTTGATTGTGATTTTAAGGATATGGTTGAGTATATAGAAGATGAGGAGGTGTCCGAACCATGACACCGGAAGAACAAGCCAGAGTTGTCATAGACCAGAAGTTACAGCAGTCCGGCTGGGTAATTCAGGATATGAATCGTTTGAATTTATCTGTTTCTATCGGCATTGCTGTCCGTGAATTCCCCACTAGCACCGGGGAGGTGGACTATGCGCTTTTTGTAGAGGCCGCGCCCATCGGTGTGATTGAAGCAAAAAGAAGTGAGACTGGAGAAAATATCACAGTTGTCGAAGGTCAATCTGCCAGGTACGCAGGCAGTACCTTAAAGTATATTCATCAGGATTATACGATTCGTTTCGCCTACGAGGTTACTGACAAGCTGGTGCGTTTTACTGATTATAAAGATATAAAGTTCCGTTCCCGTACTGTGTTTTCGTTTCACCGCCCGGAAACTTTGAAAGCACTGCTGACAGCAGGGGATACCGTCCGTAACAATATGAAACATTTCCCGACATTTGACGATACCGGGTTTCGCAAGTGCCAAATCAATGCGATACATAATTTGGATATTTCTTTCGCTGATAACCATCCCAAAGCACTGGTTCAGATGGCTACAGGTGCAGGTAAGACCTTTACAGCCATTACTGCTGCCTATCGTCTGCTCAAATACGGAAAGATGAACCGCATTCTCTTTCTGGTGGATACCAAAAGTCTTGGAGAACAGGCGGAGCGGGAATTTATGGCCTACACACCTAATGATGATCCCCGCAGTTTCTCGCAGCTATATGGAGTGCGCCGCCTGAAATCCTCCTTCATACCGGATGATGTGCAAATCTGCATCAGCACTATTCAGCGGATGTATTCCATTCTGAAAGGCGAGGAACTGGATGAGGGCGCAGAAGAAACTCCTTTCAACGAATATGTTACAGCCGAGAGCAAAGCGCCCAAAGAGGTGGTATATAACGAAAAATATCCCCCGGAGTTTTTTGACTGCATTATCGTAGATGAATGCCACCGCTCTATTTACAATGTGTGGAGTCAGGTACTTACCTATTTTGATGCTTTTATCATCGGCCTGACTGCAACGCCAGACAAGCGCACTTTTGCCTTTTTTAATCAGAACGTAGTCAGCGAATATCCCAGAGAGCAGGCTATCATTGATGGCGTAAATGTTGGAGAGGATATTTTTCTGATTGAAACGGAAATAACCAAAAACGGTGCCAGAATAATGAAACAGCTGATTGAATACCGTGAACGGCTTTCCAGAGCAAAGCGATGGCAGCAAATGGATGAAGATGAGGACTACACCGGGAAGAACAAAGGCAGGTTGGACCGGGATATAGTCAATCCCAGCCAAATACGAACCGTCATTCGTTCTTTTAAGGAGAATTTGTATACTACCCTGTTCCCTCGCAGGAAAGAGGTACCGAAAACACTGATTTTCGCTAAGACCGACAGCCATGCCGATGACATCATACAAATCATACGCGAGGAATTTGGTGAAGGGAATGATTTCTGCCGCAAAATCACCTATAACACCCACGAAGATGACCTGACACCGGAGAATGTGCTATCGGCATTTTGCAACGATTATTACCCCCGCATCGCCGTTACCGTTGATATGATAGCTACCGGTACAGATGTGAAGCCCATCGAATGTCTCATATTCATGCGAGATGTCCGAAGCAAGAACTATTTTGAGCAGATGAAGGGCCGTGGCACCCGTACACTCGGCATGGACGATTTACAGAAAGTCACACCCTCGGCCACGGGAAGCAAAGACCATTTTGTGATTATAGACGCCGTGGGCGTTACCAAGTCCAAAAAGAGCGACACCCGTCCGTTGGAACGCAAGCCCACAGTTTCCATGAAGGAATTGATGCTGAATGTTGCATTAGGGGCAAAGGATTCCGATACACTGACTTCCCTTGCAAATCGTGTTATCCGTCTGAACAGCCAACTGACAGCCTCCGAGCGAAAAAGGTTTAAGTCAAAAGTCGACGCTACGCCTCAGTCGATAGCGGAACGGTTATTGAACGCCTTTGATGAAGATGTAATTCTGAACAAGGCACAGGCTGATACAGGCGTATCCGAGCCAACAGAGGAACAGCTTGCGGCTGCGCAGAAAACATTGGTCACAGAAGCTGTGCGGCCTTTCCACGACCCGGATATCCGGGATTACATTGAGGATGTGCGTCGGAGCCATGACCAAATCATAGACAGTGTAAATCTCGACACCGTCCTTTTTGCCGGATATGACACCCAGCGCAAGGAGAACGCAGACCGGGTGATTGCGACATTCCGGGAGTTTATTGAGGAAAACAAGGACGAGATCATTGCCCTACGCATTATTTATGACCAGAAGTATGCCGACCGCCCAATGGCCGTTGAGCAGTTGAAAACACTCTATGAAAAATTGAAAGCAAAAGGTATCACAGTAGAGCGGCTGTGGGATTGCTATGCCATCAAACGCCCGGAGAAAGTCAAGCGCGGTACTATGGCGCAGCTGACGGATTTGATTTCCATGATTCGCTTTGAAATGGATTATACGGATAATCTATCCCCCTTTGCGGATAAGGTAAATTATAACTTTATGCAGTGGACATTCCGTAGGAACACGGGGGCGGTACATTTCACTGAAGATCAGATGGAATGGCTCCGCCTGATCAAGGAACATATCATCACCTCGCTCAGCATTTTGCCGGAGGATTTGGATCTGACGCCATTTGACCGCAAGGGCGGATTGCTTGGATTTTATGAATGCTTCGGAGATGGATATAAGGCACTGCTCACAGAGATGAACTTGGAATTGGTGGCATAATATGACATATTCAATTAAATTATGGAGTGAGATTCTCCAAATAATAAGCGGTAAAAACCAAAAAGCCGTTGAAGACCCGAATGGTCCATACCCAATTTATGGCAGCGGAGGTACCATGGGATTTGCCCGCAACTATCTTTGCGAAGCTGGAACGACTATAATTGGACGAAAAGGGACGATCAATAACCCTATATTTGTGACCGAGCGTTTTTGGAATGTAGACACTGCATTCGGTCTTGCCCCAGGAGATATGCTACATCCTAAATATCTCTATTACTTTTGCGTCATGTTCAATTTTAAGGAATTGGATAAGTCCACAACAATACCAAGTCTTGCAAAAAGAGATTTGCTCAACATAAAAATGCCTGTCCCGCCCCTTCCAGAACAGCAGCGTATCGTTGCCAACATAGAGGAACTGTTCTCCGAATTGGACAAGGCTGTAAACATTTTGCGAACCACCAAGCAACAGCTGGCGGTGTATCGACAGGCAGTGCTGAAAGAGGCGTTCGAAGGAAAATATACGGAAAACTGGAGAGTAAAGAATCCCTCTTCCTCTCCGCAGTATGACTTTGAAACAGTAAAGATAAACCATCCTGTTTATAAAGATACATCAGGTGATGAAAATGAAATGGCTCTAAACTTGCCGAAATCATGGCTAAAGATTCGTTTTGGAGATATTTTTGATGTACAGGTGGGCGCAACACCAAGTCGTCGAATTCCTGCATATTGGAGTGGTGATATACATTGGGTGAGTAGTGGAGAAGTCCGCTTTAACACTATTTTCCAAACTGGAGAGCGAATAACGGAAGAAGGGTTAAAACACTCATCTACAAATATTCAGCCCATCGGCACAGTAATGCTTGCAATGATTGGTGAGGGAAAGACACGAGGCCAAGCGGCCATACTGGCAGTACCAGCAGCACATAACCAAAACACAGCCGCCATTCTCGTTCCGAAGACCCCTTGCAATTCTAAATATATTTACTATTTTTTACAGATGAATTATGAAAATACGCGCAGAGTAGGATCGGGAAACAATCAAAAGGCTTTAAACAAAGAACGTGTGCGTGCATTGAGGATTCCTTTCACGTCATTCGCCGAACAGAGGGAAATCGTTGAAGAAATTGAATCCCGCTTGTCTGTCTGCGACAGCATCGAGCAGACTGTGGACACCGCATTACAGCAAGCGGATGCTTTGCGGCAGAGTATTTTGAAAAAACTTTTGAAAGGAGGCTCTAATGGTTAATCATATAGAAAAATTGAAACTCAATGAATTGGTGCAAGTTGTTGATGAATTTGACAGCACAATATGTGATAAAGTCAACGAATCTAAGCTGAAATTCTTCCACGATTACAAGAGTCTGCTGTTTTTTATGGCTGGAAAATCTGCTGTAACGATGAAAGAAATATTATGTCTCGTTCAATGAGGATATCTTGAAGGCGCGTTGTCTCTTGCGAGGAATCTGTACGAACAATTCGTTATTGCTGAGTTTTTCCACACTCACAAGGCAGATGGCAATTTTCAGGATTATATTGATGATTTTTTGCAGATTATGAAATACAGCGGAACAAACTGCTGTCCTTTTTTGCCGAATATGTGGAAAATAATATAGAGAAAAAACAACAAGCCGAACAGCGTATATCTGAAATACGAGCAAATGCACATAGCAAAAAGAAAAGTGCTTATTGGTGGGCGGATAAAGGTACATTTAGCGATATGGCTATAGATTTGATAGAGCGCCAGACCAATCCCGATTTTAAAAAATTCACGGCTATGCATCATACGATTTATAAACGGGTGTGTGTTTCGCTCCATGCCAGTTGTGCCGGAAACATATTGAGGCTTGGTGACGATTCAGAGTTTTTTGGTGTAGACAATCGCCCTCGTGAGAATGGTCATTCGGTACCCTTGCTCCTTGGGGGTTATTCATTTTTAGGTGTAACTGGTATCGTGTGCGAGGAATTTGAGATTGACCACGCAGATTGGAAACTTCGGCTAAATGACTTGCTCATTTACTATAATTCCTTACTTGAAGGTGATAAAAATGTCTGACC
>CANSTU010000009.1 GCA_947650005.1 uncultured Lachnospiraceae bacterium
TCGAGCAACGGCTCTCCAGGGAAGCAGGTCTCATCTCCATGGCGCGAAATGCGCGCGGGAACATGGTACGGCTGCCACGCCCCTCCTGGGATGCTCCTCTCCGGGCGGTGTCCTGCCGGGTACGCGGGCTGCGGCGGTTGCATCGCTCTTGCCCTGTTTCCCTCCTATGCTGTTGTCGAGGCGGCCGTCTCCAGGTATCGGGCAAACCTGGCGTAATCGCCTTCCCGGCAATCCGCCGTAATGCGTACTCCGGACCCCAAATATTCCTGGGCGGCCACTTCCGCATTTTCATTCAGATAGTTCACCACGTCCCCTCTCTCATAGGGGATCAGAAATACGCCGGTTTTGTTTCCCGCGTACAGCGCTTCCCGGATCATGGTGAGCAGAACATCAAGCCCCTCCCCGTTCAGCGCAGACATGTAGAGCCGATTGCCGTCTCTTCTGGGAAGATCGGTCTCACCCATGATCCGGTCTGCCTTATTCATAATGTGAAGGCAGGGAATCCGTTCCGCCCCAAGTTCCTTTAGCGTCTCCCTTGTTACCTGCATCTGTTCCCGGTAATGCTCATCGGACACATCCACTACCTCTAACAGCAAATCCGCATATCTCACCTCGTCCAAGGTGGAACGGAACGCCTTAATAAGCCCATGGGGAAGCCTGCTGATGAAGCCCACCGTATCGGACAGGAAGAACCCTTTGTTATCATCCGGCTCGATTTTACGGACAGTGGTATCCAGCGTGGCAAACAGCATATCCTTTGCCATTACCAGCTTTTCTTCCCGACCCACATACTTTTCCACCAGCCTGTTCATCAGTGTGGATTTCCCTGCGTTGGTGTAGCCCACCAGCGCCACCTGCGGCAGGACGGAACGTTCCCGCCTTCTTCGCTGGATATCTCTGTCATGCTCGATATTATCCAGTTCCCGGCGCAATTCGCCGATTCGTTTTTCGATCTTACGTCGATCCAGCTCAATCTGCTTTTCTCCCGTCCCCTTATTGCTCATGCTGCCGCTCGCTCCGGCCTGCCTCCCCAGGGATTCCCGCATACCCACCAGCCTG
Organism: uncultured Lachnospiraceae bacterium; assembly: GCA_947650005.1. Lineage (GTDB taxonomy): Bacteria > Bacillota > Clostridia > Lachnospirales > Lachnospiraceae > Eisenbergiella. Next base: position 1,060 of record CANSTU010000009.1, read on the forward strand.
GGCAGCATGTATTGGAGATTGGCCGACTCCACTTGAAGCCTCGCCTCCCGGGTCTTTGCCCTTTTCCTGAAAATCTCCAAGATCAGATTGGTGCGATCCATCACGGACGCATCGATCTGCTTTTGCAGATTTTTCAGTTGGGAAGGGGAAAGGGTATCTCCAAAGATCACAAAGTCGATCTCCATCAGTTCCACGGTTTCTTGAATCTCCTTTACTTTCCCGCTCCCGATATAAAATGCCGGATTAGGCGCGGAAAGGTTTTGAGTAAGGATGGCCGCCACCTCCATTTCACAGGCTTGCGCCAGACTTCCGAGCTCCTCCATATCGTGTTCAAATTCCTGTCCGTTCTCCAGATTTATGCCCACCAGCAACGCGCGGGCCAGTTTTATATCCTGCTTATTTTCCGTCAATCTTTCTTTCATTCTTACTCCAATCTGCCCGCTTTAGCTGGCATACAAATCAGGGAGATTAAAAATTATAATTTTCAATCTTACTCCCCTCTGCGTGCAGAGCACGCGCTTAAATTGAGGAGATTGAAACGAAGTTTCAATCTTATATTCTTATCTACGTTCTTCCGCCGCTTGGCGGCTCAAACAATCAAGGGAATTTTGTGCGGCTCACAAGCATCTATCCAATCGGTCAAAATTTCGTGCAGCCACAAAGATTTCCATAATAATAGCATTTTCAGGTACAAAAAAAAGAGCGCATCCACCGAAACCCAAGGACGGACTGACCCGTCCATAGCTTCTCTCAGATACAAGTAACCGCTCTCAAATGCCTTCTTTTTACTAACAGGATACCCAAGCGCCCCATGAAAAATCCTTTTTCCGGGACTGTCCTTTGGCGCTTTTTACACCGCATTTTAGAAACTGGCGGCGCAAAAATCAAGGGGATTATATACGGAGCGCAGAATACCTGCCCTGTGTTGGAAGCAATACCGTTCCAAACAAGCGCATACCGATTCCGAAAACCGTTGATTCACACGCTCTGGGTTTCCTGTTTAAGATGCATTTCGGCGATTATCTGTTTCTGATCTGAATGAACACTCTCTTACCTCTTTTCCAATATTTAGGTGGACTGCACCCATAAATCTGAAAATGCTTTACAGCATCATCTTATACGGCTAAGGGAAAGTTGTCAAGAAGTTTCTTGCACCCTTTTCCGTCGTATGGGACAGGCCAAGGATGCCGCTTCCCCTCGAGGATCGCAGGCAGCTGCACAACAAATCTTTACAGCTGCCATGGGAAGGGGAACGGCCCCTATCCCTTAGGCCATAGCAGCTCTGCAACTGGGGCTCTGTCCGCCGTCCATTTATATCATATCAAACAGGCTCATCTGGACTATTCGCATCGTCTCTATTTCTTCCGGCTTTTCCGCCGCCTCCCGCCTGATATTCTCCGCTGGGATTTCCTTCAGAAATTGGGAGGGTGTCCGGCCGCAGGTTAAAATCAGCTCTTCCTCTGCCCTGGTCATGCCCACGTAACAAAGCCTGCGTTCCTCCTCCAAATCTTCCGTCTGGCTGCCTCCGAATTCCAGTGGAAGCCTTCCTTGATCCATTCCGTACAGGAATACCACCGGGAACTCCAGCCCTTTGGAACCGTGCAGCGTCATCAGGGTCACGGCGTCCGCAGTGAATTTTCTCCCCCCGTTTCTGCGCACATCCCCGTCTTCTCCAAAGGAAAGGGTGTGAAGAAAGGCTTCCATGGTGGGATAGAGTACCGACATATCCGCCAGCTTCTTCATGGCTTCAGCGTTTTCAAAACGGATTTCTCCAGCCCACTCCTCCAGGAGCTTCACCGGTTTAGCCTTCTTTCCCTTTTTCCGGTACTTATCAGTCAGGCGCGAAAGGGCTTCCTCCTGTGACTCCCCCAGCCAGGGACGCAGCAGTTTCCGGCATAATTCCCTCGACGCCTCCTCTGTCTCGTAGAGCGCCTGCCGAAAGAAATACAGGGTCGCGCGCACCTCCCGCTTTGTCAGAAAATCCTCTCGCCCCGCCACAATATAGGGAATCCCTTCCTGCCTGAGACATTTTTCCAGGGCGGCCGCCTGTCTGTGCGTGCGGTAGAGCACGGCCATATCCGAAAAGCCGCGCACGGTGCGGCCTTCCGTCCTGCCATTTTCCTCCGTATCCAGCATGTCTATGCCGCCGATCTGCCGATTGATCTCCTTCGCCACAAAGATCGCCTCGCGCCATTCATCCTCTGCAGTCACGATGCGCACAGGAAGTCCTGCCTTTCTCCTGGCAGTCATCCTCCGTTCTTCGCCTTCATTTAGCGAAACCATTCCTAGGGCAGCATATAGAATGTCCGGGGTACTACGATAATTTTCCTCTAGACGAATCGTTTCCAGTTGCGGATATTCCTCCGCCAAATGCACAAAACATCTGGAATCACAGCCGCGGAAACCATAGATGGACTGATCCGGATCGCCAATCACGAAGAGTTCTTTCCCACCGCGTCCCCACTCCTTCATCAATCGGTACTGGAGTGGATTAATATCCTGGAATTCATCGATGAGCAGATGGGAAAAACGCCTTCTCTGCGGCGCATCCTCCGGCATTCCCCGAAGGAGTTTCCATGTTTCCAGCAAAAGATCGTCATAGTCCAGCGCCCCTACTTCCCGCAGTTCCTTTTGATAAAATTCATACATGCGCCGGTTCTTCTCCTCAGGCTCTGCTAAGGCGTTTTTCACCCGGGAAAGCTCCCGCAGGAAACGGCCGGGCGATCCTTTTTGGGCGAACTGCTCCATCGCCCGCTCCGCCAATTCCGCCTGAAGGCCCTCATCCGCCACCAGAAAGGAAATGCCCGCCTCCTGCAGGAAACGGCTGCAGATGGCATGGAACGTGCCAATCCAGACCTCCCCTTGCGTGCCCCCCATCCTTCCCCGCATTTCCTCGGCGGCCCGATTGGTGAAGGTGACAGCCGTAATTTCCTCGGCCGGAATCCGGCGGACGTCAATAAGGTGGCGCAATCTGGAAATCAGCGTCCTTGTCTTTCCTGCACCCGGCCCGGCGACGACCGCCACAGCGCGGCCCTCGCACTCCACTGCTTCCTGCTGGCGCTCATTCAATCCCTCCTGACAAGGGGCCATGTCCTCCCTTTCTCCCTCTTCCTCTATGGTTCGGCCATCCCGGGCGTTCTTCCTGCGTTGTTCCTCCTGCTCTTCCTTCTCCTTCTTCCGTCGCTTTTTATGCTCCTGAATTTCCTCCGCTGTAAAAAGGGACATCTGCCCTTCCAGCCTGCTGATGTCCTCCGGTGTCAGCAGGCTGATCTGGCCGTACTCCCCGTCATAACCCGGCGTGCGTTCCACTTCTCCCCGCCGAAGCCTCTGAATCCCTTCCGCAATAAGAGGGCCCGCAGCCTTCCGGACATCCTCAATGGGAATCTCCCTCAGAATGGAAAACTCCGATCCAAGAGCGCCGATCATGCGCCCGTACTGCTCCATAGCCTTTTTCCCCGTCGCGGAGACTCCCGTGGAAGCCGCAATCACCTCCGGCAGCGGAACCAGGCTTTCAAACGGCCTCCCCTCCGGCAGAGTGAATCCTTCTTCCCGATTTGCCAGCTGTTCGATTCGGTTCAACACGCCGATGGTGATTTTCTTTCCACACACCGGACATTTGTTTCCGTACTTAGCCGTCTCCTGCGGACTGATGCATAAGCCGCATTTCCTATGCCCGTCAAAATGATACTTCCCTTCCTCCGGGAAAAATTCAATGGTGCCCGCAAGTCCTCTTCCTTCCTGGATGGCCCCTTCCAGCCCACTATAGGATAACTCGATATCGAACAGGTTCGCTTCCCTTCCCAGTTTCGCCGGCGAATGGGCATCGGAATTGGAAATCAGCTGATAGGAATCCAGAGCCCCCACCCGCCAGATCATGGGCGGATCGGAAGAAAGGCCTGTTTCCAATGCATGGATATGGGGCGTTAAATCTTCGTAGCAATCCTCTATGGCGTCAAATCCGGAAAAAGCGCCGAATAGGGAAAAATGGGGCGTCCAGATGTGCGCAGGCACATAGATAGCATCCGGGCTGGTCTCCAACATAATCTCCAACAGATCCCTGCAGGGGAGCCCCAGGATTGGCCGGCCGTCAGAATGGATATTCCCAATCAGCTCCAGCCGCCTGGCCAGCGCTTCCGCCGCTTCCAGTCCCGGCAGGATCAAAAGGCTGTGTACTTTTCTTACCCGTTCTCCCTTTTTATAGATAGAACTGATCTCCCCAGTCACTACAAAACGGGGCCTAGCATCAGGTACGCCTGCCTCACTGATCCGGTGCTCCCTTTTGAGAACATACAGGCCCTCTTCTGCCGGCTCCAGCTTTTCTGTCAGTTCCTCTCTCCACGCCGGATGGGTGAAGTCACCCGTACCGATGATGTCGATTCCCTTTTTCCTCGCCCATAATTCCAGATGTTCCGGCGTACAGTCCTTGCTGGTCGCCCTGGAATACCTGGAATGGATATGTAGATCCCCTATATACATGTTTCCTCTCAATCTGCCGTCAACCAACGGCACGCATCCTAACTGCTGACAACGCTCCCCACTCGGCAGGCGTACGATACGGCCAGCTTAAAATCACGCCAGCTCTCCTCCAGAGCCCCTCCTACGCTACAGACGCAAGCGGCAGGCTACCGGTCCGAACGCCGCAGTGGCCAATGGGAACGGCCGAAACATTCCTGCCTCTCTAAAATAAATACGATCCTTCCTATAAAAGAGCTTTATCCTTCTTCAACCATTTCTCCAGCAGCCGTTTTACTATCCTCAGCCTTCTTCGTGCTTTCCCAGATTTCCGTCAGTACCACCAGAGCCAAAGGGCCTTTCAGGATACCGGACAGGCCAAACAGCTTTACGCCCGCATAGACGGACAGCAACATGAAGATAGGATAAATTCCCGTCCGTTTTCCCATCAGCTTTGGTTCCAGGAATTCCCGCACACCCACACAGCCCACATATAACACCACACACCATGCAGAAGCTATAAACCGGCCATTCACCATCTGCCACAGGGCCGTGGGCATCAGCACGATGCCCGTCCCAATAAAAGGAAGGGCGTCCAGAATTCCTGCCAGGATCCCTAAAGTCAGAGCATGTCCCACCTTTCCTACCCACAAGCCGATACAACAGATCAACATGATCACGGCCAGGATCAATGCCTGAGCCTTTAGGTATACTGCCACCAGCCGAATGATCCGTTCCAGGATACCGAATAGATTTCGAAGCAGTTCTTCGCCCTCTCCGCCGTCCTGCAGCCGTTTTACCATCACCTCATAGTCGCGGCATAAAAGCAAAGAAGCAATAAAACCAACTCCCAAAAACGCAATGGCGGACAGCAGTTTTTTCACATACCACCAAGACTCCTTCATCAGTTTCGGAACGAATTCCACTCGCATCTCTTCTACGAAAACGTCCACTCGTTCCAGAATGATCTGTTCCACCCTCCCCGCGTCCACTCCAAAATGGTCTTCCACATATATGCAGCAGTCTCCCAGGAAGATACGGATTTGTCCGCCCACCTGGGCGCAGATCCCGTCCCAGTTTTCCGACAGTTCTCCTGCCTGAACCGTCCCAAACTGCAGGGCTGCCCAAAACGCGGCCAGTACGATAGCCGCCCCGAACACCAGAATTCCTGCCAAAATAATTTCTTTTCGTACATGAATCCGCCTCTCCACCTTATTTAACCAGGGCGTAAGCAGATACACAATACAAAAAGCAACTAAAAACGGCGTTACCAGCGGCATCAGGTAACGGAAAGCGGCATACACTCCCACTCCCGCAGCCAAGATCCCTATGATTTTCTTCTGATACTCTTTCCAGGAAATTCCCATATCGCCCCATCACCTTTCATTTTTGACGGTACAGCACGCTAGCGGCGCATCCAGCTTGGCGCAAAATCACTGATTTCACGATCTTAAATTGCTTGCCCGCTCAATCGTACAGATGGGAATTAGTATGAGATTTCCTCTAAAAACTATGCTGGAACAAAGTGTCAGGCCTCCACGCCTTTCATGCTTTTGTCGTAGCCGTCTTTCTCACAAGTCCCTCGGCCAGCCCTAAAATTGCAAAAAGGAAGGGCGTACAGCATACCTGCTGATAGCAGAAAAAATTGTGTGCTGAATAAGCGCAGACCGCAAACAGTCCCATCAGGGCAAAAGGTCTGTTCTCCCCTTGCCGATAAAAGCGTAGCGCAGCCACAGCCAGCACCGCCAGCCAGGCCAAAAGCCCTGCTGCCCCCACGCAGATCAGCAAATTCAAAAATTCATTGTGTGCATTCGTAAGAATATCCGGCTTCCAATAATCGTTTAGCTTTTGTGCGTGCGCTGGAATGCTGTAACTATAAGCCATAAAGCAGTCCGGGCCCGCTCCGAACACTTTTTTTGCAGGTGGCATCTGGGAAAAAATTTTCCAAGCAGTTTTCCAGGTAAAGCCCCTGTCGCTTCCCCATTTGTCATTGAACAAAAGATACTGATTTTGGCTTGTTATGCCAAACCAGCGCTCCAAAAGCCCCGCAGTATTCAGGACGATCACTCCCACTGCCAGCGCCAGCCCTCCTGCTGTGGCCGCGAGAGCCCCCTTTTGCAGTTTTCTCCCCGTCTTTTTCCAGGCCGCCTCCCCCGCAGCGCCATCGCGTTTCAGGATGAGCAAATAAGCACCGGAAGCGGCCAAAAGGAGGAGCCAGCTGATGATTCCCCTAGAAAACGTTGTGGACAGCCTACCCAATTCCATAGCCCGTTCCGCAAATCCCCACTGCAGCAACCCAATTGCCTTAAAGGAAGCGGCACAGAGAATCACACATTCCAAAAAGCGATCCATTCCCTGCCTCCTGCGGCAGGAAGCCACAAACATTCCCAGAAACAACAGGGCCAACGCGGCAAAAGCGCTATCGCTGTTCTGCGTAACCAAGGTCATGAACCCCAATACACAGTACACCCCTGACCACACCCGTACTTTCCTCTCCTGGGAGATGTAGAACAAGCACAGGCCGATCGGAAGCACTGTGCATACATAGCTGGAATACCAGGTCGCCTGCCCGATCGTGGAAAGGAAACGGATCTGGTAAGAACTGTCAATTCCCAGATACATTCCCAGCGGATCAATCCCGAACCGATGCAGGATCCCCAAAAGGAAGGTAAGGCCGGATCCAACCAGCGCTCCTCCGATTACGACCGCCCCACCAAAGGAAACTCCTTTTGAGTCGGGCTCAGGCTGCATGGAAACGGGCCGCCGGCGTGCTGCGCGCCGGTGGCAGTCGGATTTCCGGTTTTTTCCCGAAGCTCCTTTTTTCCGCCACGGAAAGAAACGGGAAATCAGATAATATGCGCCGCTCATCAGAAGCTGCGTATGCAGGCCCATGTTCCATCCGTCCACCCCGGCCCAGGCATCTTCCTTATAATCACTTTGCAGATAGGAAATCAAACAGGCAACCGTATACAAGATCACACAGACGTCCAGAGACGATATCCCTTGAAACCGTGGAAAACCGGCCCGGCGTCCACCCAATTCACGCCTCCAGCTTCTGCTTTCCCTCCCGGTTCCTGCCAATGACCCGATCCGCCAAAAAAGGGCCAGCGCAAGGCCCGGTATCAAGAACAGAGTCGAAACGCCGGAAAAAAACGAAAATTTATATCCTCCGATATCATGATATCCGTCTATCACATACAGGGGAAATATCGTCAGCATCAGGAATGTCCAGCAGACGGTGAGAAATTCCACACAGTCATACACATTTCCCAAAAGCCAGCCCCATCCCGCCTGCCCGTCCCATTTCCTCATATCTTCCATGGAAGCTCCTCCACCCTGTACTCCAGCCGTTTTCTCGTAATCGGATGGGAAAAACACAGACCGCTGGCGCACAGGCAGACGGAAGGAAATCCCAGGCGGGCAGCGTATTTTCTGCCCGACGGACTGCCATACCGGGCATCCCCCAGAAGCGGAAAACCGGCTGCAGCGCACTGTACCCGGATCTGGTGATGCCGCCCGGTTATCAGACGAATCTTAGCCAGCGCATATCCCTGGCTGCTGTGTTTTAGGATCTCCAGCTCCAGCTTCGCCCACTTTGCACCTTTTTCATCCTTTGATGCCACCCGGGAACGATTCTGCCTGCCGTCTCTGATCAAATAATTCTCCAGCTCCAGCTTCGTCCCCTCCTCCGGCAGACTTCTCCCGCTTTCCGGATAGAGAAGCGCGCTGTACTCCTTTTCCATGGAAGGAGGCATGTCCCTGCCGTGCTTCCCTTCGGCCGTACCCATGCGTTCGCATCCATAATTCGTTTGGGCTGCGCCTTCGGGCATTTCCCCATCCGCTCTCAGGGCGGCCTGGCGGCTCAGTATGGCCGCAGCCTGCGGCGTCTTTCCGAAGACCATCAGGCCGGATACCGGCTGATCCAGCCGGTGAATCAGGCCTAAATAGGGCTTATTGTTTCCGGCGGACAGATAATTCTTCAATTCGCTTACCACGTCCGCCTCTCCGATCCGGCCGCTCTGTACCGCCAGTCCCGCCGGTTTCAGGCAGACCAGGATGGAATCATCCTCATCAATGATTTTACATCTCATGTCAATACCTTTTCATTCCGCGTTTTCAGCGCTGCGGCCTGCGGGGGATATCCCCCCTGCAGGCCGCAGCGCCCTTCCGCTTCCTTTTATTCATATGGATGTGGAAAATCAATGCAGGAAAAATCCCTCATCTTCTTCTCCCTCAGCAGCCGGCAGGAATGGCAGTTTGGGATCCGTTTCCTTCAGCGTTTCCATCAGGGCTGCATCATGGTTTACGCGCACCTCACATTCCCGATCGAAAATCATGGTATATTCCTTCCCCGGCTCACAGGCGGGCCACTTGGGCAGGCAGACTGCGGAAGGGCTTCCCCAACGGGCAAAACTCACCCACGCGCTGCAAATTTGCTCCTCCATCCGGTCTGACACGCCGGGAATGTTGTATAAGGCAGTCCGATCGGTATTGTGGAATATAAACGGGATCTCCGAGCAGTGCCAGGCGGCCTTCCCGTCTTCCAGCGGGAAATCCAGATTGAATAAATAACTATAGGTGGGAGCCTGCCGCTCCTGCACACTCTTTTCAATAAAATCCCTGCTGGCAATCCGGAAGAAGGGATCCACGGAAAGAAGATCGATCAGAGGCCTGGCAGGATAGGCTTCCCGGAATTGGGAAACCAGTTTGGACGTATGGCCCTTATACTTTTTCTCGAGCATTTCCAGGACAATTTCCTCCGAAAGCTCCTTCCTTCCAGGAATCGCCGGGGTGAAATCAAACTCCCCAAACACACTCCCAATCATTACCGGAATGGTTTTCGCATGCTCCGTGAAACCCACCTTTCGCGGATCACCCACATACCAGTCATTTGCCGTCGGAATACAGCCAATATAGTGTCCTGCCTTCTCCACCTCTGGCGACACCTTATTGTACGCCTCCGCAAGGACGGCATAAGGGATGGTCTCCAGCTTCCCAACTTCGCTTTCGTCCAATCCCAGTTCCTCCAGAAGCGCCTTCCCGATCGCTTTTCCATCCGTGGGACCGCTTAGGAAACCGTCCAGCACGCCGCTCTGGATGACTCCCTTATGGAAAAGCCCGTCCGCCTCCGGCGTATTCATCAGCGTGAATACCTTCATTCCGCCGCCGGACTGCCCGAACAGGGTCACATTGTCCGGATCACCGCCAAAAGCCGCGATATTGTCATGGATCCATTTCAGCGCCATCACCATATCCGCATTTCCGACATTGGCTGAGTTAGCGTATTTATCGCTGAAGGAGGATAAATCCAGATATCCCAGAATATTCAGCCTGTGGTTCAGGGTCACCACCACCACATCCCCGTAACTGCTGAGCTGATCCCCTTCATAGGCCACATGTTCGATAGAAGAGCCAGACGAAAACCCGCCGCCATGCAGCCATACCATAACCGGTTTTCTGGCCTCCGGGCACAGACTTGGCGTCCAAATATTCAGATATTGACAGTTCTCATCCATGGGCCAGTAACGATGGGGCACCATAATCTCCATATTGGGTACGTCCTGGTTCAGCATCGGACAGACATAGCCATAGGCCAACGCATCCCTGATTCCCTCATAGGGCTCTACCTGCGTGGGCATCTGAAATCGCTTTGCATTCGCGTATTTGATGCCGTGAAAGGCGTAGATACCATCCAGCTGATATCCCCTCAATTTTCCTTGTTTCGTCTCCGCCACAGTGTGGGCGCTTGAGCATGCGAATTGTCTTGCCATACAATGATTTCCCCCTATTCTTTCATTAAGTTATACTTTGAACCGATACCCTACCCCCCAAATGGTCTCAATATACTGAGGGTTGGCCGTATCCTTCTCAATTTTTTCCCGAATCTTTTTAATATGCACCGTAACAGTGGCGATATCCCCGATAGAATCCATATCCCAGATTTCCCGGAATAACTCCTCCTTGGTGAACACATGGTTCGGATTTTCCGCCAGGAACGTAAGTAAGTCGAATTCCTTTGTGGTAAAGGCCCGCTCCTCTCCATCTATATAAACCCGGCGCGCTGTTTTGTCAATACGGATACCGCGTATCTCCACAATATCGTTGGACTTTTGCTGCGATGTGACGAGACGGGTATACCGGGCCAGATGCGCCTTCACCCTGGCCACCAGTTCGCTCGGGCTAAAGGGCTTCGTCATATAATCGTCCGCTCCCAGCCCCAGCCCCCGTATCTTATCTATATCATCCTTCTTGGCCGAAACCATGAGGATCGGGATATTTTTCTCATCTCTGATGCGGCGGCAGATCTCAAATCCGTCCATCCCAGGCAGCATCAGGTCAAGGATAACCAGATCGTATTCCGCGCTGAGGGCCCGTAGCAAACCCTTGTCCCCCGCGTTTTCTATTTCCACTGAAAACCCGGATAGTTCCAGATAATCCTTTTCAAGATCAGCAATCGCTTCCTCATCCTCAATAATCAAAATTTTGCTCATTTTCACAACCTCCATTCCTCCGCCGACAGGCGGCACTCAAATCAAGGGAATTCTATTTTGCGCCCATTGCAGCATATTCAACTTTGGTTTCCTTCGCACTTACCCTTGTACATTGCAGGCAAAACCCGTGATACCGTTGTCAATTAAGAATGTAGAAAAAGTATTAAATCTCTGCCTCCCGATACTTTCTTATTACAAAGTGGAGGCAAGTTCCCTCCCCCTCCTTGCTGGTTGCCCAGATATAACCGCCATGATCCTCTATAATTTTCTTCACGATGGAAAGCCCGATCCCGCTGCCTCCCATAGCTGAATTCCTGGATGCGTCCGTGCGGTAGAAGCGTTCAAAGATATTTCCCAGATCCTTAGCCGCAATACCCTTTCCATTATCCTCTATCTCAATCCGCACCGCATCTACCTCGTCTAAGATCCGGATATCTATGATACCTTTGGGTTTATCGATATATTTAATACTGTTGCCGATGATATTATCAATCACCTTCTTCAATTGTTCCGGATCCGCGATGATCCTGGTGGCGGGATCCACCAGATTGGAATAGTTTAGTTCTATATTTTTGGATTCCAGATCAAGCCCCACATCTTCCACACAGTCCTGAAAAAATTCCGCCAGATTCATTCTGTGGAAATTGTAGGGAATCCGGTTGCTATCGATTCCGGAATAATAGGTAAGTTCATTGATTAGACGGTTCATGTCGTTGGCCTTCGTATAAATGGTCTTAATATAGCGGTCCATCTTTTCCGGCGTGTCGGCCACCCCGTCCATAATCCCTTCCACATATCCTTTGATTGCTGTGATGGGCGTCTTCAGATCGTGGGATATATTGCTAATCAGCTCCCTGTTCTGGCGTTCATTGCTCTGCTTTTCCTCCGTGGATTCCTTGAGCCGCAGACGCATATCCTCATAATTGCGGTATAGCTCCCCGATCTCGTTCGTATCTGCGGATGCTAGGATATACTCGAAATTCCCTTCCGCAATGTTCTGCATCGCCACGTTCAGACGGTTGATGGGAGCGAACACCCCTTTATAAATCCATTGCGTCAGAATAATGCTCGTCACCATCAGAACCACGATGATGGAAATAAACATATAAATGAGCAGGCTCTTGGATATGACGCTGTTCACCCTGGTAATGATGAACAGGCTCCCGTTCTCTCCATCCGAGAACTGAAAGTCCATCTGTTTCACCAACTTCTGCATATCATTATAATAGAAGCCCGTATTGGCATCTCTGTTGGTCATCCCATAATCGGGAAGGCGTCCAAATATCTTCTGTGTTGCTGTTTCATTTCCACTGTAGTAGATCCTTTCTCCTTTCCGGACGAGGATATAAGAAGAAAGTCTGGAAGCATCCTCATTAATCCGGGACAAATATTCTTCATCCTCCAGCATGGCAGGCCTGTCCAATGCCGTTTCCTCCAATGCCCGGTACAATTCTTCCGTCATTTCACTGAAAGAAGCCAAAGAATCCGATATTGTCCGATAGTCCGAGGTTTCGATTCCGTATCTTAAATCGGAATTGTGCACAATCGTCACTCCGATTCCCACAAAAGCGATTCCAGACAGGATCAACGGAAGGACGAGTATCGTCAGAAAAGTGATGATCAGTTTTGTCTTAAACTTCATTTTCCCTCAAATTCCGCGCATATGCACCGCGCTGCTACCATCTTTAGGGCAGGATGCCATTCCCTACCTTTTCATCTGTGACTATTTTAACACAAAATGCCCTGTGGGATATAAAATTCAAGCAATTATTTTCTAAAAAAACCATAAACAGGTTGACAAGTCTTATTCATCGCATTATAATAACAGTAATGATTATTATTTTATGGAAGGAAAGCGGAAATGACGCTGAAGTACAGCCGCCAAAGGGAAGCTATTAAACAATTCCTGATGACCAGACGCGACCATCCGACAGCGGATATGGTATATAGCAATGTACGAAATGAGTTTCCCAATATCAGCCTGGGTACCGTTTACCGCAATCTCACACTGCTCGTCGGACTGGGAGAAATTTCCAGACTACATTTGGGCGATGGCGTGGATCATTTTGACTATAATACCCATCCGCACACTCATTTTGTCTGTACCGGATGCGGCGGTGTATCCGATCTTGAGACAGAAGAAGCGTCTCTGATCAATGAAAATGCCGTCAAACATTTTGATGGACAAATAGAAGGACATTTCACTTATTTTTATGGGTTATGCCCTCATTGCGCCAATGTCTGTTCTGAATCCAGATGAATCGGCGGACGGTTTCCGCCTCATTCATAGATCATTATTTTAAAGAAAAGGAGATCAAAGCTATGAAATTCGTATGTCAGGTATGTGGCTATGTGCATGAAGGAGATGCGGCGCCGGAGAAGTGCCCGCAGTGCGGCGCTCCCGCTGAGAAATTTACGGCTCAGAGCGGAAAAATGGAATGGGCCGCTGAACACGTGGTGGGCGTTGCCCAGGGCGTAAGCGAAGACATCATCGCTGACCTGCGCGCCAACTTCAACGGTGAATGCACCGAAGTAGGTATGTATCTTGCTATGGCCAGAGTTGCCCACAGGGAAGGCTATCCGGAAATCGGCCTTTACTGGGAGAAAGCTGCTTATGAAGAGGCTGAGCATGCTGCCAAGTTTGCCGAGCTGCTGGGCGAAGTAATTACCGATTCCACCAAGAAGAATCTGGAAATGAGAGTGGAAGCCGAGAACGGCGCAACCGCAGGCAAATTTGATCTGGCGAAGCGCGCGAAGGCTGCCAACCTGGATGCGATCCATGACACCGTTCATGAGATGGCCAGAGACGAGGCTAGACATGGAAAAGCTTTCCAGGGTTTGCTTGAAAGGTATTTTGGTTAATCAGCCTGCCTATCTTTAAAAAACTTTGAGGGAAAGGGGAATAAACCCAAAATGGTTTATTCCCCTTTTGATGTTCTTCCATGCATTGTTATGGACACAAAACACCTTTTGATCCGAGCCCGTCCGGAAGGGAGGAATTATTTTGAACAACGATAAAATTTTTCAAATGGATTTTTCAAAAATCTATCAGCTTCTGTTAAATAAGGTCCAGAAAAAGGGCCGTACTAAGGAAGAAGCGGATGAAGTGATCCGCTGGCTCACAGGATACAGCCAGGCGCAAATCGATGAAATGGCCGAAAAGCCTCTCAGCTATGCCGCCTTCTTCCAAAATGCTCCCGAGCTGAACGAGAACAGAAAACTGATTAAAGGCGTTGTCTGCGGCGTAAGGGTGGAGGAGGTCCAGGATCCTCTCATGAGGGAAATACGCTACCTCGACAAACTCATAGATGAACTTGCGAAGGGTAAATCCATGGACAAGATCCTGCGTGCCGAAACTACCAAGAAGAACGCCTGAACACGGTATCCATCCTTCGGATTTTTCCCTTCCGCAAACAGATGCCGCCAATTACGCAGTCTGCCGACCGGAAAAATAACACAGCTGCTCCAATATGGCAGTACAAGGCCGTTTTGCATAATGACAGTTTCCTCCTGTCATTATGCGCAGCCATTGAACCCGCCATTTTGCAGCAGCCCTGTTTGATTCGGACTTTCCGGGAAACTCCTTTTCTATATCCCTTTTTATACCAGAGACTTGTTCAGATATGCTTCCTGTTCTGCCGTCAACGCATCGATCTCCTTGCCCAGGAAACGCAGCTTTCTAGCCGCCACATCCGCATCGATTTCCTCAGGCACATCGATGAGCATTTCATTCATCTCTTTTCCGTGCTCCACCAGATATTTTGCGGAAAGAGCCTGGATCGCAAAGCTCATGTCCATAATCTCGGCCGGATGTCCGTCTCCCGCCGCCAGATTTACAAGACGTCCCTCTGCCAGCACGAAGATCCACTTTCCGTTCTCCAGCTTATAACCCTGGATATTCTTTCTCATTTCTTTGGATTCCACCGCCATGGCTCGCAGTCCTGCCATATCGATCTCACAATCAAAATGGCCCGCATTGCAGAGAATTGCTCCCTCTTTCATTTCCATGAAATCCTCTTCATCGATCACCTTGTCGCAGCCTGTCACGGTCACAAAGAAATCGCCCAATTTCGCCGCTTCCTTCATGGGCATCACTTCAAATCCATCCATAACCGCCTCAATGGCCTTTACAGGATTGATCTCCGTTACGATTACCTTTGCCCCAAGTCCCTTTGCTCTCATGGCAACGCCCTTACCGCACCAGCCGTAACCGGCCACCACCACATTCTTGCCAGCCACGATCAAATTGGTGGTACGCATCACACCGTCCCACACGGACTGTCCCGTGCCGTAACGATTATCAAAGAAATGCTTGCACTGGGCATTGTTCACCCGGATCATAGGGAACTTCAGATCCCCTGCCCGATTCATGGCCTCCAGACGGATAATTCCTGTGGTTGTCTCCTCACAACCGCCCAGAATTGCCGGAATCAGTTCTTGCATCTCGGTATGGACCATGTGTACCAGGTCGCCTCCGTCGTCAATAATAATATTCGGGCCTGCGGAAAGCACGGCACGGATATGTCTGTTATATTCTTCCTCTGTGGCCCCATACCAAGCATGTACTTCCAGGCCAGCCTTCACCAGAGCCGCCGCCACATCATCCTGCGTGGAAAGCGGATTGGAACCGGTTACATACATTTTGGCCCCGCCCGCAGCCAATACCTTGCACAGGTACGCAGTCTTCGCTTCCAGATGCACGGAAAGGGTGATCTTCTTTCCTGAAAATGGTTTGGTCTGGCTGAACTCTTCTTCCAGCATACGCAGCAGGTCGCAATTCCTCTTGACCCACTCGATCTTCTGCTCGCCGGATTCGGCCAGGTTAATGTCTCTGATTTCACTGCTCATCTCTAGCTCTCCTTCCTCCGTCTTGGCGGATATCAGTTTGGTGCTACTTCCAAACTCACTATTGGTGCAATATCGCAAGCGCCGCATGCGATATGCAGCGGATACATTACCAGCCGAATTTTTATTAGAGTGATGGTCGTCTGTCCTATCATCACTGGAAGAATCCATTCCTATGGTAGCAAAAACAAAGGTGGATTGCAAGAAAAAAGCATGGATTTTCCGAAGCATTTTCCACTTGACGCCGAAAGGAATACGAAAAGAAATGCATTGTGTAAGCCGCAGTTTTGGGAGAAGGATTGCAACGGTGTAGGCTTGTCCAACATGTATTGTAATCCTACAACTGCGTTTTGTCATGAAGGAACCTATATATTGACAAATCATGTATGGGATGATAGAATACATACCGACAGATTGTCGGTATGTTTGAGGGGAGTGACAAGAAATGAGAGTAGTCAAAGAGGCAAATGTGCGCAAAAGCGAGATACTAGACGTGGCGGAACTGCTCTTTGGGACAAAGGGCTTTGACGGCACCAGTACAACAGACATCCTCAATATGGTCGGCATTGCCAGGGGGACGCTCTACTACCACTTCAAATCCAAGGAGGACATCCTAGACGCCATAATTGAGCGTATGACCTGCAGCTTGGTGGCAAAGGCCAACGAAATTGCCGGGAAGAAGGACGTGCCGGTATTGCAGCGCCTGACACTGATGATGTTGGCCCTGAACGTGAACAACGATCTCGGGCATGAAATTATGGAGCAAGTGCATAAGCCTCAGAACGCGCTCATGCACCAGAAGATGCAGACGCGGCTGCTGGCCGGGATAAATCCAATCATCACAGCTTTGATTGAGGAAGGCATCGCCCAGGGAATCTGCCAAACAGATCATCCGGCAGAGGTGGCGGAAATGACCTTACTCTATTCCAACACGGCATTCGATGACTTAGTAGCGTACAGCGAGGAGGAACGGCAGAGAAAGATCGCTGCGTTCATCTACAACTTGGAGCGGCTGCTGGGAATGGAACGAGAAAGTCTGCGGGAGACGATTCTCCCGATTTTTGGATGATGGGTGGAGCACGCAAATTGGAGGGGGAGAGAAGCTGATTGCAGTATCAAGATAAAGGAAGCGCAGCGTTCCTACTCTTTTGCAGCCCCATATCGAAAGGCAGACGGTCTATAAGGAGAATACAATATGAACCAACAAAAAAATTTTCCAAAATATATGCTGCTATGGGCAGGGGAACTGATTTCCGCTATCGGCAGCAGACTGACCAGCTTCGGCCTGAGGGTTGATTGGTTTCCTGTCACAGACTGGCTATGTTGTCGCCTAAGGTGTGGATGGCGTGGGGGCGGATGGGATCCCGCAGGGATTCATATCGGCGTAGGTCGGCTCGCAGCCTGGATCGCGATGGCAGAGGAGGCGTTGCTGGGGTTGACGGCGGCGGGACTCTATTTACCGAAAAGCGTCCGGGCGCTGGAACAGGAGCCGTTATGCTGAACAAACTGATTTGGAATGATGTGCAGCAAAACAAGCTGTCGTCCGCCGCCACAGTTTTCTTTATGGCCGTTTCCGCTATGATGCTTGCATTGACAGCGATGCTGTTTTCCAGCCTGCTTGGTTCGGTCAACGGACTGATGGAACAAGCACAGGCCCCCGACCTTGTACAAATGCACACCGGAGCATTGATCGAAGGGGAGATCGGCCAATTTGCCAGGGAGAATCAGGAAATCAGTCAATGGCAGATATGCCGCTTTTTGAACCTGGATAATAGTCAGGTCACGCTGGGCGGTTACAACTTGCTGGACAGCACTCAGGACAATGGCCTATGTGTCCAGAGCGAAAGGTTTGACTATCTTCTGGATATAGACAACAACCGTTTGGAGGTACTGCCCGGACAGGTCTACGTTCCCGTCTGTTACCGCATGCGCTATGATTTGAGCGTCGGGGACACGATGCAAATCAGCGACGAAATGCTTACCATTGCCGGGTTCCTGCGGGATGCGCAGATGAACTCCATGATGGCCTCATCCAAACGGTTCCTTGTAAGCGAATGGGACTATGAACGGCTGAAATCCTGCGGTGAGGAGGAATATCTCATTGAATTTCTCCTGAAGGACAATGTGAACGCCAACGCCATTGGCAACACTTACACGCAGTGGGGGCTTCCGGCAAATGGCCCCGCTATCACAAAGCCATTGATCCACATGATGAACGCGCTGTCGGATGGGACGACAATTTTGGTGATTTTCCTCGCAGCTGTGGTGGTACTGTTGGTCGCCCTGCTCTGCATCCGTTTTATCCTGGCCATCCGTATGGAACAGGATAAACGTGAGGTAGGGATGCTGAAAGCCCTGGGCATTGGAAAGAATGAAATCAAGCGGCTCTACTTTTCAAAATACATCCTGTTTTCCGTCTGCGGCGGCCTGCTGGGCCTAGGTCTTTCCTCTGTCCTGCGTAGACCTCTGGAACGGCAAATACGGGATCTGTACGGCGCTTCCGATAACAGCGCACCGGCGGCGGTATTTGCCCTTTGCGCTGTTGCCGTGGCGGAGACCGTAATCCTGCTCTCCGTATGGCGAAGCTTGAAAAAGACAGATGGGTTATCAGCGGTGGCCGCGCTGTTCTCGGTTCGGGCGCAGGAGCAGGACTGGCGGCAATATCTGCTGATCAGCTTTGTATCCGCTGCCTGCGCCTTTTTAATGTTGCTGCCGCAAAATCTGTACTCCACTCTGTCCTCCTCCACATTTGTCACCTATATGGGCATTGGAAACGCCGATATCCGTATGGACATACGTCAGGACACAGACGTCAGCTCGACAACGGCCCAGTTTGCCGCCGCCCTGGAGCGCGATACGCAGGTAGAACGATACGCCGTTCTTCGGACACAATCTCTCCCAGCTACTTTAGAGGATGGAATGACCTGCAATCTGACCGTAGAAATGGGCGACCATACGATATTCCCTGTGCGCTATTCGGTAGGAACGCTGCCGGTCATGGAGAGCGAAATTGCCCTGTCCTCTCTGTGCGCAAAGGAATTAGGACTGTCCGTTGGCGATACTCTGCTGCTGCGGATAGGCGCAGATGAAATACGCTATACTGTCTGCGGGATATATTCTGACATTACAAACGGCGGGAAAACCGCGAAGGCTGGTAGCAGAGCGAACAACGCCCCTGTAATCTGGAGCGTCCTGTATGTCTCTCTCAAAGACCCGGAGGCCAGTCCTCAGTGGATGGAAGCCTACAGCCAGTCCGGGGCCGATGTAACGGATATTGAGGACTATGTGAGGGATACCTATGGGCCGACACTGGCCCAACTCCGTTTGGCCTCAAGAGGGACCATGCTGATTGCCGTACTTGTAGCCTTTATCGTGATTGCGCTGTTCCTGCGTCTGATCGTGGAGCGGAACCGTGACGCGGTCTCCTTGCAGAAGGCCCTGGGATTTACCAGCTGGGATATTGGGCGCGCCTACTTTTTCAAAGGCTTTTTCTTCGCCGCCGCAGGCGTCCTGGCTGGACTGCTGCTTGGTACCCTACTGGGAGAGGGTCTTTGCGGACTTGTACTAAAATCCTTTGGCGCGGACAGCTTCCGCTTCATCATTCGCTGGGATTGCCTGCTGATCGTAATCCCCGCTATCATTCTCGCAGCAACGATATTCGCCGTTTTGATGGGAACGGCGGAAGTCCAGCGGATCCAAGCCCATGAATGCTGCACAGGGAGGGACTAATGGCAACGAAAAACGTACTTCGGGTAGAAAACCTGACGAAAGGACGCATCCTGAACCAAATCTCGTTTGATATGAAACCGGGGGAGATGCTGGCAGTCATGGGTCCATCCGGCTCTGGGAAATCGACGCTGCTCTATAACGTGTCCGGAATGGATCGGCCCGCCAGCGGACAGGTGTGGCTTAGCGACGTTGAGATTACGAAGCTGTCTGAGGACGAAAAGGCAAGGCTGCGGCTTCACCGCATGGGCATTGTGTTCCAGCAGATGAACATGCTGACAAACCTGAATCTTCTAGACAATATTTTGCTCCCGGCGATACAAGCCAACAGAGGACGGGACCGGAAATCGAAAGAGGAATTGAACCTGCGGGCGCGGACGCTTATGGAAAAACTGGGGATCACTGGGCTGGAGAATCGAAGGATCACCCAAGTGTCCGGTGGACAGCTCCAACGGGCGTGTATCTGCCGGAGCATGATGAACGAGCCGGAAATCCTGTTTGCAGACGAGCCGACCGGAGCGCTGAACAAAAGCGCGGCCGGCGAGGTTATGGAGGAACTGGTCAAGCTGAACCGGGAGGGCACCGCGATTTTGATGGTGACCCATGATAGCAGGGTCGCCAGCAGATGCGACAGAATTATATACCTGCTGGACGGCCAGATTTCTACGCAGCTGACGCTGGGCAAATCAACGGCTGGAGCAGAGAAACAGCGGGAGGAAAAAGTAGCAACATGGCTCATGGAAATGGGGTGGTAGACGGCGGCGGAAAGAAGGGCTCAGCGATTCCACTCCTCCCGCAGCATTCTGTACTCCACACGGTCACGCATCTGACCGTGCATCCAAACCTTCTGCTTGAAATCTGCCTCCTTTACTAGGCCGCATTTGATCATTACCTTTTCCGATCCCTTATTTTCCGGATCACAGCCCGTGGTTAGGCGAAATACATTATTTTCTTCAAAAGCGAACCGCAGCACTTCCCGGAATGCCTCCGTCATGTATCCCTGCCCCCAATATTTTTTCCGGCTGAAATATCCCGCATGGACCAGTTTACCCACAGGCGTTTCCTGAAGCACCGTATAACCAGCCTCTCCGATCAGATCTCCCGTCTGTTTCTCCTCCAGCCTGAGAAAATATTCCCTACGCCCCTCCTTGCCAACGGCTTCTATGGCAGTGCGCAGATCCTTTTCGGATTCTTCCCTGCTGTGGGTCATAATATCAGGCAAATAATACATGACCTTTGGATCCGAGAACATCTCATGGTGGCTGGGCAGATCCTCCCACCTATGATCTCTTATAATCATCCGCTGCGTTTCTAACCATATCCCTTTTTTCATTTAAACCTCCCCGCCCGCCTTGTCGGGCGCTCATTTCAGAATCAAAAAAATGTAAAATTTACCTTACTCTCCATTCTGCCGTCATACCGGTTTTCTGGCAAATACCGTATCCATGCAGTGTTTATGCGGGATCCCGCTGCTGTTGCAATCGAAAATTTCCTCCCGGCATTCTTCAATCACCCAATCCCCATAATAGGTAAACAGTTCTCC
This sequence comes from uncultured Lachnospiraceae bacterium, assembly GCA_947650005.1. Lineage (GTDB taxonomy): Bacteria > Bacillota > Clostridia > Lachnospirales > Lachnospiraceae > Eisenbergiella. Next base: position 22,117 of record CANSTU010000009.1, read on the forward strand.
CGACTTCCAGTTTTCCGAACACAAATCCGAATCCGGCGGCTCGGGTATGAAAGGTTTCTCCACAAAGACATTCACCGCATGCATCCCCCCCGGCGCCGTATGGGACAGGTAATGTCCCATAATCTCGTCTCTGATCCCGGGCAGAATATGATGAAACACCCCTGAACTGTAGATGATATCAAATTCCTCCTCCGGACGGAAATCCCTCAGATCAGCCCTGAAAAAACGTACCTCCACTTGATGGATATCCGCCAGGCGCTTCGCCTTCTCAATCCCTGTGTCCGTCGCATCAAAAGCTGTCACCTGATAACCGTTTCTGGCGAGAAAAACCGCATCCTTTCCCTCCCCGCAGCCGATTTCCAGAACCCGGAGAGGCCTTGTCGGATAAAAACGCTTCAACAATTCCAGGCACATATGGCCCGGCTGTCTCCCCCAATAATATTCCTGCGTACGATAACGATCCTCGTAGGGCGTTACCTTCTTTTTTCCCGGAATATAACCCATCAACGTATCAATATCCGTCTCCAGAATTCCTGCCAACACCGGAAGCAGACAGATGTCCGGCAGCGATTGGCTGTTCTCCCATTTCGATACAGCCTGTGAAGAGATGTTCAGTTTCCCCGCCAATTCTTCCTGGGTATAGCCCTTAGACTTCCGAAAGCGTGCAATATTGTCCGCCAGTACCGTTTTTCTCTCCATTCCTTCTGCTCCTTCCAACGTATAAACGCCTTCCCCTTGGCTTTCCCATATCCTGCTGGGACCGTACCAGCCCATGCTGACGCAATCCTTTTCTTTGATATTACCATAAAAATACTAGCATACTTTTTCTTCTCATAAAATAACCGAATAAGGGAACAACCGGAAGTTTTCCAACCTCCGGTTGTTTTTTTTACTACCAAAATGCAATCCTCATTCCCTCTATTTTTCCAAGAAAGTAAACACCGTTTTCAGATACTTTCCCAGTACTTCATTGTCGCTTCTATAGAGTTCATGCTTTGTTCCAGGAAATTTCACACATCTGCCGCATCGAACCCTGTCGCTGAATAAAACTTCTCCTCTGTTCGCCACAAACACATCCTTTTCCGCCTGCAGCACCAGAACCGGGCAGCTCACCCTGGCGCATCCCCTGCGGCTGCGCACCCTCGCCGCTCCCGCAATACACTCCATCGCCCAGCGGCAGGAAGCTCCATGGTTTTGCATCCACCTATGATTCCTCTTTTTTTCTCCATAATAATCGAAACGGGCCCGGCTTGTGGCTGAGCTTTTCTCGAATCGCCCCTCCCCAGGATAGGGGCAGTGCCCCGGCGCATATTCCTCGCCATACCCTAAAATCGTATAGACTGCTGTCACCAGCCAGGCCAGCCAGACCGGCGCCCTTCCCATGTTCACCTTCATCATAGGAGAAGAAAGCACCGCCTTATCAAACAGACCCGGGATCCGCTCTAAAACCGCCGCTCCCACTGCACCCCCCATGGAATGGGCAAACAGGTACATAGGCTTTCCCTTGCCGGCCGGGACCGCCACCTTTTTTACAAAGCGGGAAAAATCCTCCACGTAATTCCTAAAATGTTCCACATGAGTCAGGGAAACATCCCCCACTTCCCGAAACGATCTTCCATGCCCTCTATGTTCCATGATAAAAACCTGATATTCCTCCTTAATAAAATACCAGATCAGTTCCCTATATTTTTCTGCGTTCTCCGTAAAACCATGGCTGATCACCACATTTCCCCGCGGCTCATCCACCCGATAATATTCGTAGTAAAGTTTTCCAACGCCACCCGTTTTTCCGCGGCGCACTGCCAGAAATCCCCGTTTGCGAATCCGTGCCAAACTGGGTTCCACCATCTCTTCCATCTGCTCTCTATAGCGTTCCTCTGATATCAATTCCATCTTGGCTCCCATCCGTATACAAGGCATGCATCCAAATCTGGAAAATGAAAGTTTTCGTTTTCAATTTCCTCTCATTCTTTCTTCTGCCATAGTCCGCTTTCTATCCTGAAAATTTATCAGTACACCTATTTCCATCTAAGGTTTTTCACATTTCCAAGATAGCATTCACAAATACAGTTGTCAAGAAACAGCAGGCGGATCCCATGACAGGGGCTGAAAATGGCAACTTTTCGCGCCTGTATTGGTCATACTGCATTACTTTTATACTCAAAATACGGTATATTTTTTCCTTGCCATTCTATTACAAAACATGATAAGATAGAAAAGGCCGGATATTCCTACATTACCCAATCCAGGGAATATCCGGCGTAGTCTGCTCTACTTATAATCATAGACATGCTAATCTTATCGCTTTTACGGAAAGGGGGACGACCAATGGACTACACATTGGATCAGAAAGATGCATTCCGTGTTATTGGCGTACGCAAGACTACAGAGGATGCAGGAGGAGTTTGGGGAATGGTCAAGTCGGATGGAGGAATGGATCGGCTTGAAGAAGCGCAGAGAGAAACGGATGAATCTAGCATTCTCAGCTTGTGCTTCGGTTTCAATGAAGAAGGACATAACGACAATATGGTAGGCTATACGGCGGAGTCCGAGGCCCCCATACCGGAAAATCAGGATGACTGGACAGCCTTCGATTATCCGGAAGCTTCTTGGGTCACTTTCGTGGCTGAAGGAAAGATTTCAGAAGATTTTCTCTGGAATACCTGGCAATATATTCACAGAGACTTTCTAATCAATAGCGGTTTTATCCAAGAGGATCTGCCTACCAGTGAGGAATATGATGTCTGGGATGAAGAAGCAGATTATGGCAGGGTCACCATCCGGATTGCGGTAAAGCCCCTTTCGTGAACATAAGATGAAACCGGCTGCTGGTTGTTGTACCAGCAGCCGGTTAGCTATTCCACATAAATCTCTTTGCCGCTCTGACTAACACTCCAATCAGGATCATGAATCCTTGATTCCACGTTAATCCCTTCATGCTGCGTTCTGTGCGGCAGCACGATGAGAAATCTCGGATGCGATTTCTCATCTGTGATTCCGTTTGGGCCGCCTACGGCTCTAATTCCGTATGAGAACCTTCCTGCCCGTTTTAACGGGTGTAAATTCACGTTTAAGAATGGTTGAATGCCATGTTGAAACCTATTTTCTTTTGTTGAGATAAATGGCTGCTGCTCCGCATGCAATTCCGCCCATGATCAGCGGCAGAGCAGACACGCTCCCGTTCTTCGTGATCGTATACAACACCATACAGGCCGCAGCGGCCACGAGCATGATGATTCCGCATGCTTTTCCCACAATCTTATTGTTCTTTTTTCCCTCTTCCGAATTTTCCCAGCTGTTGTCAGCATTGTATCCTTCCACATTATATTTCATCGCCTGCAACGCTGCATAGACAATGGGCATTGTCCCTATCGCCACAATCCCGAAGAACAACACGATGATCAGCCCTTCTCCCCTCTCGTTTTCAGGCCATACCGTACTAAGGGCTGCCATAACTATCAGGGCCATGATCAAGATTCCTACGCCTGTAATCATGTAAGATACATATTTCCTATGGAAGCCTTCCTTCTGTTCTTCCGTATAAAAGGGTTCCACATAGGGATGCTTTTTTCGGAAATAGGAGCTGTCCATCCCAATCCGGATCCATAGGAGGGAGCCGACCAGGGCAAACAGCAAAAATAAGACTCCGCTCTCCCCCCAAAAAGAAAGGTTAGTGGCCTCGCCAACCCCCTGCGCCGCAAAAGCCAGGATACAGATACCCGTGGCCACTGTTCCCATGCGCGCCACCCAATCGCCGTGTCTCTCATATGCTTTAGCCTCGTCCTGATTCGTATGCTGTATACTGCCCTTCAGCAGGGCATCCATACTGCACCCGAACAATTCCGTTAACTGGATCATCTTTTCCATTTCCGGAAAGCTCACTCCGGATTCCCATTTTGAGATTGTTTGCCTTGATACTTCCATCCGCTCCGCCAGCTGTTCCTGCGTCATCCCGCTTTTCTCACGCAGCGCCTTCAAGTTCTCTGCTAAATTCATCTTCATTTGATACTCCCTTCTGTCTGTTCTGTCTGCCTTGGGCTTCGCCTTGGCATTTGTTCGGTCTTATCATAAGGGCGCATCGTGCAAACTTACACCAATTTCACGTTGCTTTTTCCTAATTTCCATGTCACTTTTAGGGTGCGAGACGTAAACTTAGGAAGAAATGCCGCAATTAGGCGGCCAAAACATCATTATTTTATGGATTCAAGGCATTCCTCATCCCACCGCCCAGAAAGCTTTCTATATTCAGACAGGTTTCCGTCACCAGGCGGGTTCTTGCCTCTATGCCTGCCCAGGCCATATGCGGCGTGATCAAAAGTTTCGTGCTGTCCTGTATTCTCAGAAGCGGATGATCTAAAGCCAGGGGTTCCTGACATAGTACATCAATCCCCGCCGCCATGATTAGATTTTCTTTCAGCGCTGTATATAGATCTTCTTCTTTCACCACGGCCCCCCTCGCCACATTGACGAGCACCGCCGTCCTCTTCATCTTCCTAAATGCATCCAGATTCATCAGCCCGCGGGTCTTTTCGCTCAAAGGACAATGCAGGGTAAGAATATCCGACTGCCTTAGCAGCGCATCAAATTCCACCTGTTCATATCCCATTTTCCCGGGCGACCCCGAAATGGAATGAGTAATTACCCGGCAGCCAAAGGCTTCCGCAATGGAAGCTACTCGGCTTCCTATATTACCCATACCAATAATTCCCCATGTTTTTCCGTCCAGTTCCTGGAAAGGCATTCCAAAATGGGAAAAACGAAGCTGAGAGCTGTATGCGCCGCTTTTCACGTACGAATCATAATAGGGCAGCTTCTCCAGAAGATACAGTACACAGGCCACGGTGTGCTGCGCCACCACCGCCGTGGAATAGTTTACCACATTTGCAACCCGGATTCCCCTATTTGTACAATACGCTAAATCAATATTATCATAACCCGTGGCAAACTCGCAAATCAGTTTTACCCGGGAAGCTTTATTCAGGATGCGCTCATTCATAGGCGTCTTATTCACCACGATGATATCCGCGTCCTTCACCCGTTCCGGCGCTTCTTCGTCCTTGGTGGTCAGGTAGGCTTCCACCTCGCCATACTTTTCCAACGGCTCAATGGATACGTCCTCCCCCACACTGCTCCTGTCCAGTACTACTATTTTCATGTCAACCTTCCTGCCCTTTGGGCGGCATACATTTTGGGTTATAAATATATCTCCATTTTATAACCTGATCTCCCGTTTCCATCTCTCTGCCTTCCTGGGCCGTTCTAGAGACATGGCATCGAAAGCCTGCAACAACCTTTATGATGGAAAATACCGGATATATCCGCGCTTTCGCCCAGGTATATCCGGCATAATTTTCCATGAAACGTAATCTTTAACTTCCAACAATGCCTGCAACGGCCTTTCCGCAGACATTATTTATGATACCTTGCACTTTATCCCTGTGCACCGATCAGTTCGGTAAGGCACTTCACCAAATCTTCGGATAATCCCATGGTCTGCAGCCGTCCAACGATCACGAGTGGAGATTTTTTGCTGCTTACCAGCTCATAAATCGCAGTCTTATCGTCAAACCGCATTTCCGCCTGATCCAGGAAAGCATACACTTTACCCGCCACATCATTTTGTGCGAGCTTCAACGGCTCTACAAAAGTCAGAACCGCTTCCTGGGTGACCGCCATCTCGGGAAGTTCTACATAAAGACAATGTGTTTCGGCGTCATAATCCGTCTTGACCGCCGTCTCTTTTCCTCCGATTTTGCATACCACCTCGTTCTTGGTGCAGCCAACCAGTTCTACCCTGTAGCTTCTCTTTTCAGGAATCAGCTCCATATGTCCCTGCGCCGGATGGATCGTGATCTGCCCTCCGCCTTCCCACTTCAGTTCGATTTCCGTGGTAACGCAGATTCCCTTTTCATAATCGCAGGTCTCATTGTCATCCTCGTAGAGTACAAAGCTGCCGTCCGCCCCAGCAAACATCCGAAGCGTAAGTTGAGCCGGATTGGTTTCCACGCTCACCGCATCCGTACTATCCTGCATAGGCACGATGCCGCCTGCCTTTGCCAGTACGGGCAGGCTGTTGATTCCACGATACATATCCATCATGCGGCCGCCCTCATAGACCATACCGCTGAAGAAATCGATATAAGTCCCTTCCGGAAGCCACACTGTTTCCTTCGCCCGATTCAATCCTGCTATACGCGGGGAGGTGATGGGCGCAACGATCAGTTCGGATCCAAAATAGTACTCATTGGGCACACGGTAAGCGTCCCAATTCCTGGGATCATAATAGTACATGGGCAGGATCAACGGAATATCCTCCGCATGGGCTCTATGGTTCATGGTATACAGATAGGGAACCAGCTTATGGCGAAGAATAAGGAAATCGTCCATCATGGCATGGATTTCCGGTTTGAAACGCCACGGCTCCTTTCCGTTGAATTCATTCTTGGTGCTGTGAAGCCTGTTGATGGGAGAGAATACTCCTAACTGGAACCAACGCCCTTCCAGTTCGTCATCCTTATAACCCATCATATGGCCGCCGATGTCATGACTCCACCAGCCATACCCGATATTGGATGCCGTGCTGGTGAAATAGGGCTGGAACTTCAAAGACTCCCAGGTCACCACAGTGTCGCCGGAAAAGCCCACCGGATACCTGTGGGAACCAGGTCCTGCGTATCTGGAGAAAGTCATGGGACGTTTTCCGTTTCTCGCGCTGTCCAGGAAATGGAAGTGGTTCAGCATCCACAGCGGATCCAACCCTTCCATCTTGGTTACGCCGCCCTGCTGCCAATCCAGCCACCAGAAATCCACGCCCTTTTCCTCATTGGGATGGTGCGCATATTTAAAGTAGGCGGACAGGAACGCGGGATCCGTAATGTCAAAGGCCACCGGTTCTTCTTTGGATATGTCCCTGCCCAGTTCCTTTGCCATGGCTTCGTACATCTCTTCATAAGCCCGCACGCCATCCGCAGGATGCACATTCAGCGTAATGCGCATTCCTCTCTCGTGAAGCGCGTCCATAAACCGTTTCGGATCCGGGAAGAAATCCTTATTCCAGGTGTAGCCCGTCCAGCCCGTTCCGTACTTGGGATCGATATTCACCAGATGCCAATCCATATCGATAACTGCCACGGTGAAAGGGATCCCCTCTTCATCAAACCGATGCATCAGCTCCAGATAACTTTCCTCGGTATATTCATAGTAGCGGCTCCACCAGTTACCCAATGCAAACCGGGGAAGCATAGGTGTTTTACCGCACAGATAATAGAAATCCTTCAGGCATTCCAAATAGTCCACTCCGTAGCCCCAGAAATAAATATCCTGTACGCCTTTCTTACGGGGCGCTACCCATCCTTCCTCTGTCAAAGTCAGGGAAGCAGAATCATCCAAAACGGCAAATCCCTCCCTGGATATCACACCGCCTCCCAGCTCACAGGCACCGTCCACTCCATCCAGCGTTCTTGCCGTTCCCTTCAGATCATGGGTTTCCTCTCCGAAATACCAGGTGCTACGCCAACCGCCTCCGTTTCCGGTCATCTGAATCATCAATCCTCTTGGATCGAATTCCTTCTTGTTATATGTAATCCTCATACGCCAGGTAACGATCTCCAGCTCTTCTTCCGTTTCCTTTACCTGGTAATCCGTCGCGGGAAAATCCCGATTCAATACCGTCTGGGTGGCCCTGTCCTCAAAAATACCGTCTTCACAGTATTCTAGACGTACCAGGCCGGCCGTAAGCATGGTAATACGATACTTGTCCCCTTTGATTACATTCTCCTGCCTTGCAACCGGCTTTGCCGGAAGCTTATACATTTCCTGCATACCTGTTCCTCCACAATCCATTTTGTTTTCCATCTGCCTGCCCGCAGGACAGGCCTAGCTATATTTTCCATTATACCCGTAATATAGGGGAAATTCCAGTATAATTCTATTCTAAACTAACACAATCCTATGATTTCTTTTCGTTATTTTTGCAAGGAAGACAAAAAAGTCCCACAGGCCTCTTTTGCCTGCAGGACGGAAGGGGCCCTGATGGAAGCAACCATAATCTGAAGTAGCCATATTGGACGAAGGGGCAACAAGGACTTCTCACATATGTCATATATTGTGGCCGAAGAAGGGCTGATATAGTGCTCTTCCCCGGCCGCTTAGCCCATCGGGCTCTAAGATTACAGTCTCTTCAGAAGTTCTTCCCTTTGCGCCTCATAACCAGGCTTCCCAAGGAGGGCGAACATGTTCTTCTTGTAGCTCTCCACACCGGGCTGATTGAACGGATTTACACCCAACAGATACCCGCTTACTCCGCAGGCAAACTCAAAGAAGTAGAATAACTGGCCCAGATAGTATTCACTCACTTCCGGAACGTGAACCATCAGATTGGGAACCTGGCCGTCTGTATGGGCAAGGATGGTTCCGTTCATAGCGCTCTTGTTCACAAAATCCACGCTCTTTCCAGCCAGATAATTCAGACCGTCCAGATCCACGCGCTCTTCCCCTATGATGATTTCTTCTCGGGAAGCCTCCACATCGATCACCGTCTCAAACATGATACGAGCACCGTCCTGGATAAACTGACCCATGGAATGCAAATCCGTTGTCAAATCCACGCTGGCCGGGAAAATACCCTTCTGATCCTTTCCTTCGCTCTCCCCATAAAGCTGCTTCCACCACTCGGATACATAGTGTACACTAGGCTCGTAGTTGGCAAGGATCTCAACGTTCTTCCCTTTCTTTAAAAGGATGTTTCGGATTGCCGCATACTGCAAAGCGTCGTTTTCTTCAAAATCTGCCTCCAGCGCCAGCTTTCTTCCCGCCGCTGCGCCTTCCATCAGCTTGTCAATATTCGCGCCGCTCACAGCAATGGGAAGCAAGCCCACTGCCGTCAGAACGGAGAAACGTCCTCCCACATCATCCGGAACCACAAAGCTCTCATATCCCTCTTCCGTGGCCAGTCCCTTCAGCGAGCCCTTTGCGCGGTCCGTCGTTGCATAAATTCTCTTCGCTGCGCCCTCTTTTCCGTATTTCTTCTCCATCAGTTCCTTGAATACGCGGAATGCGATGGCCGGCTCTGTCGTTGTGCCGGATTTAGAAATCATATTGATAGAGAAGTCCCTATCTGCGATTACGTCAATCAAATGCCTGATATAAGTAGAGCTAATGGAATTGCCCACGAAATAAATCTCCGGCGTTTTCCGGACTTCTTTATCCACACAGTTATAGAAGCTGTGCCGTAAAAATTCAATCGCTGCCCTTGCCCCCAGATAAGAACCGCCAATACCGATCACAAGCAATACCTCGGAATCGCTCTGAATCCTGGCCGCAGCCGCCTTGATCCTTGCGAACTCTTCCTTATCATAATCCACCGGCAGATCAATCCAACCCAAAAAGTCGTTTCCAGCCCCTGTTTTGGACACCAGAACCTCCCTGGCGTCACATACGGGCTTCTTCATGAAATCAACCTCATGTGCACCGATAAAAGATGCCGCTTTTGAATAATCAAAGGTTACCTTGCTCATCACTTTTCCTCCAATTCCGCCGTCTATACGGCATACAAATAGGTATGAATCTGTTTTCAGTGTAGCAAAGTTGTCCTCTCTTTTCAAGAGTTTTATCATACTCCTTATACAACGCGCAACAGAGTGATTAACCTGGCAGGAGTTGTACGTATCCTTATGCGAAGAATTCCCGCAAAAGCTCCTCCAGCTCTTTTTCCTGTTTTCTGGTAAAGATCTGCTCCTCCATCCGCTCTTGTACAAATCCCGCATCCGCATCTTCCAGTCCGATTTCCATCTCCCGTATTCCGTCCGTTTCTTCCTTGATAGCCGCTCCGGTCTGCAGAACTTCTTCCTCTTCCCATGATCCCTGGGCGATCCGGCTTTTCCTTCCTTCATGCGCCTTAGCCAATCCCGCTGCTTCTTCCGATTCTTCCAGGACGGCCAGCCTAGCTGCCATATGATTTTCCAAGAAGTCAGTAAGACTTACTTTCAGCAGTTCCCTCTTGCCGTCTAAATCCACCAGGCCTGAAATGCTGAAGTACAGATACAGCCCAAGGAAACTCATCAAATAAAAAGGAATGATTTCCCCAAATGATTTTCCGTCAATAATCCCTTTGCATGCACCCAGCCCGGCCGTTACAATGGATAGAAGCATCAGTTGTCCCGCCAAATGGGAAATGCCATCCACGGAGAATCTGCCGATTTGCAGCCTACTCAAAAACTTGTCCACAAATATGGAAATATTGGGAACGCCGTCATTGAGTTTATAGCAGTTACGAAACTTCACCTTACATTTTTTTAACAAACGATTCTGCGTCGTTGACATATTCTCCGCTTCCCTGATCAGTGAATTGAGAAAAATTCCTACGGTAAATCTGCATAAAATACTTGCCAATAACAATATAATTGTCATAGCTACCAGTTCTTTATTTTCCAGAAAAGAAACCATAATACCTCCGATCCGCCGCTCGTCGGCGACGCTTTTGCGCATGACCAATGTTTTTGCCACTGCTTCGTAAAAACCATGCCTAACCTTTAGCACATCGCAGGCTTTACCTGCGAAATACCGCCAATAAAGAGTTTGAAACTTCGTTTCAAACTTGTCCCTGCTATATCTGCCATTATAGAGGTACACCCCGCCTCCCACAATACCGGGCGGGAGACTTTTCATCGTCAAATTACGCGCTTCCTTCCTGAAAAAGGGAATCTTTATGAAAATACTGGCATACTGGGGAAATTTTTGTTATAATTCGTATATTGGCCGTATATCGGCCCACAGCACGGAAAAAGTATAGATTAAAAAGACAGGAGGTATGATCATGCAATACAGAACAAAAGGAACCTGTTCCAGTGTTATCGATATTGAAATGGACGGAGACATCATTCGTTCCGTACAGTTCACAGGAGGCTGTAATGGAAATCTTCAGGGCATTTCTCGTCTGGTAGAGGGCATGTCCGCCACGGAAGCAATTTCCCGTCTAAAGGGGATCAAATGCGGATTTAAGCCCACATCCTGCCCCGACCAGCTGGCCACTGCACTGGAATCCATTGTCGGAACCAATTCCTGATCGATCAAGCCTGGGGGTCAATCCATGTCAAAGTCAAAGAAAATAGTTCTCACAGGCGGCGGAAGCGCCGGCCATATAACGCCAAATATTGCCCTTCTTCCAAAACTGGGACAGATGGGATATGAAATTTCCTATATTGGCTCTTATCAGGGAATGGAAAAAAAGTTAATTGCGGACTACGATATTCCATACTACGGGATTTCCACCGGCAAATTCCGGCGTTATTTCGATCTGAAGAATTTTACTGATCCGTTCCGCGTGCTGAAGGGTTTTGGGGAAGCCAGACGGATCTTAAAGGATATTCGGCCCGATATCGTATTCTCCAAAGGGGGATTTGTATCCGTTCCCGTTGTCCGCGCTGCTGCTTCTCTCAAAATACCCTGCGTCATTCACGAGTCCGACATGAGCCCGGGATTGGCCAACAAGCTCTGTATCCCTGTGTCCTGCAGGGTCTGTTGTAATTTTCCGGAAACATTGCAGAGCCTTCCTTCCAGCAAAGCAGTCCTCACAGGTTCTCCTATCCGTGAAGAATTAACCAAAGGCAGCGCTGCGGCCGGCATGAAACTGTGCCGTTTCTCTTCTGGAAAACCCATCCTCATGGTCATCGGCGGTTCCCTGGGGGCTGCCGCCATCAACCAAGTGGTTCGGGAAGCCCTTCCGCGCCTCCTGGAGGATTTCCAGATTGTCCATATTTGTGGGAACGAAAAAATTGATAACCTGCTTTTAAATCAGAACGGATATGTTCAGTTTGAATACCTTAAATCCGAATTAAAAGACGTCTTTGCCATGGCCGATGTGGTCATCTCCAGGGCGGGGGCCAACGCGATCTGCGAACTTCTGGCGCTGAGGAAACCCAATCTGCTCATTCCCCTTTCCGTGGGAAGCCGGGGTGATCAGATCCTCAATGCCCGCTCCTTTGAAGCACAGGGATTCAGTCTGGTAATTGATGAAGATTATCTGAGCCCTGACCTCCTCGTAGAAAAGGTGCAGGAACTTTATTTCAACAGACAGACCTATATCGATACCATGAATCAGAGTCAGCAGATGAACGCTGCGAAAACCATCGCAGAACTGCTGGACTCCATCGTGGCAGACAAGGCCATAGGAGAAGACCGTCCGAAAGCATGACGGCCCTCCCCAAAGAGAAAAAAGAGGGGCTCCGGGACAAACGTATGAACAGCCCGGAGAAGAGCGCCCCAGGCGGAGGCATGGCAGCTATACCATGTTCCTTCTGAGACGCTCTTCTCCGGGCTGTTCATGCGTTTGTCCTGAAGGAGCGCAACCTATCCGCAGATCGTCTTTCTGATTTCTTTGAGTTCCTCCGGTTCCGGTTTGCCCGGCTCCCAGCCGATCTTAATCTTTTGCCCATCTTCGTCGTATCGTGGGATCAGGTGCATATGGAAGTGCCGAACCGTCTGTCCTGCGCTTTCCCCATTGTTCTGAACCAAGTTGAAACCGCTGCAGCCCAATTTTTCCGTCATTTTTATGGCCATCATTTTTGCAAGCCGTAACACCTCGCCGCACTTTTCCTCCGGCAATTCATACAAGCTGGCATAATGATCCTTCGGAAGGATTAACGCATGTCCTCTGGTCGCAGGGCCCAGATCCAGGATCACGCGATATCCCTTGTCCTCATACAACGTTTCAGAGGGAATTTCCCCATTCGCAATCTTACAGAAAATACAGGATTCTTCTTTCATCTTAACAGGTTCCTTTCCTTTTGCCGACATTTCACGCAGAACCGCTCAGCGTACGGTCCCGCCGGTTCCTTTCCCTGGTATCTTTCCCACATGGCACAATAAAAATGTCAGAAGGAAACCGCTAATCAGGCCGCCCAGATGTGCCGCATTATTCACCATCACATTCTGAAAACCGGAATACAGAGAAAGAGCTATCATCAGAATCATCCGCTGTATAGAAATTTGCGCCGCCCTCCCTTTCCGGGTAACCGCCAAATACAACAGGCCGCCCACAAGGCCGAACACAGCCCCGCTTGCGCCGACAGAATCATAAAATCCCCCTGTTGACAGCTCGTATGCAGCTGACAGAAAATTGCCGCAAATCCCTGAAAATAGGAATACAAGCAGATAACGCCCCCTACCTATCGTCTTCTCCACAATTTCTCCGCCAAAATATAGAAGAATCATATTATTCATTAGATGGCCGATATCCACATGTAAAAACATCGCAGAGATCAACCGATAATATTCCCTTCCCCTTAAAAGATATGCCACGCTGAAACATCCTGCATCATAAAACTGTCTGCCCCAGAAATGGCATGCCGCAAAGACAAGGATATTTATACCCGTCAAGACTGCGCTGCACCAAGGGATTTTCTCTCTGTTTAATCCCCTATCCTGATAACCACGCACCAAATCCATACGCACCCCCACACCGCTTTATGGTGCTTCTTTCCCCGATTACTAACAGGTTATCACTTCCCCCTTTTCTTGTCAATTTATACCGAAATTTACACATCTGGAAAATACATCGTTCGTCAATCCTTTTGCGCCTACCCATGTTAATAAACATGCCTTTCCGTAACCTGCGAATTTGAGCTGCAGGCATAAATTCACGGTTGTAAAATGATTGCAAAGACATTTTTCCATCTACTCTCCGATCCGACGCCATACGCCTGTAGAGATCCTCTCATTCTCGGTATGTCAGTTCCATGTTCCCGAATGTGACCGCATCCCCGTCCTCCAGGATAATGGTTTCCTCCTGCTCCATGCGTATTCCATTCACATAAGTACCGTTGGTAGAATTTAAATCGATCAGGGCCGTTCTTCCCCCTTTCTCCACGAACCTGGCGTGTATACGGCTTACGGATGCATCCGGAAGCAGAAGCTGTACCCGGCTCCTCATTTTACCGACCATAACCGGAAGTCTGTCCAGGGAATATTCCTGCCCGCCCTCCTGCATATCCACCAGCCTTGGCCTACCCCTTCCATCCGGCTCCTCTCCGCTTCCCATCGTTCCTAGAAATACCGTAGGGCCATTCAGTCCGTCTGCGTTCTCTTCTTCCAAATAAAAGGAATCATTCCTGCCAATTTCCACATCTTCTTCCTTCTTCTCGGGCTTCCTATCCCGATCTCTTGTAAACATTACTTTCCACAGGAACCAAAGTGACAACATACCGTCCAGCGTAAGAAGTCCAAACAGGCATATCTTTTCATTCCCCGTCGGCTGCAAATACCAGATTGACGCACATAGCATAAAAAAAGCAAGAAAAGCGCCGGCCAGCCCTGCTATATGCCATCCCTTCCTATGCGCACACCCCCTCTTCTCTCCATCCGTCTCCTCTAAATCCAAACTTCCTTCTTTGATCCAGTTGTTATAACCAGATATTGCAGGCCTTTCCTCATCCCCTTCTTCCGCTCCATCCTGCGTTCCCCAATACTCATAAATTCCTTCTTCCTCACGAAAATAATTATTGCCCCAATCCTCCGCAACAGCATAGACCGTTTCCCCTCTTTTTGTTCCGCGCCCCTTTTCCAGGATGGTGCGGAAGCTTTCTATGGTAAAACTCTCCACCTTGGACATTTTATAGAATTGATAGGCTGCGGCCACCCCCTGTTCTTCCCTGTGATCCACATGCTCCAGAAGAAATTCTGCCACAGGAAGGTAGATGCTTCCCCATCTTTTCTGTACGGATCCAAAAGGATCATACAGGAATAGCAGCTGTTCTGTTTCCAGATCCATATAGATGTATTCTGGTTCCAGGACCAGCCCGCTTTCTTCTAAAAGATACTCCGTGATCGTATCTTGCACCTGCGCGAGATTATCCACGATTCCCCGAATCCCAGCATATCCTATTTTTGTGGATTCGTATAACCGTCCCAGTGACTGCCTTGAACTGATATCGTAATAAAGGCAGGCCCCTCCCTCCAAAAACCTTTCGCTGCACGGCAGAAGGCCCGGAATCCTGTTTCTTAAAATCATCTGACACTGGTATTTTCCCAATTCTTCTTCCAAAAGCCCATCGACGACCAAATAACTGTGACTCAATTCCCGTTTATACAACGGCTTTTTCATGATGCCTCCCCTCCGCGCGCCTGCGCATCCCGCTTCTTCGATTCGTATACAAGATTAGGCTAAAAATGACATTCTGCCGCTTTTAACCGTGAATTTACGCCCGCTAAAACGGGCAGGATGGTTAAGATGACGAAAGCATTCTCATTCCCCGAATGAACGCCGCGGCAGACCTGATCCTGGCACGTTTTTCCGCTCTAATCTGCCAGACTCTATTTTCCAGAGGAAAAATTTCGGGAAACGGAAGCGCAATTTCCACTTCCAGCGTAACCTTCACCTCCAATCCCGTAGCCGTTACCTCTGTTTTCAAATTTCGAACTGGCAGGACGCTTTCTTCCAGAATCTTTTCCACTTCCTCGGACGCCACAGTTCCCCGATCCCTCCCGGCTCTTGCCAGACTTCCCCGTAAGGCGGCGATATAGGCTGCCTGATTCAGAAAAGTCGCCGTATATAGATAGAAGGAAAGGAGCATGAGGAAACCGCAAAGCATTGCCGTCATGGGCATCAAAAGGCTTGCCTCCAGCGTCATATATCCGTTGCTTCTCTCATGCCCTTCCCTCTTTTCCGGCCTTAACCCTTCTCTCTTTTTCTTGCCTTCGCTTATCCACATATCAATCCCCCAAATATTTCCCCTATCCACAGCAGCACGACTGCAGCAAGAAAAAAGGGTGCAAAGGGAATCCGTGTATGCCGTGTCCCCTTTTGGGTCAAAAGTAGAAACATTGCCGCAAAGAAAACCAGAAAACAGGCGGCCAATACCTGCGCCGTACATCGTTCCCAGTGCTGCAGCAGACCTGCCAGAATCACCATTTTCCCGTCCGCCTCTCCCAGCTTTCCATCCGAAAGACGGCCATATAGAAGCATAATCGTTCCGGGGAGGATTCCCGCCATCACCGCCTGCCATCCAGCCATCCCGCTGATCATCTTACCCCCGGCATACAGGCTACCCAGCAGCAGCCCACCATGCAAAAGCCACACCGGGATCCGCATCGTTCTACAATCATAGAAACTGCAAAATCCCAGATAAACACATAAAAATATTCGCTCTCCCATCCGCTTTCAAGCTCCCTTTCTCATCCACACCTGCCGCAGGGCGGAAGTCCTCCAGCCTCCGACAGGGGAACACATCGCACCGACCGCCTCAACCCGCTGCAATTTATGGTACTATGATATCTGTCCCCCTCTCTGGTGATATAGACTGCTCCGCCATCCCTGCCTCCACATTTCTCACAGGCATGATATTTCCCGCCTGATGCATTTCTGAACTGTCCAACCTCGGATTTCGCCACCAGTTCGATGGATAGACGCAAATGGCTGCAGTTTTCCGTCATATGATACACCGCCCCATGCTCCGTGATATAGACATAGATTTCCCCTTCTCTCGCATCGCCGCTGCGCGTTACATCATAGCCCGTCCAGGCGCGCATACAACAGCTGCTCGTGATCATCGTCCCCGGATAAGCCAAGATAGGGACCGGCGCCTTCAGCCAAACGGGCTTTACCAGCTGGATCATTTCGTCCTGCGTCCCGACATTTTCTCCCGCCGCGTAAGCCAGCATGGCAAGCTGCCTGCCCTGCTGATGTAGTTCCTCCAGATTCGTGGCATATGTATGAAAAAACAGGATTAGAGAAAGAATATTGATAAAAAAGAAGAGAAACAGCGGGACCACCACAGATGCTTCCACGCTCATGGAACCAGGGCTGCTTTCTGTCCGAAAGAGAGGAAACCAGGACACCCTTTTTATCGGTTTTATCAGGGGATTTTCTACATGATCATTGGCAATTTGGTGAGGATATAACGTTCGGAAATGAATGGCCTTTCTGTAAAATTGGGGTTGATAGTTGCAATTGTGTTTCTCCGATAAAAAAGGCATCCTGCTTTCCTCCTTTCCCTATTCTCTTATCCAGCCGGTTTTAGCCGCGCCAGCCATATTCCAATGCGGCCAGCTTAAGGCCATATTGGGCAGAGCCGGCCGCTGCATTTATTCATATTGATAGGATCTTTTAATCCGGTACTGATACCCATAGCCGCTCGACACGGATGCCTCTGCCGTCATGGCATCCATGCAGCCGTCCATCCGAAATCCTCCATTTCCGGGCGTCATACGGATGTCTGCCTCCATCACGTCCATCAGCCTTTTGATGGAAAGCTCCTCGGACTGCAGGTAGAGGAAAGCCTCCAGATAATTTTCATAAGAAAGTCCCTCCTTCCCTTCCCCATACTCTGACAGGTGACCGCGGAAGGTGAGAAGATGCCTATACGGCGTATTCCAGCTCCCATCGTCCTTGATTAAGGGGACTTTCCGGCCGTCGAACAACATCCTCAAATCCTTCACGCTTTCCGCATAGGCCCAGGCAAATAGAATCAGGGCTTCCACCGCCTCTGCCAATTCCGGCAGTCCCAATATTGTAGTCAGAAGCAGGGCTGTTTCTCTGGCTTCCCCTCTTTTCACGCCATTTCCAAACAGATAGGACACATTGGCTGCTTCCCGGATCATCAGGATCCGATTCGCCACGCTGCGAAGATTATCCAGATCATTTTCCTTCCCTTCCAGGATGTATTCCACCTGATAGGAAAACCCGCAGCCTTGCTTCTGCCTTCCGTAAAATCCGCATTTTTCCATCATATACCTCTGGAAAATACAGGATGCAGCCACACCGGAGGGTTCCTCCTTCCCCTCGGGAAGTCCCGTTCCCTCCATTAGGCGACCGCGGTGGGAAAAAAGGCCGTTTACCGGAATATGGGTTCTGGACAGGGCACCCGGCGCTTTTGCCGCCAGCGCCAGGATTCCTTCGCCCTTCGCCTGATTTACCACATCGGACGGCAGCTCCACATCCCTCCCTTCCCAGTCCTCTTCCTCCTCTTCCTGCCGCCTTGCTATGGCATCCTTGACTTCCCTTTCCGTTTCTGCCCTCCTTTCTTCCACATTGCTGTCCAGAAGCCCGCTTCCCTGAAGGATCTGCGCGTTCACGGCCGCCTGGCTCAAATAGCCGATCCCCCATCGGCTCTTCATATAATCCACGGCCTGGCGCTTTAGAACCACCCCCGCATTATCGCTCGCCACGGAGGCGCGCAGAATATCTATCTGTTGTGCATACATTCCGGTCAGATCCTTTCCCACCGGAATCTGAAACACCTCAAAGGGACGGAAATTCATATTCATAAAATTTCTGATATGTTCTTCCGTATTCCTGTAAGAAGGTGACTCATTCCCATAGGACATATCGATGAAAAACAGATCATACTGCGAAAGCAGCTCCCTGTGATATTCCGCCAAAGCAGAGTCCATCGCCATATCCATCACACATTCCGTCTGCGTCCGAATGGTATGCATCCTTACGCCCTCTATCACTCCCATCACCAGAGATAGGAGGATCCCTGTCACCAGGGCCAGATATACGGTTATATACCCCTTCTGCAAGTTTTGGCTCCTTTCAGATCGTCCCCGCCTGAGAGGTGATTTTTCCAAAAATATTCGTCACCAGGCTGGTAAGCTGGCTCTTGAATATGATAACCAGGCCGATCAGCACCAGGATGATCAAAATCACCTCCACCGTCCCCATTCCTTCTTCCCCTTTCAGAACCTTTATACCTCTTTTTCTCAGTTTAGCTGCCGCACCCCGAATACTCCCAATCGCTTTACACATGTAAACTCCTTTCCGCCCGTTCTGCCGGGCACTCGCTTTTATATACCATGCGCGTTCTGAGCCGTAGCTCCACATAGGGGCGCCGGCCGCCTTTCACAGCGCACGATTCCATCCAAGGTTTTTCCCGCCATTTCCGGCCCTTACATCCCTGTGAAGGAAAAACATGCCGGAACCATAATCAACACCATGACCACCGTCAGCATCATAATCATGGGGAGAAGCAATTTTGTCCCCGCCCGCTCCCCTTCCTCTCTCGCATGGCGCATTCTTTCCGAAAGGGAACGGGTAGCCTCCTCCTGCAGGGAGGCGATCAGGCCGGCGGAACCCTTTTTCAGATTTTGCGTTAGCAGCGTCATACATTTCCGATACTGGGGCAGATGGCATCTTTCCCCAAAATGTTCGTAGGCCTGGATCTCCGTCACGCCGCTCTCCATTTCCCGGCAAGTTAAAATCAGTTCCTCATACACATAACCTGTTTCATCGGATATCCGTTTCTTCCGGTAGTCGGATGCCATCCTGAAAAAAGCTGCCCGTACTGGAAGTCCGGCGCCCATCAGCAGGACTAGTTTGCTGATGAATTCAGGATAGGAACGCAGAAGCTGTTCCCTGCGTTCTTCCATTCTCTTTCTCAGATCCCTGTCCGGAAGGCCATATTGCGCCAAGCCAGCCATCAGGAAAACCGCAAACAGGATCAGGCTGTTATCGCTTCGATGTTCTACCCATTGAAGCGGCTCGTCCCCCTCCCGATCAGGAAGGGAAAATCCTTCGTCATAGGCCGACTCCTCATCCCTCTTCCTGATTTCCTCCAGGATTCGATTTTGCATTATTTCATCCTCTGTGAGCACGGGAGGACATACCCTGACAGGAAAGCGTTCCTCCCATTTATCCTCAAAGTAGGTTAGCGTTGCCTTCATCCATATGACTTCTCCCTCCTTTCCTACATCCGCGTTCGTCACGCTCCCGTCGTTTTTGATCCTGCCATAGTCGCCGCTTTCCCAGGTGATCCGAAATGGAAATCCCTCCTCCCAGGAAGGCAGAAACAGGGCTGATCGCACCTCATCCAGACTTTCATTTTCTCCCTTTAGTTCTTCCTCAAGCACAGCTCTCAGCTCCTGCCGCATTTCTTCCAACTGTTTTCTGGTATATTTTCTCTCTTCCACCTCGACCTGAAGCCGTCTGTCTTCCTCTTCTCCCTCCACCTGCAGCTCGATTCTTGCTGTGCCCTGCCCGTAGGAATTTCTCCATACCCATCCCTCCTTTGTCACGCGCCTTTGCATCTGTCCTGCCATCGTAACCAACAGACCGAATATCGCTCCCAGAAAACCCAGAAACAGCAATGCGCTGATCCGCTCAGCCCTATGGCGCCGTATCATATCGGCTGCATTCGAGGGGTATAGGATCCGCATATCCTCCCGCAGACGGATTTCTGCTGCATTTCCCCTCTTCATACTCTTTTCTCGTTTTTCCAGCCAGCGTTCCAATCGGGATGCGGGTTTTAAGAAGATACGGTACATTCGATCCGGCTTCCATCCCTCTTCGACCGCCTCCTTACTTGTCCCGATCAGAAGGGCCATTTCCAGCCCCAGGAAAATCACATAGACAGCCCACATCTATCACACCTCGATTTCTACTATTTTACGCGACAGCAAATACGCTGCCAGGTATACGGCCAGGGCGCCCGTCATCACCAGGATTCCTGCAGGATTGTAATAAAGGACGTCAAAAAATCCTGGAGAGGTGAGCTTCAGATATGCCATGATCAGAAAAGGGATCAGATTCATAATTCTCTGCTCATATTTTTTCGAAGAAAGGAGCGTACGGATCTCTTGTTTTACTTCGATTTTATTACCTATGACTTCTGCGCTGCGACGTATGATATGGTTCATATTCCCTCCTGCCCTTTTTGCTATAGAAAACACCTCCGCAAAATCCTCTATGTCACTCTGTGCGCTCCGTGCTCCCAAATCCAGGAGCAGGGTTTCCAAAGGCATATTATTTCCCACCCCCTTTTCCATGCGTTCCAGTTCCCATACCATGGCGCTTTTGCTTCCGTACAGTCTTCCCACCTCCTTCTTCGATTCAAAGAAAGCATTTTCTATGGAGTATCCGGCCTGCAGCCCTGCCGCCACGGACAGGATTGTATCCCGAAATTCCAATGCCAATTCCTGACGCCGTTTTTCAGCAAGTTGTCTTCCGTTTTCCTTTAGGTAAAGGAAAACCAGAGGCGTCAGGAAAGGCGATGCCCATAGGGAACGATAGAAGAACCAGGAAAACAGCAGCACAATCGCAATCCCCTGCGATGTATAGATCAGCAGCTCCCGCACATTCATAGAATAGATCCGGTAGTCCGGCGCGTGCTCCTTCTTGGACGACGCCTTTTTATCCTCTCTACGGCCCAATCCCCGCCATCTTGAGTTTGTCCCCATGGATTAGTTCCCCCTTTCTTACCAACCGGCCGCGTACCCTGTTTGCGTCCCCTCCGTCTTCTTCAAATTCAAACAATACGGACAGCCGGATTTCTCCGTCCCAAATCCCCTCCACCTCGGCGATCTGCAATACCTTTCTCGTCTTATCCCGCATCCTTCCCAGATGGACGACGATATCTACGCCGGAAGCAATCTGCCTACGGATTGCGGGAAGTGGAATTTCCATCCCCATTAACATCATCGTTTCCAGGCGTGTGAGCATATCTCCTGCGCTGTTGGCATGTCCGGTGGACATGGAGCCGTCGTGTCCGCAGTTCAGGGCGCTCCCCACCAGATCCACCGCTTCCTCGCCCCTCACCTCCCCTACGATGATCCGGTCCGGCCGCATCCGCAGGGATGTGCGGATTAAATCCCGAATGGCGATCGGACGGCATCCTTCCACATTGGCGTTTCTCGTCTCCATACGAACCAGATTGGTAATTCCCCGGATCTGTAGCTCCGCGCTGTCCTCAATGGTGATCAGCCTTTCGTCCGGCGGAATATACCCCGCCAAGGCGTTCAGAAACGTGGTTTTACCGCTGCCCGTCCCCCCGCTGATGAAAATATTGTATCTGGCTTTCACCACCTTCTCTAAGAAGTCACAAGCCTCCTGCGTTACGGATCCTGCTTCCAGCAGTTCCTTCATGCCGATGGGTTTCTCAGGAAACCGCCTTATCGTCACCACCGGGCCGTTTAAAGCAACCGGGGCCAGCACCACGTTTACCCTGGATCCGTTTTCCAGCCTGGCGTCCACAATGGGCGATGCCTCGTTCACCGTCCGGTTACAGCCGGATACGATCTGCTGGATCACATCCTGCAGCTTCTCCCTGGACGCAAACCCCCATGGCCAGGACGAAAGCCTTCCCTCCCGTTCCACGAAAATTCCTTCCATACCATTAATCATGATCTCCGTCACCTGCGGATCATCAATCAGCTCCTGAATCGCATCCAGCCCGCGCATGGCATAGAACAATTCCCTTCCCATCCTGACGCGTTCATGGACATCCAGTTTTCCCGCCGTCTCCCTGCCCCGCAGCTTTCCTGCAATTCGATCCTGTAATTCCCCGTCCGGCATTTCCCGTGATAGATCAATCGTTTCCAGTAATTCCTCCCGGACATTTTCCCGAATCCTTTGATACTCCTTCTCCCGTTCTCCCATTCCCTCTCTTCTTTCCTCCATCGCCCAGATCTTCCCTGATCAGTTTTCCAACCGCGCCTGCCA
This sequence comes from uncultured Lachnospiraceae bacterium, assembly GCA_947650005.1. Classification (GTDB taxonomy): domain Bacteria; phylum Bacillota; class Clostridia; order Lachnospirales; family Lachnospiraceae; genus Eisenbergiella. The sequence continues at coordinate 44,546 of CANSTU010000009.1, forward strand.
GTTCCCCGTGGGTTAAGTTCTCCAGCTCGGCCGGCAGCGTCCGAAAAATGGGAAGCCTGCATTTTCTGGTCTTTGACAGGATCTCTTCCAGCTCCATACAACGCAGCAATTCTTCATAATGTTCCTGTTTTGCTTCCGCGAAACCGTCTTCCTTTACGATGGTATAGATCTGGCTGCATCTTTTTAAAAGTTCAAACAGTCCCTGAACGCTCTCCGTAAGATCCAGAAGAATGTATTCGTACATCCCGCAGCTCTCCAGTTCGTCCAAAAGGGTAAGCCATTCCTCCTTCTCTATCTTCATTAAATCCATACAGGAGAAAACCGGTGGAACGAAATCCATTCCGCACACCTTCTGCGCCATCCCCTCCAGTCGGTAAGGAAACCGTCCGTCCTTGTTATGTATAAAATAAATCAAATCCGATAAGTCAGCCCTAAACTCTCGCCGGAGCATCCGGCCCAATCCTGAAAAACACTCAAAATTCAGATATAATACTTTGTGATTTCGGGCAAGAAGCTGCCCTAATGTGAATGAAAATGTGGTTTGAAGACACCGTCCCACCGGTGAATAGATTCCGATCAATTTTAGGCTCCCTGCCCGCCCCGGGCCGGAGGCCGGTGGCAGAATCCCTGTCTGCACCGAAAGTTCTATGATCCTGCGTACCACAGCCTCCATGGGCTGATATTTCCCGATCCATGGTACTTCGGGCGGCCCGGCCATATCTTCCGCCAATACCAGGATATGGCTGGCTTCCCATCCATCCCTCCTTTCATACAGAGATTGGGCAATCAGAAGGAATACCGCCTCTTCCCCTTTGCCGATCCGTTCCAAGGACTTCCCATCCGTATAGACCCGTACCTCAAAAGGAAAATTTTCCATAACGGACGGACGATGGAGATAGTCCATGAAATGGCTGACATACTCCCGTTCCGTGTCGCAGAGCGCCAGAATATTCTTTTTCAAACAAAAACCTCCCATAAAACAATAGCTTATAAAAATCTGTTAGTAAGGCAAAATGGAATTCTTGATACACGGTCGAAAGAATTGAAAAAGACCGTGCCCGGATACTGATGATCCAATTGATGAAACTGAGTATAAACCATCCCCTGAGATTTGTCCATAGGAGAAACGGTAAAAAAACAGTTTTGTGAAAAATAGACGAACGTCCCTTTGTAAGTACCAGTTAAAACGCCCCAGCCCCTGATAAATACAGGGTTTTTACCTGTCAAAAATATTGTCTCAGGTAAGAAAACGGGCGCATATTCCAATTGCATACAACAGCGCAATCCCCGGAATCCCCAGCGCACCCGATACAACTGCGCTAGCCAAACCGATTCCTACCTTCAAGGATATGCCGATAGAACCCAAAAAGGAATTGATGAAATAAATGGCGAGCAGGCCGCAGACCGCACGCAGGATGAAGTTCAGCAGCAGTTCCGTTCTGCTGCGCATCGCTGCGACCAGCATCACCAGGATGCAGGCTCCTCCTATCATGACCATTCCGTTTCCGTAGTCCATTCCGGCTCCCTTTCCGCATACAATGAATCTTTTCTTTGAGATGTTATACCTTATGCGCCCCAAAAAAGAAATATGACATGCATATTTTTCCTTTTTTTGTATATACTTATCACAAAGCATCTTTTGGTAAAATCCGGAAAAGGAGGCGCATGCATGAAATTCCATTTCAGCCGCGGGATCATCCCCAAGGCGGACAAGCCCCTTACTTACCAAGAAAGTCTGATGATGGATTTACAAAGGACAAGATGCGATCTGGAAAATGCCTATGCAGGCTTCGATTATGCCACGGATCCTGACCTGATCGATTGCTATATCTACGAACAGAATGCCGTGATGAAAAGATACAAATATCTGCTGCAAAAAGCCGCCAGCCTGACGGCTTCTGAACAGACAATGACCGGATAAACATATAACACCCTATTCTTCGAGCCGTCCTGGCAGGGTAAAACACCATACTTTCAGGGGCTGCCGCATTTGGATGCGGCAGCCCCTGTATGAAAAGCCTCTCTCTTTTATACGATTCTCTCAGAACACGAAAACCGCAGCCCCCAGCGCTGGAAGATCAAAGGTAATCCTGTAAGGCCGATAATCGCTGGGCTCCGCCGTGGCCCGGATGGAAGCGGGGATCTCGGCTCCGTTTCCGCCAAACCGCTCATCATCGCTGTTAAGGATCAGATGGTAGGCCTTCTTTTTCGGAACGCCTACACAATATTCCTTTCTTTCCACAGGCGTCATATTCATGACGAAGAGCAGGTTTTCTTTCCCTTTAGAGGATTTCCGAATAAAGCTGTAAGTACTGCGGTCCGCATCGTCCGCATTGACCCATTCAAAACCGCTCCAGTCGTTGTCTATTTCATGCATGCAGCTGTACTTATGGTAAATCTTCAAAAGCTCCTTCACATATTCCAACATGCCTGCATTCAATTCGTTCTCCAGCATATACCAGTCAAGCTCCCTGGCCTCGCTCCACTCCCGCTCCTGGGCAAATTCCTGGCCCATGAACAGAAGCTTCTTTCCCTCATGGCCAAACATATAGGTATAACCCGTACGAAGATTGGCGTATTTGTCCACCTGGTATCCGGGCATTTTATTCACCATGGAACACTTCAGATGCACCACTTCATCATGGGACAACGGTAGAATATAATTCTCTGCATTGTTATAACTCATGGCAAATGTCATGCCATAGTGATTATTTTTACGGAAATAGGGATCCAGTTTCATATATTCGCAGAAATCGTGCATCCATCCCATATTCCATTTATAACTGAAATGCAGCCCGCCCTTTTCAATCGGGCCTGTCACCAGGGGCCAGGCCGTGGATTCCTCCGCAATGGTCATTACGCCCGGAAAAGTCCCGCGGATCACGGAATTAAAATGTTTAAAAAATTCAATGGCCTCCAGATTTTTGTTTCCGCCGTATTTATTGGCCACCCACTCCCCGTCCTTCTTTCCATAATCCAGATAAAGCATGGAAGCCACCGCATCCACGCGCAAACCGTCCACATGGAATTCTTTGATCCAGAAAAGGGCATTGGCAATGAGGAAATTTTTCACCTCATTCATACCATAGTTGAAAATCTTCGTCCCCCAATCCGGATGCTCTCCCAACCTGGGATCCGGATGTTCAAAAAGCGCTTCCCCATCAAACTCCGCCAGTCCGTGGGCATCCCTGGGAAAGTGGGCCGGCACCCAATCGAGAATCACACCGATCTTGTTACGGTGAAGCGTGTTCACCAGATACGCAAAATCCTCCGGCGTACCGTAACGGGAAGTGGGTGCGTAATATCCCGTCACCTGGTATCCCCAAGAACCGTCAAAGGGATGCTCCGCAATCCCCATGAGTTCCACATGGGTGAATTTCACTTCCTTCAGGTAAGATACCAGCCTGTCAGCAAACTCCCTGTAGTTATAGAAGCCGTCCTCCGTCCCGTCAGGATGTTTCATCCAGGATCCGATGTGGCACTCATAGATCGCTAACGGTTCCTTGTTCATATCCTTTTCGTCCCTGGCTTCCATCCACACAGAATCGCTCCAGGAAATTCTCGACAGATCCGTTGTGATGGACGCCGTTTCTGGACGCAGCTGTGCATAATTAGCAAAGGGATCCGCCTTATAGAGCTTACGACCGTCCGCAGTAGTGATCAGGAACTTGTACATCTCTCCGCACCCTACGCCTGGTATAAACAGCTCATAGATCCCGCCCGGCCCGATTTTTTCCATCGTATGCCGGTTCTCATCCCATTCATTGAAGCTGCCGATCACATGAACCTGGGCCGCATGGGGCGCCCACACGCCGAAGAACATCCCCTTTTTCCCGTCCACTGTGGAGGGATGTGCCCCCAGCTTTTTGTAAATGTCATAATGCGTTCCCTGTGCGAACAGGTATTGATCCGCTTCGGATATAAATACCTGCTCTCTGTTTTTTGCTTTTGCCATATCAACCTTCTTTCCGCCGCCTGCGCGGCATGACCCCACAGCCCCCCACGGCCGCTAAATCATTCTATCATGAAATCCCCTTCATGCAGAATAATCATGTCGTCATCATCGTACCGCTTGGCGAGGATCACGTCCATGAAATGTTTCGGCGTCTTCTTGTTCGCATGGTCGATCGCCCTGTTCACGATCTGGCGCACATCCTTCACCGTAACTACATGATCAATGGTCTGCATGCCTTCAATACAGGTGTGCAGGGCAAGTCTTCCCAGCTCATCGATGGCATATTCCTGCATCTTGGCGTACTGACAGCCATAGGCTACCAGCGTACCGTTATCCAAGGCCTCGATATCAAACCTAGCATTAAAGAAGGGCTCCATTTCCGGATTTTCCGTTTCAAGTGTCCGGATATTACGTTTTGTATCGATCAGGATCACAAGGATCCCCCATCTCTCCTGATCCAGGGCAGCCAACAGCTCCTGCATGCCGTCGCGGCTGATCTCCCCGGCTCGCTCAATGATCATCGCACCGCCGGAAAGCTTCTCAATGAATTCCGAAGGATCCTTTTTACCGCTGTTTAAGGCCGGACCGGACATTTTAGCCAGTTTCCCGGAAAAATTCCGATCTTTTGCCCGCATATCCTTAATCACATTTTTTGCCAATTCAAGAGTATCCGAACCGGGATCTCCTGTGATAATAAGATTGCCCGTATAGGCTGCAAGGCTCAGCTTATCCAGAGCTGCGGCCAACCTCTTCATGGCGCCTTTTGTGGGTACAAAGGAGGAAAACATCCGTTTTTCTTCCGAACTAAGTCCTCTGTTTTTCTCCCTGCCCTCCCCGGGCTCCATCCGCCGATATCGGCCCTCTGCTTCCTGTTTATGGCCTTCCTGCCTGTTTTGGCGGGAAGTATTTTCTTCTGGTATGCCTTCCTGCGCCTCTTCCAGTCCGCTTTCTTGGAGCATATTTCCTTCGGGAATCTCATTTTGCACATTCATGCGGGAAATACTTTCCCCGGCAATGTTCTCTTGAACGCCATCCGGCGGCATATTTCCTCCGTATATATTCCCCTGCAAAGTTCTACTTTTGAAGGGCCGCATTTCTTCAGGCATCCTGTAATCCCGTTCTACCAGCCGCCGATCCGCTTCCTGACGATAAATCTCTTCAGGCAATCCGTTTTCTTCCCGATGGCTATCCCTCACGGGTGCTCCGTCCACATCCAGACGTCCGTCCCTTGCGGGCATTCTATCTGTCTCCCAGCGCTCATCCCTTGCGGATGCTCCGTCCACATCCAAGCGTCCATCCCTTGCGGGCATTCTATCTGTCTCCCAGCGCTCATCCCTTGCGGACGCTCCGTCCACATCCAAGCGCCCATCTCCTGCAGGCGCTCTTTCTGCCTCTCGGATCTCATCTCTTACAAGCGTTTTGCCCGCCTCTTGGCGTCCATTCCTCGCAGGCGTCCTATCTGCTTCTCGGATCTCATCCCTCACAGGCGTTTTGCCCACTTCTTGTCGGTCATTGGCCGCGGACGTCCCGTCTGATTCCCGATAGCCATTCCTTACAGGCATTCCATCCGCTTCCCAGCGCTTACCCCTTCCCCGTTCTCTCTCCGCCCTTTGGAGAATCGTTTCCGGCGTATCGGCATCTCGCCCACGGCGCTCTGAACCCGGCTGTTTCTCTCCCGTTCCTCGGTAATTATCCTCTGGCATTTCTATCTCATGCTCATACCTGTTTCCTCCCCAATGTGCATCTTCCTTTTCCCGATAGACAGATTTATCCTCATTTTGTTCCGAAACGCCACGGCTGCTTTCCGGCCGGCTCCCGTCCTGCCGCCGATCCGCTTCCAGCTGGCTTCTGTCCGCATCAGGGCTCTTTTTTTCCGTATATACCTCTTGCTCTTCCCGGCGGATCAGCTCTGACTGCCTATCAGCCGCAACCAGCCGGCTCCTTTCTGAACGATCGTTGGCTTCTTCCCGCGTATTTTCTTCCGATCTCCTATCTATGGTCTCCGCATGCCTTCCTTCCGATGAGCGGCTATTGGGGGCATGGCGTCTCTTTTCCGTCCCCCCGATACGCTCCCCTTCAAACGCTTCCGTGTCCGTCATTGTTTCCTCAGATGGGATACGCGATGAAGAATCCTCTGCTTTTGCCGCCCTTTTCAGGGCATTGTTCACCTCTTCCGCCGCCCAAATCTTGGTCTGGGCAGAAATCACATTATCGGAGACCTGTTTTCTCTTTTCTACAGGGATCTGCTCCTCCTTCTGCAGTTTCTCGAGAATCCCCTCTCTGGAAGAGGTATCGAAATCCCGCAGCAGCGTGCCTGTCTCCTTCTGCATCCGATCATGCAGCTGTCGGCGACGCTTCTCTTCGTTCACCTGCTTCATCTTTTCCCATTCCTTCATGACATCTTCTATATTCATCTGGCCGGTGATCTGCTTCTCCACCTGCTTTTCATCAGATACTGAAGAATGCTCCTGGGACAGACTTTCCCCGACACTTCTCTTTCCCTCTTCCCCATTGACAGGCTGTTGGGAATCGCTCCTTTCTTCCGAAGTAGGCTGGGCGGGCAGACGTTCAGACTGTGGCGGTAAAACAGCGCGCATTCCTTCCTCAGGTTCCTGGCCATCAACAGTGCGCATACTTTCCACAAACTTTATCTTTTCCCGGGCATTCGTTTGCTCAACCGGCCTTCTGTTTTCATATTCCTGTTGTTTTTCTTCATAATCAGGCCGCAGGCTTTCATATACCTGCATGCTTCCATAGGCCCTTCTCCCTCTCTCATAGGCAGCTTGGCCATTGTCCTCATAAGGAACAGCTGCCGCTGGAGATTTCCGCCTCCCATCGTCATAATTCGGCAGTATTTCCTCAGGTGCTCTATTGTCTGTGACCTCACTCCAGCCTTTTCCGTCCCCCGCTCCCGTACCATTCGGCTGGTCGCTTCCACCGTATCCGGCCTGCATGTCTCCATAATCGTACTGTTCTGAATCGTAACCGGGCTGCATCTGGTCATAAGTGTACTGCTCCTGACCGTTATCCGGCTGATTTTGATCGTAACCATATTGGCCCGCGTCATCGCCTGACTGTATCTGATCATAACCATACTGGGTCTGGCCATAACCCGGCTGATTTCCTGCGTACTCAGATTGACCTACATCATAACCAGTCTGCATTTGGCTATAATCAGACTGACTTTGTCCATAATCATACTGACCTGCATCATAACCAGGCTGATTTGGGCCATAGCCATACTCACCTGCATCATAGCCGGATTGATTTGGGCCATAACCATACTGGCTTGCATCATAACTGGATTGATTTGGGCCATAACCATACTGGCCTGCGTCATAACCGGGTTGATTTGGGTCATAACCATACTGGCCTGCGTCATAACCGGATTGATTTGGGTCCTGGCCATACTGGCCTGCATCATAGCCCGATTGGCTTTGACCATAGCCATATTGGCCCGCATCATAGCCCGATTGACTTTGGCTATAGCCGTACTGGCCTGTGTCATAACCGGGCTGACTTTGATCATAGCCGTACTGGCCCGCATCATAGCCCGATTGACTTTGGCTGTAGCCATACTGCGTCTGGCCATAACCGGACTGGCTTTGATCATAACCATATTGGCCCGCATCGTAACCGGACTGGCTCGGGTCATAACCATATTGGCTTCCGTCATAGCCTGGCTGCGTTCCATCATAACCGTATTGAGCCTGATCATACCCCTGATCCTGCCCATATCCATAAAGACGCTGCTGTTCCTGATACAGCTGCTCCCGGTACTGCTGCAGAGACATTCCATTTTGAAGGGTTTGACCGTTCTGCAAAACCTCTTTCATGCTTTCTGCCAGCTCTTTTTGCAAATTGAGCGTATTGTACTTTCCCATATCCATGGCTTTTACCTGGATATCCTGTTCCGCACCCCCTCTTGTGCCAGCACTCTTCTTGGAGTCCCCCGGCACGTTCAGGCCCTGTTTACGCATCATATAAACATCAAATTTCTGCTGCTGTGCCGGAGATAACGGCTGGTGGAGCAGCTTCAGCTCCATCGCCTTCATCACATATTTCCCCTCCCCAAACCAGAGAATCAGCTCATCACATTCTTCCACGCATTTCGTGGCCAGCCCCACTCTATGATACAGGTACGCCAACTCATAGGCCCATCTTTCCCTATATTCCTTCTTCTTCATTTCCTCCAGGACGCCGATCCGCTCCTCAAGGCTCACGTCCTGCGCCTCGTACAATTTGTACTGCAAAACAAAACGCCCGCTGTCACCGGGTGCAATCTGGACAAAATTCTTATAATATTCAATGGCCCCCAGCACATCCCCCATCTTAATTGCCAGCTCACATAGGGAATAAATGATCATCCTGCCGCCCGGATGCCGCTCATTTGCCATCTCCAGCAACGCCTTTGCATCATCGTATCTTCTGTTAGCATTATAGACGTCGCTGACCGTACAGAGCATCATCACGCTTTTTACCCTGCTCCAGTCTATGGTATCCGCTATCTTCGCGGCTTCCGCATATTTTTTCTGGGAACTTAGCGCCCTGATCTCCTCTGCCCGTATCTTATATTCATATTTATCCAAAATGTCACCTCTACCGTATGCCTCAGTAATGAGCCTTCCGACCCACTTTTTGCATATAAGTTTACCATAACAGGACGCTTGCGGCAAGAGCGGAAGCGTGAAGTTTTTTAGGAGACCCCTGGCAGTTTATCCCACTCTCCCATCCCCCTTTTACAGCATTGTTCCGTATCCCCCAGCCAGGTTAGCGTGGAATCAGGAACGCAACAGCAACCCAAGCGCCGCGTGCATACACCTAGTGCAGGCAAAAATTGTCTGGACAATACGCCGCTTTCGTGCTATAGTGAAATGGTTGATTAAAATTAGTATAAAAATGATTTAATAAAGAAAGGAAACACCTGCAATGCGGAAGTAATCTGAATCTCCATTTACGCAAAAGAAATGTACCCCATGTCACCGAAAACCGGTTATGTTATCCGGTTTCTTTTGGCAGACAGGTATCCTTTTTCTCACCGGAGTTCAGATAAACCGCATATATGAGAGGCATAGGTGTTTTTTTATTCCCTTCTTTCCGGTCTGTCGCCGGAACGAACTATCTTCCTGTGTTTTCTTTGGGCATGGCCGGCATTATGCAGCTTTTTAGCCCTTCATATCTTGCGAATCTGTGATTTATTTTCCTCCGGTGAACGACCGGAGGATTTTTTTCCTGTCTGGCCCATTGAGAGGAGTGAGCGTTCCATGTCTATCATACAGATTAAAAATCTTACCATAAACCATAAAAAAGATCTGCGTCCCCTTCTGCTCGATTTTTCCTTTACCTTGAACGATGGGGAACGGGCAGTGATCATCAGTGAAGAGGGGAACGGAAAATCGACTCTTCTGAAGCTCATTTATGATGCGGCTTTGGTAACGGATTATGTGGAGCATGCCGGGGAAATCCTCACACAGGGGCGCATCCTTGCCTATCTGCCCCAGGAATTCCCTGCCGATAAGAAGTCGCAGACCGTTTATGAATACTGTCTGAACACCCCCGCTTTTATGGAGCAGACGCCACGGGAGTTAGCCGCGCTGGCCGCATCCTTGCAGCTTCCAAAAGACTTCTTTTACTCCGACCAGCCAACTGGCACACTCTCCGGCGGAGAAAAGGTGAAGCTGCAGATCGCTCTTCTTTGCATGATACAGCCCGACGCTTTCCTTCTGGATGAGCCGTCCAACGATATCGATATTGAAACGCTGGAATGGCTGGAAACGTTTCTCAATACCTGCGGTAAAAGCGTCCTATACGTTTCCCACGATGAGACCCTCATCGAACGCACAGCAAACGTGATCATCCATCTGGAGCAGGTAAGAAGAAAGACCCAGCCACGCGCCACCGTGGTCCGTATGCCCTATCGGGAATATATGCAAAACCGGCAGGATGCTTTCTGCCGTCAGGAACAGCTAGCCGCCAACGAGCGCCGGGAGTATCAGAAGCAGATGGAACGGTTCCGCCGTATCGAACAGAAGGTGGAAGCCATGCAGGCCAGCATTACCCGCCAGGATCCCCACGGCGGACAGCTTTTGAAGAAAAAAATGAAGGCAGTAAAGAGCCAGGAACGCCGTTTCGAAAAGGGTCGGGAAAATATGACGGACATGCCGGACATGGAGCAGGCGATCTTTGTAAAAATTCTGCCGGAAAATCGTCTTCCCGCTGGAAAAACCGTCCTAGACTTTACCTGTGACAGCCTGGCCGTCCCAAACCGCGTCCTGGCCCAAAACGTCGCGTTGCGCGTCACAGGACCGGAAAAAATATGCATCATAGGCCGAAACGGCGTCGGAAAAACCACTCTGTTAAAGCAGATCGCCGACCTCCTCCTGCCCCGGAACGATCTCAAGGTTTCCTATATGCCCCAGGATTATGCCGATCTGCTGCCGGAGGATCAAACACCTGTGGAGTATCTTACCCACACTGGAGACAAGGACGAACTCACCACGATTCGTACTTATCTCGGCAGTATGCATTATACGGCGGATGAAATGTCCCACCGCGTAAACGAACTTTCCGGCGGGCAGAAGGCTAAGCTGCTCTTTCTGAAAATGAGCCTGGAGGGTGCGGACTGCCTGATTCTGGACGAACCCACCCGAAATTTCTCGCCTCTTTCGGGTCCGGTCATCAGACAGGTATTACAGGAATTCCCAGGAGCCATCATCAGCATTTCCCACGATAGGAAATATATCCAGGAGGTATGCACTAAGGTATATCAGCTGACGGAAAATGGCCTTCTTCCTATTCCCCATCCGGGGAAATAACTGCCAAGGGCTGCCCTATAGGGCAGCCCTGTTTATCCCGTCAAACTCATACGTCTGACGTATCCCGCCGGATAGCAGAACCCTCACTCCTCCTCATATCGGATTTCCACACCGGGCACATATTTCCTTTCCATTTGATGTCGGGCCTTTCGGTTTTCCACCGTATCGAAAATAATGGAAAAATCATAATCCGGTGGATACATTTCGCTGGCTGCCACCTTCAGCTGCAGCCTTTTATAGTTCACATAGCTTTTTTTCTTCTGGATCTGCACCCCCACCTCTCCTTTGTCATTGGCCGGAGCGAACACGATTCCCAACTTCCTCTGTGGATATACCATCACGCTGTCCCCTATGGTGAACCGGGACACAATCTCCTCCTTTTTACTCACGGGATTTTCCACACTGGCCTTTATCCTACGCGGACTCTCCCGCTTCCCTTCTTCCGTCCCTTCCTCTTGAAAGAAAGGCGCTTTCGCCGCCTGCTTTCCGTTGCCATAGGCCGCCCGACCGGCCCGCTCCAACAGTTTTTCCGACATACCCAGCCTTCTGGCAATGTGAAAAGCGCAGCTCTCCCCACTCTCTCCCAACTCCAGACGGTATAGGGGGCGAAGGCTTTCCCGGTCGAACGCCATCCTGGCATTGATCACGCCCTCTGCCGCGTTTCCGTATTCCTTCACCTCCGGATAATGGGTAGTAACCAGGAAAAGGCAGCCCCTGTTTCTCAGTTCCTCCAATACCGCAACGGCAATACCCATCCCCTCTGCGGGATCGGTTCCGCTGCCCAACTCATCCATAAGCACCAGGCTTTCTGAATCCGCCTTTTCCAGGATCCGGATCACATTCTTGATATGAGAGGAAAAGGTGGACAGGTTTTCATGAATGCTCTGCCCGTCTCCCACGTCGCAGAAGACGTCCGCATGCATGGCCAGATCCGCTTCCTCACAGGGCACATGCAGACCGCACTGGGCCATCGCTGAAAGCAGGCCCACGGTTTTGAGGGCCACCGTTTTCCCGCCCGTATTGGGCCCAGTGATGATCACCCCTCGTATCTCGCCCCCGAACTGGATATTAAGCGGCACAGGCTTCTCGCCAGACAGGAGCGGATGTCTGCCATTTTTGATCAAGATTCTTCGGCAGGTGTTCAGCCGGGGCGCCGACGCGCGCATGGATGCGCTGAGTTTTCCCTTGGCAAAAATAAAGTCCAGTTCTTCCATATATTCCAGGTTCCGGACGATCCCTTCCTGCGCATCCCCTACCATAGCGGACAGGGTATAGAGAATCATTTTTTCCTCATTTTCTTCTTCCACCTTTAATTGCGCCAATTCCTCGGTCAACTTTGCCACGGCGGCCGGCTCAATGAAAAGGGTTGCCCCTGTGGAGGAAATATCGATCACGCTTCCGGGAACCTTTCCCTTATATTCCTTTTTTACGGGAAGGGTATACCGGCCGTTTCTGGTGGATACGAAACTTTCGCTGAAATAAACTTTTGAACTGCGCAGGATTCCGTCCAGCTTCATTTTGATCTGGCTTTCCATCTGTTCCTGGCGGCGGCGGATGTTATGCAACGCCTTACTGGCATTATCCTCCACCCGTTCGTCCCGGATACACCGCTCAATTTCCTCCTGCAGCTGCGTCAACTCCTCAATTCCGTTTCCAAACCCGGCAATCCCGGGCGCCGTTTCCCTGCATCGTTTCAGATATCGCACCAGCCTCATTGCGAGCACCGCAAACTGCCTCACTCCGTTCAATTCCTGGGCGGAAAGCATCCCGCCCAGCCCAGCCTTCTGTGCCGTTTCCCGTATGCCGTCCATATTTCCCACCGGAGGCGTGCCGAAAGCATCCAGCACCCTTCGGGCCTCCGTGGTTTCACAAATGGCCGCTTCCGCCCGATCCTGCTCCAAAAATGGCTTCAGTTCCTCAAACCGTCTTCTCGACCTCTCACAGCATGCGGCTTCCTTCAGCCATTCCCTGATCTGATTAAACTCCAGCATCTCGTTGATATCGTTCATTAGAATTCATCCTTTCCATACAAAAAATCCACGGAGTCTGCCCCCTTGGATTTCCATTCTGAAAAGAAGCCTCGGATTTCAATGCATAAAAAAGGGTATATCCCACACAGGAATATACCCAATCCTCCAAGACCGATATATTACGCAGAACCTGTTCGGAAATTCCATCAGGGCAGACTTTCAGCGCGAAAATAAAACACCAATCACGCGCCTTTCTGCCTGATCACGCTATTCGCCTACTTTCCTCACATTTCCTGCACTTAACACAAACGATCCTCTCTTTCTTCTCTGATAGGCTCTATCATATCAGCACTTTTCTGAAATGTCAACTCACATAATTGTCAAAATATCCCTGAATCAGGATCACCGGCGTTCCCTTATCCCCAGATCCGCTGGTTAAATCGCACAGGGAACCGATCAGATCCGTAAGCCTTCTGGGCGTCGTACCCTGGGAAGCCATATCTCCCACCAGGTTATCCTTCTTCTCCCGAATACGTCCCTTGATCGCTTCCTTTAACGCTTCTCCGGATAGATCCTTGAAATCGTTATCCGCCAGATATTTCAATTTTACTTCATTAGGCGTTCCCGCAAGGCCGGGCGTACTGGCCGGGGATACGCAAGGATCAGCAAGCTCCCAGATCTTCCCGACCGGATCCTTGAAGGCTCCGTCACCGTATACCATCGCTTCCACATGCTTTCCTGTCCTATTGAGGATTTCCTTCTGAATATCCATCACCAGATCCGTACATTCCCTGGGGAACAGCTTAACCGTATCCTCCGTAGACTTGTTGGAGCCCAGCAGCCCATATGCCTCATTGCAGCCGCTTCCTTTAACAGGGCTCGTAAGGATGTCGTCCATCCCCATTACGATTTCAGCCCCTGCCTCCTTTAACAGCCTCTTGGTGCGCTGCCTCGTATGAATGTCACAATTGAGCACTTTCTTGGCATAGGGCAGAATGCTGCGGCAGTCATTGGCAAAGATAATTTCCACCTCAGCCCCTGCTTCCCGGATCAGATCTCCATAGTAGGCTACATAATCCACCCCTGTGAAAGGATGCCTGTTTTCCCCGAACAGCTCCCGATATTTCTCCAGGCTGAGCACATCGCTGTAAGGATTGACTCCTGCTTCATCCAGTTTATCCAAGGACACCAGCTCGTTCCCCACCTCGTCGCTGGGGTAGCTCAACATGAGAACCACCTTTTTCGCACCCATAGCGATTCCCCTTAAGCAGATAGCAAAACGGTTTCTGGACAGAATCGGAAAGATCACGCCGATGGTTTCCCCGCCCAGCTTTGAGCGCACATCCTCTGCGATCGCTTCCACAGACGCATAGTTTCCCTGGGCTCTTGCCACCACGGATTCCGTCACTGCAACCACATCCCTGTCGCGGAGCTTAAATCCTTCCTCTTTTGCAGCATCAAGGACGCTGTCCGTCACAATTTTAACCAGGTCATCGCCTTCCCTGATGATGGGACAGCGGATTCCTCTCGATATAGTTCCAACTTTTCTCTCCATATTCCTTTTCTCTCCTGACGTATTTCATAGGACGCCGGGATCCGCTATCCGTCTGCGGCAGCGCCTTTTTTATTATAATACAAACCCCACGAAAACAAAAGGATTTTTCCGCGAAAATACATGTCCCCTTTCGTTTTGTGCATCGGTTTAGGCGCTTTCATAGAGCAAAAGGGGAGGGGAGAGGGGAGAGATGGCGTCCTCCCCTCCAATACCTACGGGCTATCTAAGCTGTTACCGCCCCGTCTTCACATAAATATCCACGTCAGGGGTTTCCCACTTTTTTCTCTGTTCAGCCAGTTTCTTGGCCAAGTCGAGGGCTGAGTCCTCTTCTTCGCCCTGGCGGAGGCGCTCTGTCTTGGCCGCCTGGAGTTTGTCAGATACCTCGGCGAGTTTTTCTTCCATTTTTTCCAGTTTCTTGGCAGACATATCGCCGGTATCCGAGCTCGTGCTCTTCATCAGCAGCATTTCATCCTGTAATTGCTGCCGTTTCATCTGCAGGTCTTTTACCCTGTCCGTACCAGCATTTTGTTTTCCTGGAAGGTGTCCTGCTCCTAAGTTTCTGTTCCATTTCATCATGGGTATTCCGTAACCGGATCCAATCTGCATCGACATTTCAAATACCTCCTTTTCGATAGTAGGGTTTCATTGGATATACTCTTACTTCGGATGAAATGAAATGCAGAATACCCCGATTACGTGAACGGTTCTTTGGGCTGCGTAAACGTGTCTTCCCTCTTGAGAGAGCAGAGAAGTACCGTAGTCCGAAACTGTTTTCCGTCGCAGGATATTTCCATAGCGCCTTGGTATTTTTGTGCGATCTTTTGTATATTTGAAAGACCTATGCCGATTTCTATAGGTTCTGTGGAGGAAGATGAATTGACCGCTTCGATTATTAGAAAGCGGGATCTGTTTTTCGTCGCCAGGGAAAGGAGACTGTTTTCCCCGTATGCTTTCATACAGGAATGAATCGCATTGTCCATGATATTTGCAAAAATGACGCACAGATCCAGGTCATCTCCATGGAAAGAGGAGGGAATCTGTACATGGCAAACTACCTCGATCCCGTTTCTTTCTGCATAATTTATTTTTTCTTTTAATAAGAGATCCAGCGCAACGTTGCCGGTGGATACGGGCGGCAGCAAATGGATGCAGCTACTATACAGCTTTTTTGCATATTTCTCTGCCTCCGTATAATTTTTCTCCCGCAGCATGCCCGACAATACCAGCAGGTGATTGTCTATGTCATGTTGGAATGAAGCATATTGCTCATTCCGTTTCCTCGCCTCCTCTATATAAATCCGCGATCCCTCCACCTGCTCCCGCAGCAGGGCGGCAGTCCGTTCATTCTCAGCCAGAGATAGAATCCGGCAGAGAACCTCCAACATCAGGAAAAAAAGCAGGACAGACGATGTCATGAGAAAAAGCGCATAGAGGCTTGTCCGAACGCCAAAGGAAGAAAGGAATTCTTCAAAGGCCAGGCTGTCAAGTCTCAGCCCATATCTGATTGCCAAGATCAAAAGGGCGCAGGGCATCAACAGGATATACAGATAAGAGGACAGGGGTTGGCGCATCGTAAATAAGTATCTTTTCCGGATCAAACGCAGGCAAAGAAAGAATGCAAGATCCAAAAGGACAGATACCATCAACTGGATAATGGTTCCAAAAACCGCAGATCCAACATGCTTGGAGACCCAGGACATGAGGATCGCGGAAAATCCTTCTATGAACGTATACAGAGTGAACAGGATCGTCAAAGGAGCCGCCAGCTTACTCCATTTCACCGCTAGAAATATCTTAGAAAAAAAGAGAAGACACAAAATATCGAGCAGAAACATGCCCGGAAGCCGGAAATAAACGGACAAAATGATCAAAATTGCATTGCCGGTCATCCATATAAAGACATGCCATTTTGCGCGTCTTGTGCCGGCTGCATCCAGCAGGAAATCCAGGGCAAGATAGTAAACCAACCCATCGGCCAAGAGCCACCAAACATAAAAAAAGAGATTCCTCATAACCTAAGGCCTCCCATCCTGCATGCCTGCAGCAACCTTTTGGTAAATTCCTGCTGCTTCCTGCGGGAAATCAGTACCCTTCCTCCGCCTGCCATGACCGCGTAGCCTTCTTCCTTATCCGTCACGTAATCCAAATTCACCAGGTAGCTCCTGTGGCAGTGAAAGAAACGTCCGTCCATCTTTTTCTCCAGCGAATCCAGCGTGCCGTTCGTCTCATATTTTTCCGTCATGGTATGGATAAAAAGGCGATGGTCGTATACTTCGCAGTAGAGAATATCCCTGAGAAATATCCTTCTCATGCTGCCGCCGTTTGTTAACAGATATGTCTTTTCATCGCCGCAGGAAATGCGTTTGATCGCTTTATCCAGGGCCGCATTCAGCTTTTCACAGCTCACTGGCTTGAGAAGATAATGAACCGCATCCATGTCAAACGCCTGAAACACATACTCTGGCCATGCCGTGATGAAAATGATTTGGCAGCGTTCGCCAAAAGCCCGCAGCTTTTGGGCAATATCCATTCCGCTTTTACCGGGAAGCTTAACATCCATCAGGATGATATCCATTCTTTGATGCTGTTCCAATAGTTCCTCACCGCTCGTATAAATCCGAATAGATGCGTCCAGCCCTTCCCGGATTAAAAAGGATTCCGCCTTTTTCTTCAAATCAGCGGCAAACCAGGATTCATCTTCGCATATCGCCAAGGCCAACATTTCACACTCTCTCCGATCTGAAACCGGCAGATGCCGTTTTGGCAGCTGCCCTTCCCTATTGCCCTATTATATCCGTTTTTCCTCCTTTGACCAGTTTCTTTTTCGTAAACGGCAGTTTTTTCTGCGTGAATAAAGGTTTTTCCAACCGTAGAACGCTTCCTTACGGGGCGGCCGAATCCGCATCATCCAGGCCCGCATACCGCACCGTCTTTCCATCCGCCAGCTCGCGCGTGGAGGAAATCACCACTTCGCTTTCCGGATCCAGGCTCCCTTCTTCTATGGCCACATATCTGCTGTTCTCATCCAGCACGCGGACGGCGGTCCTGAATACCACGAGCTCCTCTCCCAGGATCCCCTGCTGCCGATGCACCACGTAGCAATAATCTCTATCGTTTTCTCGATGGACGGCTGTTGCAGGTATGATTGCGGAGTAGCTTCCCGACTGGCTGGAAGCCGTCAGCACGGCGCGCATGCCGATGGTTCCCACACCCTCCGGCAGGTAGATCACCGCCTCATAGCTTCCCGGTGCAGACGCGTTTTCCTCCAAATAGCCGATTTCCGCCTGGATCTGGGTTCCCGTATTTCCCAATTTCAGGCTGACTGAATCCCCGGTTCCCACGTATTTGGCCTGCTCTTTGGACAAGACGGCGCGAAAGCAAAAGCTTTCATCCAGCCGGGCCAGCTTTAGTGCAGCATGTTCGGTAAGCGGGTCGCCCGAAGAAATTCCGATCTCGGTCACGATTCCGGCTTCCCCACTGTAGATACGCCCCTGCGCAGACTCCAGCGCTCTATATTTATCTAAGATTTCTCTGCGAAAAGACAACTCCATTTCGTTGATTCGGATCTGCAGACTGATCTGGCCGGGCAACATGGCATCCTCCACCCTGCGTTTGGCCTCCAGCATGGCATCCAGCTTATCCCATATGCTGTCTTCTTTTGCCGTTTGTGCATCCTCCAGAGCGTCTTCCAAGCTCTCCTTTGTATTTTCCCAGCTTGTACGCGCAGCATCCTCACTGGAAAAATCCGGCTTTAGACGCTCTTCCAACCCCCTATCCTCCAAAGCCCGCTCCAGTTTTCGCACCCTTTCCTGGGCTTCCTGCCTTCGGGAAGAGGCCCAGGCAGCGGCTTCTTCCAGTTGTTTCAATGTCTCGTCCGAACCGGGGGATTCCTCTTCCTCTCCATCTGCTGCCGGTTCTTTCTTTTCCGCATCTGTTTGCGTTTCGATTTGCGTTTGTATGTCTTCTTCCGTTTCCATGTCCGTATCCGGAACCCTTTCTGCTTCTAATTCCCCCTCCATGTCTTCTTTCGTTTCCTCCTCTAGCCCCCCTGCCTCCTCCTCATCCCTTTCTCCAATGGATGCTTCCCCAACGGTCAGTTCTCCGGCTGTCGTTTCCGGCTTTGCGCCCTCCTCCGCTGGCTTCTGATCTGTTTCCGCCTTTCCTTCCTCGGCCGTTTCCGTCCTTTCTTCTCCGTCCGTCCCTTCCCCCTCTTCTCCGCTCTCTTCCAGCTGTCTTTGATATTCCTCCAACGCGACTTTGGCCGCTTCCTCCTCCTGTAAGGCTTGTTCCTGTTCATCCTGTGCCTTCAACAACTGCTTTTGCAGTTCTATTCGTTCCTCCCGCCAGATCTCATATTCCTGCTCCCTTTCCTTTCGCTCCTCCTCGGGCGTCACGGAAGGTTCCTCCGCCTCATGCTCTCTCAAATCCTCCTCCACCCGTTCCACCCTTTGTTCTGCCTGTGCGATCTTCCTCTCCTCTTGTGTATCCGTTAAAGCATAATCCTCCAGGGAACGGTTCTGCGCCAAAAGCTCCTTCTGCTTTTCTAACTCCTGCGTCTGTCTCAGCTGTTGTATTTCCAACTCCAGCTTTCCCACCGCCAGTTCCTGCTGTGCGATCTCTTCTGCCAGCTGCTCTTGATCCACGTCAAATAGAAGCGTATTCTCCGACACGCTCTCCCCCTGCCTCACATAAATCCGCTCCACCTTGAGCCCAGGGATGGCGCTCACCGCGCTTTCCCCGCCGGCCTCTATGTACCCTTCTGCCTCCACCACATGCCCAATTGTGCCTTTCTGCAGGGCTGCTGTTTCCACACAGGGAAGTTGATGGGCATAAATCCCTTTTGAGATCACCGTACAAGCCGCCATTATACCCGCAAAACCCGTCAATGCCGCCAATATTCTCTTTTTTGCTCCCAATATTCCCATTTGTACATCGCTCCCGTCTGTCCGCTTAGGCGGACGCTCCTCTCCATTCCTTTCCATGCCCAGCCGGTATCCTGCAAAGGAAACGGACAGCCTCCGCGCTCTTTCCATCCCTCCGTGCCATAGAGAAAAATCCGCTTCTCCGAAGGGTTGTAAAAAATATCTCTCACTCCTTTAATCCGCTCATGGTTATCCCCTGCTCCAAATAATCCTGTCCCAATAAAAAAAGGAATACGGCTGGCAGGATCGTAATCACACTGGCCGCAAAGGCAAACCCGGACTGCTTTAGTCCGATCTGCGGTAGGTAGAGGGAAAGGGGCCACAAAGACCGATTCTGAATAAAGCAAAGCGGCTGTTCTACCATACTCCAATAGTCCAAAAAGCCTAATACCAAAGCCGAAAGGATCATCGGAGCGCCAAGCGGAAGCCCCAAGTATACAAAGCACTGCCATTCCTCCGCCCCATCCATCCTGCCCGCCTCCAGCAAGGCCACAGGAATTCCGGCAAATCCCCGATATATGAGAAAAACGGGAAAGGTAGAAAATACCGCCGGCAGGATCACTGCCGCCTGTGTATCCATCAGCCCCAGCCTGTCCAGTACCAGATAAGAAGGTAGCATGGTCACCTGAAAGGGCAGAAGCATCAGTACCACATACAATGAAAACAGGACGCCGCGCAGCCGGAACGGATAGACCGCAAAGGCCCAGGCGGCTGGAACAGCCACCAGCATCTGCCCTGCCAATATCAGTCCGGTAATCTTTACGGAATTCCAGAAGAGCACAAAAAACTGGGGCGACAAAAACAGAAGCTTCCCATAGGAAGCTGCCGTAGGATAATCCGGCAGCAGACGCCAGGAAAGAAAGCCTTCTCCCTCGTAAAAAATAGGAGAAAGCGCTTGCCCAAGCTCCATGGAATCCGTAATGGATCCTGTCAAAAGCAGCGCCACCGGAGAACAGACCGCCAAACCGCACAGCACAAGCATGCCCTGGAGCAGCATCCCACCGACGCGGCCCATCATGCGCCGGACAAACCAAATTCTCTCACTTCTGTCTCTGCCGCATGTAAAACCCTTCCGTCTATTTTTCATGGGAACCTCCCACACCCTCCTTTTCCCAAATCCTCTGCAACAGCCAAATAAACGCAAAAAGCGTTCCGCCCATTATAACCGCCGCAGCCGCCATCCGGTCATATTCCAAGTTTACAAACCAGTTGTTGAATAGGTGCTGAAGCAGATAGATGCTCTCATCCGGATAGGAACCGGCCACTAAATAGGCCTCCCGGAATACTTTGAAGCTGTTCAGAAAGGAAAGCACCGTAATCGTATAAAGCACGGGTTTCAAATTGGGCAGTTCAATAGAAAGAAAGCATTTGACTCTGCCGGCCCCATCCATCCTTGCAGCTTCTTTGATTGCCACAGGAACGGAGAGGATTCCTGCCAGCCAAAGCACCACTGTGTAGCCCAAATTTTTCCACACGTAGCTGAACACCAACACGTAAAAAGCAGTTTTGCTCCCCATATGCTCCGCCCGGTAAACAGTCCCGCTGCCCCAAACTCCGCTCGCCCATGTAAGAAATCCATTTAGAAATCCTCCGCCCGCAAAGGCCATCTTCCACACCAGTACAAGGCTGGCCCCGGGAATTGCCATGGGAAGCAGAAACAGGGTTTTCACAAAGCGGACGGCCGAGAATCGGGCCAGGCAGACCGCGATCAGCAGCCCTAACCCGATCAAAAGCGGCAGGCAGACTGCCACAAATCGAAGGGTATTGCGACAGGCCAGACGGAAAGCCTCATTCTGGAATACCGCCCGATAATTTGAAATTCCCACATAGCCTTCTGTCATAGCGGTATAAAAGGATCTTTGGATCATCTCCGCTAAGGGTAGTATCAAAAACAGTGTCACCCCGCACAGGCTGGGCAGAGCAAACCAGACTGCCGCCTGGTTTGCGCGCCTCCTTTTTCCCCTTCTGCTCATGTCAGTTCCGCCAGATACAGTTTCACCTTTTCTCTGATCTGCTCCATCCCCTCCTGGATGCCGATTTCTCCGCATAGCACCCTTTCTCCGGTTTCCAACACTGCCTGTTCCACCCTTCCTCCGGCGAGATAAGGTGTATGCAGGCCGGAAATAAGCTTTTCCAGCTCCACGCGCTCCTCTTCATTTGGCCAGTATAAATCCAACGTGCGCACGCTTCCGTCCTCCTGCGCTATCCCCATAGATCCAAATGCGCCTTCCTCCATGCCTCCTTCGAACAGTTCTTGGAAGCTCGACCGATTTACCGGATAAATTTCCTGTCTGGAGAGGATCTCTGCGGAGAGGATCAGCCTCACAAACTCCTTCGCCAATTCCTCTTCTCCTGCTCTGGCGGAGATTCCCACCAGCCCCTTTGCCTCAAAAACCCCCTCAACCATTCCGGGGGCAGGTATAAAATCCATCGTTTCATTCAGACGGCGCACGGAGATTAAATTGGTATAATCCAGATTCACACCTCCCGATTTCCCCATTACCATGGGAACCGACCCATAAGCCGCCTCCACCACATTCCACGAGATATCCGTTGCCCCATCCAAGAATTCCTGCCTTCTTCCGTCCTTTCCCCTATGCGTATTCATATATTTTTCCTGCTGTGCCTCCGTAATACCCCTATTTTCCGCCTCATAGATCTGCTTCGCCAGGGTCAAAAACGTTTCCACCGCTTCCTCCTCCATCGTCCCGTCCTCTCTTGTCCAGGCCGGCGCACAGGAGGGCGCCAGCAAGGCCAGAACCACTTCCGGCACATAGGCCTGCAGAACTGACCCCTCCGGGTACAGCCTGCGCAAATCCTCCGCTGCCTTTGCAAGGCTGCTCAAATCGTCTATTCTATCCACACTCTCTTTTTCTCCATACAGTAATGGGATCTCAAATCCGGTGGGAATTACCATCAGCCCGCTTTCCCGCCGAAAGGCCTCCGCGATGTTTTCAAAAAAGGATTCCTTTTCCTTTAATTCCTGATAGAGTGGCTCCAGATCGATGAGCATCCCCTTCTTCATCCAGGCATCCAGAGGAAGGCCGTCCAGCAAGAGCACGTCCGGTCCTTCCCCGGCCAGGATCCGGGTATTCAGCGCCTTAACCGCATCCTCCATCGTCTGTCCATCCTCTCCGGACAGTCCGACTTCATAGGAAACTTCCACCTCCGGATGATCCTTCTGGTATGCGCGTACCGCCTGCTGAATTACCCTGCTTTGCTCCAAACTATAAATCGCCAACTCCCGTTCCGGCTGCGCCGATTCGCCTTCCTTATAGGAGACATGGCCCAATCCCGTATGGTACAAAAACAGCGCCTCACCCTGCTGCACGTCCATCCCATACAATGCCACGGACGGATCACCCAACTCACAGCGCGGCCCAGACAGAATCCGTTCCGGTTCTTTCCAGCCCTGCATATATCGGTACACCCCATCCCTGCAGCCCAGCCAGACCGTTCCATCCTCCCCGATCGCAGATATGAACAGGTAATTACTGCCCGTATAGTGAATGGGAAATTCTCCATCTTTACTCAGTCCAGAAACAAAACGTCCCAGCACATCGTCCTCTCCCGACAGTTCCCCGGCCTGATCGTCATACCAATATGCTTTTGTCCGGCCAAAGAAGAGCATCCTCTTTTCGGAAAAGCAAGCCGCCTCAATCTGCTCGGATGCCTCGAAAAGTATCCTAGTTTCCCCCGTATCCTGATCCGTCTCATACACTCCCTTTCCCTGGGATACTAAGAGTTTCCCATCCGGTGTGTACCAGCAATTGGACAGATACCCATAAGCCTCGCTGCCAAAGGGAAGCTCCAGTTCCTTTTTCTCTCCGTCCAAAGACAGAATCATATACCGCAGATCCGTCTGTAATCCCCCTCCATCCTCTTTTTCCTCCGTATCCTCCCCCGGATCCCCAAAGGACTGGTATTCCAAAAATAGTCTCCCATCTCTTCCCGCCGCACAGTTCATATAATAACCTTCTCCCACATACCCGATCCAGTCCTCATACTGCCGCTCCCAGCTCTTTCCTTCGTCTTCAGACCGGAAAGGCCCCTGATTATAATCAAATATCAGAAGGCTTCCATCCTCCAAACGTACAGGCCCTGCCAGACGTCCTATCTCCCCCATACCCTCAGGGAAGGGGGAGATCTCCTCCCGATATGTTCCCTCCATCCGGGATACCTCCCGCTCCTTGTTTTCTTCCTGCTCCTTATGGCTGCCTCCGCAGCCGGAAAACATCAGGGCTGCCGCTAACAGAAGCGACAGGATGCTGCCTGCTGACGTCCCCTTTTTCATCATGGCCGATACCTTCCTTTCCGTTTTGTTTCCCATTTCTGGGCTGTTGATACGGACTCTACTTACAGTCTACTTTCCGGCACATACCTCTTTTGGTATATCCGTCTTCGCCTTTACTCTATCAGCCATTCCTTATTATTTTTCCCGATAAAATTCTTACGAATTTCTTACAAAACACTCAGGGAGCGATATTCTCCTTTAGCGGTTCAGACAGCAAAATAAAAAACTCATGGTTAGCCTCCCATATATTGGAGTCAAACCATGAGCTATTAAAATTTGCTGTCAACAAACCGCCTAATACTGTATCTCACAATTAGGCAGCGCTTCCATCAGTTCCCGCATCGCATCAACATCCTCTGTCACCTTACAATTATACAGATATAAATAAGACAACTGCTTCAATCCATATATATTCTGCAGTTCTTTTGCATCTCTAATCCCTTCCAGCTGCAAAGACTGCAGCCTTTTCAATCCGCTTACGAAGGACAGATCCGCAAGTTCTAACGAATCACGATCCACCTGATCATTCCAATCCACATGAATGGACAGGTTCTCCAGCCAGCCCAGCCGTGAAATCGCCTGGCGGTCTATCTCATCCCAGCCCTGGATGTTCAGACTTCTCAGCTTGCTGCATTGCGCCAGCACGGAATAATCCGCAAGCTGGCTATCCTCCATGCTAAGGTATTCTATTTTCCCCGCCTTCAACACCTCTTCCAGCCCAGCAGTAACCGGATTATCCCGGATATCTAATTGATTCAGCATGGGACAATCCACAAGGATCAAAATGTCTGAAATCTCGTTACCGTACACGTCAAGATTCTCCAGGCCTGACATACTACCGGCAAAATTTAGATCCTTTAGCCCGGCATAACGAAAGGATAAACGTCTCATGTTCACGCATTCCGACAAAGCATCCGCATTCCACAACACTTCCTCGCTTCCATAGACATCCAGCCCCTGCAAATTAGGCATGTAGCGCAGATCCTCCATGGTAGCGATCCGCACGTCTTTATACTTTTCGTAGTCCAGATCGTTCAGTACGTTCCATATGTCCAAGGACAGGTAGGTAAGATTCCAGCAATCCAGATCCGTGACCGGCTCCTCTTTCTTATCCATAGCTCCCCGAATCATCTGCTCCATGTAAGGATCCCGAAAAGCGATCTCTTCTCCCGCATAATCCACCTGATAGTCATTCGACGCCATCTGGCTTGGAAGTCCGTCCTTTAATGTATAAGCATTGATATGTATGGATCCGGATAAGAGCAGGATCGGCGTACTGTACAGTTGCCTTTTCCGGCTATTAGAATCCCCATAGAAATCATAATAGATCTCCGCCTCCGGATCATCACAGGTAAGCGCAATCTCCAGCTTATCCTGATAAGTACCTGCTTCTGCACTGAATATCGGAGGATCCGGCACTCTTTCCAGAAAGCTGTCCACTCCATAAGTTTTAGCCATTGAGACCGCATTGGACGCTATGGATAAGTCTCCAAGAGCCACACTGATTTGCGCATACAGATCATAGATCTCTTCTATGTGCGGATCCAACTTCATCAGCATGGAAAGATCCGTCTGTGCCATGCTCATATTCCCCAGCGCAATCTGGCAGCGAACCGCCCCCAGCCTGGCCGCCGTATCCTTTGGATCGACATTCATCGCATCCAGATAGGCTGCTAAGCCTGAGCCATAGTCTCCCGCAGCATATAGTCCGTCCGCCTCCGCCACAGCCTGGCTCACGTCCTCATAGACATGGTTCGATCCCGCTTCCTGTCCGCATCCAGGCAGGCTTATAAGAAGCAAACCGATAACAAAACCCAGTCTTTTTTTCATATCGGCTTCCCTCCTGTCCGCGTCCATGTCCGATCAGCCGCAATTTCCGTCCGTTCTTCTTCCGGCATAACCTGTGTCTCTTCGTCTTCCTGCAGGATTTCTGTTCCGCCTTCTTCCGACAGCAGCTCCGTCCGCTCTTCTTCCGACACAATCTGCGTCTTCTCATCTCCCCACCGGACTTTTGTTTTTTCTTCTTCCGGCATAATCTGCGTCTTCTCGCCTTCTAGCGCAATTTCCGTCCCATCTTTGTTAAGCCCGGCTTCCATTTTGGCAGCGTTATCCAATGACGAACCGCCGACCCAGTCACGGATCTGTTCCTTTGCTACAAAACCCGCGTTCAAGAGCACTTCTTCCTCAGGCTGGCTCTTCTTATGCCAGGTGAAGAAGCTGCCCAGCAATGCGAACAGGATAACCGCCGACCCCGCCAGGAACACATACCAATAGTTTTGGCGGATATAATAGCTGGGGTTCTCCAGGATATCCGTTCCGTTCGCGGCGTTCTTTGCGGCGAGATAGAAAAACACAAATGCAAGACCCACCACAATCAGAACAGCCGATACCGCTTTCAATATCCTATTCATGCGCCGCCCCTCCCATCTGTCTGAAATAATCTGACCTCTGTACCTGCTCTTCCTGCACGACGTCCGCTTCCTCTTTTTCTGCTAGAGAATAATTTTTCTTCACCTGAACCAGGGAGTCTTTCATCCTAAGATGTACGTCTCTGTCCTCCGTCTGCCCGACCGCCGTATAGGTAACGTAATAGGTATAAGCGAGATAGGACTGGATCTCCTCATAGACCTGCGTCAATCTGTTGGTATTGGATACAGGAATGAAGGTGCCGCCCGTACTGTCGGAGATCATACGCAGATAATCTTCAACACACCCTTCCACGCCTATGGTGAACACCATGATATCATTAGCAACCAGCTGGTCCAAAACTCCTTGGATCAGATCCCGTTCTCCGTCACTCCCATCCGACAAGAGGATGATCACCCGTTCTCCGGGGGTTCCGGCCAACATATCATTGGCGCACTTCAGACCCGCTGCAATATTGGTTCCGCCTCTTGGATTAATGTTTCCCA
Organism: uncultured Lachnospiraceae bacterium; assembly: GCA_947650005.1. GTDB lineage: Bacteria > Bacillota > Clostridia > Lachnospirales > Lachnospiraceae > Eisenbergiella. The sequence goes on from CANSTU010000009.1 coordinate 70,969, forward strand.
GCACACTGCTAATCGCATATTTCGATACTGTCATGGCGCATTCCATCTGGGCCATATCATCAAAGGAGACCAGTCCGGCAATTGTATCCTCTTCCAGGCTCATTACGCTGTCCCGTATCGCTCTCTTGGCATCGGATATACGGGCGCCTTCCATGCTTCCGCTCCGATCCAGTACGAAGCAAAGAGACAACCCTTCCATTTCTTTCTCTACCACCTGGAAAGACTCAATTCTTTCCTGCGTATCCGTCATCAGCATTGTTCCTTCCGATAGGATCAGATCTTTTTCCGAGGTGGATACCTCCAGCATGACCTGTGGAAAGGCGGAGGTATCAATATCCCCGATGCGCAGTCCTTTGAACAGCCCGTCCAGATACTCTTCCACGAACAGCATAAAGCTCCTTTGATAGATCTGAAACATATTCTGGCTCAAAGCATTTAGCGTTTGTGTAAACAGCGCCTCAAAACCGTCCAGATTGCCCGCGGACATGGATTCCAGGTAGCTTTCCCGCAGCAGATAGGCATTGATGCCCAACCACTGCCCCTGATCCACCGTATCCCCGGCAAAGATCCGGCTCAGGCATTCCGCAGCAGTCTCCCTCTCTCCGGCCAAATAGTACAGAAGAGCTCTCTGGAACTGATAGGCAATATTGGCCCCAGCCTGAGGCGGTTCGTTGGCTTCCACATAATTGATGGCGCGTTTCACCGTTTCCCGGTTCAGCTCGTCCATCGCTATTTCATATTCTGCCCGAGCGGACTCATAGGCCTTGTATACACCATCCTTCTCGTCTGTCTCCACCAAGCCCATATCCTGCACATCCTGGCCATTTTGTTCCCCCATCTGCGCCGCCGCATGGCCCAGGCGGGTCTGGGCATCCGTAGCCTTCTGCCAGAGGCGGTCATACTCCGGATCGCTTTCTGCCAGCGTACGCTGATTGTAATTGTAAAGATACATATTGGAAACGATGATCACATCCTGAAGGGCCCCGCCCTCGGCCTGCCTGCTCATGATCTCATATGCCTTTTCATATTCGTTCTGCCGGATAGCCTGCAGCGCTTCCATACGGGCCCCGCCCTCGGCCTGCGCGGCTTTCAAATCTTCTTCCGCCGCCTGATAGCTGGCCAGGAAACGCAGCTGCATCTGGGCTTCCAGCTTCCTAACCATATGTTCATCCAAATGCAAGGCCTCTATCGTGCCGTTAATAATCTCATCCCGGGTTCCGTCCTCCACCGGCTCCTGCCGTCCCGCTGCTATGCAGACAGCCTGTGCGAGACTGTCCTCTTCTTCCTGAAGGATGAGAATGGATGCCTGAAAATCTCCGTTCAGGTTATAGGACAACCCGCGCAGGTTCCTAACTTTATATGCTTCATTTTCCTCATCCACCACCTCTCCCAGCGCCTGAATGGCTTCCGCAGAATGCCCGTCCTGCAGAAGCCTTGCTGCCATATAAATGAATTCTCTTTGATCCATTTCCCGCACGGAGGCATGATACGAACCGCTCATAAATACCGCAGCCAAACAGCCAGCCAAAGTAAATGCCGAGATTCCGATGAAGGCCTTCCCTGTCATCTTCCGAAACAATGCCAGCGCGGCGAGCAAAATGCATTCCGCACATAAACCTATTAATATGATGATCTGCACCCTGCCACCTCCTAATGAATCACCCTTATGTTCGCATAGTCATTCAAAACCGAAACGTCCCCTATAGGGTTTCCATCGATCCATACTTCCGTAAGATACGGAAAATTCCCTATCACACTGATATCGCTCACTTGGTTTTCCGCTATATCCAGGTAGGTTATCCTGCTCAGACCGCCCAGGGAGGATATATCGGTTATTTGGTTATTCCATAATCCCAATGACTCCAGATTCACCAGCCCAGACAGAGCGCTGACATCCGTGATCCTGTTCCAGCCCAGGGCCAGCCGTCTCAGGCTATGGAGGTTCTGCAGGGCATTAATATCCGTAATCCCATCATTCAGCAAGGACAATTCCTCCAAATGTTCCAATCCAGACAGCACATCCAAGTCGATTTCCTCCTGACAGCATACCGCCAGGGTCTTCAGAAAAGTCATATACCGTACCGCATCCAGTTGCTCAGAACCTTTATTGTAATCATAGTTGCTATATCTGGAAAAGCATCCGTCATAGAAAACACAATCTATCTGTTCCACACTAGGGTAATCAGTGCCCACAATATACAAGCTGCGTATCCCGGCCAGTTCATAATTATATAGCGGTTCATTGTCCCTCTTATGTAATACACCGTTCCTAATATAAGATATCACGGAATTATAATTCCTCTGGGACACTTCTTCTACCGGAGCCGTAATCGTAAAGTTCAGTTCCACAGTATCGCTTTCATACCCCATTGGGCTGTATGCTTTCACCTTCACCGTCGTCTGCGGGGCAGCAATCACAATCCCGTCCACATAGGCCATGGATCCCTGCGTCGGTTCGGTCCCATCCACCGTATAATAGATACTCGCCCCAGCCAGCGCATCCTCTACCTGTAAAAGCTGATAGGTATCGTAACTACCTTCTGCCAAGTCAAGGACAGGCATTGCCACGTCCATCTGTTCATATAAGGATGCCAGCAAGGAAGAATCATCCGTCTCCATACGTTCCTTCACCAATTCCTTTGCTTCCTCCCGCTTGTCCAGATGGATTTTCACATCTATATAATCCATCCATTCTTCCGTGGAAAGCTCCTCCAGTTTCAGCAGGGTATCGTAAACCTTCTCCGCTTCCTCATAGTATTCCAGGGCAATATAGGCCTCTATCACTCCTTTTAAGGCCGTAATATTTTCCCCATCCTCCTGCAAGGCATCCTGATAGGAAACTGCCGCTTTCTGATATGCGCCGTCATCCGCATACATCTGTGCAAAACGAATATAATCCTCCACCGTCCTTTCCGTAAATCCGGAAACCCTATTTCCGGATAAAAAGACCGCACAGCCTGCCGCAGCAGCGATCAGACTAAATATGACGAAAATCCATGCCGATACCCTGATCCTTTTCATCCTTTAAATACCTATACCTTTCCTACAGGTGAAAACTCTTTTTACGGCCTCCTATTTCACCGAATTCCGGACACCTGCCATTTAATGCATAATCTACTGAAGGCCTCTCAACTGATTCAATTCCTCCAAATAATAGGATGCCTCCTCCGGCTTTCCTTGTTCCATGTACAGTCTCCACATGAGCTGAAGGAAATCCGCATTTCCGTAGATATCCGGAAAACGTGTCAGAATCTGCGTACCGATATAATCGAAGCACTCCTCATACGCTTCCTGCCTCATATACCACTCCACCATAGCAAGATATGCGTCCTCTGCCTCCGGTTCCTTCTCTATGGCTTCCAGCAGCGTAGCATCGGCCTGCGCATATTGTCCCTGCTCCATCTGTGTTCTGGCCTTATCTAACAAAATATAATAAGAAACAACGCTGTCATTACGACTCCGGAAAACCATTACAGACAATATAAGCAGGCCAATCGCAATAATGATTAATCCTGTCCCTGATAGAAGACTCACTTTTCTATGTCTGAGAACCAGCTTTCGTTCCAGCCCGTCTATATGCAGTAGTTCCTCATATAGTTCCCCTGCTGTGTGATAACGATCATCCGGATCAAGCTGCAGGCATCGGAAAATGATCGCCTCCATCCCATAAGAAATCTTCTTATCTATCTTCCTAACTTTGACAAAATGGTATGGCGGCTGGGTAGGATTCTTTCCTGTCAAGAGATAATGCAGGGTTACACCCAGCGCATAGATGTCCGTGCGTACATCGGAACGGTATCTGATATCATATTGCTCCGGCGCAGCATAACCACGGGTAAGCGCCACCTTTTTGCTGCCCCATTCTTCCTCGTTTTCATATTCCTGCGCAATTCCAAAGTCGATCAGATGCACATCATCATTCGCATCGATCATAATATTGGATGGCTTCATATCCCGGTAGACTACCGGCCTAGCCAGTCCATGCAGATACCGCAGAATATCACTGATTTGTATCGCCCATTTCAGGACCCTTTCCTCCGCGATCCTACCCTGTTCCTTAAGGATCTCGTTCAGTGGCCTGCCATCTATATACTCCATAATGATATAGATATATTCCCCATCTTCTTGAACCGATTCCACCTTGGGAAATGCGGGATGATCCAATTTCCTCTGGATACTGATCTCTGAGCGGATCAGATCCCGGTTCACTTGGGTCACTTTCTGCTCCTTTACGGCGTACTGCTTTTTATCTGTGATATCCTCGGACAGATAAACGCAGCCCATACCGCCTTTCTTACCGTTATCCAATATGCGATATCGGTCAGCGAAAATACTTCCCAGCTCCAGCATGCAGATCACTCCCTTTCCTCTAACCGTGCTTCGTTGTTCCCTTTTATGTATTCACACTTCCACCTCTGGTTTTTATTGGTATATCCACACTGATATTATCAGAAAACCATAATGTTTTCAAGGATTAATATCCTTTCCATAAGGCAATTCCACGTTTGTCGCGACCGCATCTGCAAAACAGGCTTTAAACCGCCGCAGGCCACACCCTGTCTGGATTTTGACCGGAGGC
>CANSTU010000010.1 GCA_947650005.1 uncultured Lachnospiraceae bacterium
TATTTCTACAATATAATGTAATTTGGTTAATTTATATACATTTCACAAATCTGCTTGATTACTGCAATTTGTTCTTGCAATTCGCGTCATAATCATTTGTAACAGCTCCGCCGCAACTTTTCCCACGCCATCCAGGATCCCGTCCGGAGAGGAACGTCCCAGGAGGAGCTGCGGAAGCCGTCCCATGTTTTTTGGCGCATTTCGCGCCATGGAGATGAGACCTGCTTCCCTGGAGAGCCTCTGCTCGAGAGGGAAGCGTCCAGGGCTCATCGCAATGTCCGGCGCGACGGCGCCAAAAAACATGGGACGGCTTCCGCAGCTCCTCCTGGGATGCTCCTCTCCGGACGGGATCCTGGATGGCGTGGGAAAAGTTGCAGTCACCCTGTCGTGCTCTTTGCAGAGAGCCTGGCGGGAAAGGAAAAACAGCTGCCCTGTAGGGCAGTTTAGCTGACCGAGAACATTTCCAAAATTTCCAGGCTTTTAAACGCCGTATCCAGGGAATATTTCCGATAATTATCAGCCAGTTTTCCTAATTCCTCCAGGACCTGGCCGCTCACTGCAAAGGTATAGAGCTTTCCCAAAGGCGCGGAAACAATATGGGAAACAGCATAACAGGTGGATTCCTGATATTGGGAAGCATCGGGCAGGCCCGGGAATTCGCCATTGATCACAACGGTTCTGATTTCAAATATGTAGCGTACCAGTTTCCGGGGCAGGCTGGGAACGCCGAGGGCTCGCAGGGACTGATACAATAGCTTCAAAAGCTCCCTTTCGTCGTTGTTTTCCCTGGTGCAGTAGTCACATATTTCCAGAAAATACATCCCGTAATAGGCTCCTTCATAATCCGAACGCAGATTTTCAAAATAGTTGGATATGGACGCCTCTGCCAGCGTATAGGAGCTGCGCCCCGTATACATCCGAAATTCCCCAAAAGAAAAGGGGGCGGTAGGCGCCAGAAGCCTGCTGCTCTGCTTCCTGGCCCCTCTCGCAAAAGCGGATATTTTCCCCCGCTCCCTGGTCAGAAGCACCACCCTCCTGTCATATTCCCCGATGGGTTCCGCCTTCAGTATGATCCCTGTCACTGTAAGCAAATCCTGCATGACTTTGTGTTCCCATTCCCTCCGTCTCAAAATCCGCAGGTTTCACCGCGGAATATCTCAAATAGTCTTCCACTTTTCCGGAAAGCGTAAATCGCTCCCATTCGTCTTGTCCCTTTCTCATACACTTGTCCTCTTTTGCTATGGAAATTTGCGGTAACAGCCCAGGCAGATTCGTACATTTACTGTACGGACATTTGAAAGCCTGACGGTTGTCATGCATCCAGCCCACCTGGCGGCGTTTTATGGTTGGATGCATAACAGTTCAGATGCGTCTGAACTGTTACAATTTGTGTGCATGATACTAGGTTCTGTCGTTTTTCGATCTTCTATTCCGCTTCTTTGGAATTATAGCCAAAATTTTTCAGAAGGAAATCGCTGTCCCTCCAATCCTTCTTCACCTTTACCCAGAGCTGAAGATTCACCTTGCATCCCAACATATCTTCGATCTCCGGCCTCGCCCTGCTGCCTATGGTCTTGAGCATCGCCCCGCCTTTTCCAATAATGATACCCTTGTGGGAATCTTTCTCGCAGATGATGGTCGCATGAATATCCGCCATATTTTTGCGGCGCTTCATACTCTCTATGGCTACCGCAATCCCATGGGGAATCTCATCGTCCAGGCTGCGGAGCGCCTTTTCCCGGATCAGCTCCGCCACGATCTGGCGTTCGGGCTGATCCGTCACGGTATCTTCGTCATAAAAAGGCACGCCATAGGGAAGATACTTCATGACGCAGGCTAAGAGCGTCTGCGTATTGTCCCCGGTTCTGGCGGAAAGGGGAACCACCTCCGCAAAGTCCATTTCTTTCCGATAGGTATCGATGGCCGGAAGGATCTCTTCCTTTTTTACCGTATCTATCTTGTTGATCACTAAGATGACCGGCGTACCCGCCTTTTTCAGCTGTTCGAGGATATGGCGTTCGCCCGGCCCAATAAAGGAAACGGGTTCCACCAGCCACAGGATCACATCCACGCTTCCCAAGGTTCCCTCCGCAGCGCGGAGCATGTAATCCCCCAGGCGGTTTTTCGCCCGGTTAATGCCTGGAGTGTCCAGGAATACAATCTGCCCCTCCATCGAGGTATAAACAGCCTGTATCCGGTTCCGGGTGGTCTGCGGCCTGTGAGAAGTGATGGAAATTTTCTGGCCGACGAGCCTGTTTATGAGCGTGGATTTTCCTACATTAGGACGGCCGATCAGCGTAACGAAACCGGATTTATAGTTTTCCGGTACTTTGTCCTTCTCCCGCTGCGCCGCGAAATATGCATCCAGATCCATTTACATCCCCCCTGTTTCCTTCTTTTCGTCCTCCGTTTGAACCAAAGACTCGTCTGCCCCAGAGACGTTGGGCGCTTCCATCACACCGTCCATCGCAGGCTCCTGGCTGGATCCATGCGTTTTGGGTGAAGCTTGGGCCCCCGCATCCGACGCTGCAGGCATTTCGGACGGGGCATGATTCATCACAAATCCCGGGCTGGGTACGTTTCCTCCGGCAGGCCCGTACATGCCGCTTCCCGGATACATCACCGGAGGCACATTTCTTCCGGCAGCCCCATACATGGGATGCGCCGTTGTCTGCGTTCCCCGATCCTTCCGCCTCTTTTCATTGCCTTTCTCAGCCGCCCGGACGATCAGACGTACGATGAAAGCTACCAAAGCAATGATAATCACCCAGGTAAACAGTACCGGAAGGGAAATCGCAAATCCGATGAAAAATTCTTTCAGGCCATCGCCTACCCGATATACATTTTCGGAAAAGCCGATACGGATGCGTTCCCATGTGCCCTTTTCCACCGGCGGGGTATATCGCTGAACTTCATTGATGCGCAAGTATACCGTGCTGTAATCCACCTGATTGTCTATAGTCCGAAGTTGTGCCTCCAGGCTTTCCAGCTGATATCTCACATCCGTCAAGCGGCTCTCAATGGCGATGATATCCTCCATGCTTTCTGCGTTTTCCAATAGCTCCAGCAGACGGCTTTGTTCCTCCCGCAGCATCCACTTATGGCTTTCCATGTCCACATACTGCAGCGTCACGTCCTCCACGGATTCGCTGCGGGAAAGGACGTTGGATATTTCCCCAATTTGATTGATAAAGGAATCCAGCTTTCCGGACGGGATCCGGATGGTCATGCTGCAGCCCCTGTTCCCGATACTGTTTTCATTATAGGCATCGTACTGCTCCATATATCCGCCCAGTTCCTTCACCCGGCTCGTAACCGTAGAAATCAGGGTGGGATAATCCTCCGTCTCCACATCCATATGTACATTCCGGATCAGCTTACGGCTGGAGGAAGCATCTTCGTCCACCTCAGCATTAGGAGCCTCTGCAGGAGCGGCGCCTTCTTCCGCCGCTGCCTCCCCGCTCCCGCCCGCATAAATATCACCCGTATCATAATAGGCCGTGGAGTCGTAGGACTCCGCCGCTGCCTCCATCATACTATTTTTGCTACTTCCGCCGCTGCCTCCGCAGCCTGCCAGCGTCGCTGCCAGCAGACATGCAGCAAAGGACAACGCGGTATTTCGTAACATATCCCTCTTTTTCATATTTGGCTCCCATCTGCGCGCTTTGGCGCGCATACAAATCAGATGGATTGAAAATCTCAATTTTAAATTATGCTCCCATCTATGTGCCCTAGCGCGTATACAAATCAGGAAATAAAATCAATTTTTAATCTTACTCCCATCTATACACCCTTGCATGTATACAAATCAGGAGATAAAATTCTCAATTTTCAATCTAGTTCCCCTCTTTCCGCCCTAGCGGGCACGCAAATCCAGCTGATTCAGGAAAACTTTCTGTGATGACCTTTTTAATATAGGTTTTCCAAATGAAGGAACAACGCCTCCTCTTCCCTGATCTTTCCCGCACTTCCCACCACGCAGAGGCAATCCGCCTCCAGGAAAGCCCGAATGTATGCGCCAAGCGAACGCACACCCGCCTCCTGTGCCGAAAGCAGCTCATCCCGTTCCCTCTGGAAGTCCTCCTGCGTTTGATTGGTGAGATAGGCGCTCATGGAGCGAAGCCCCTTCGCAGACGGGGTGAGAGGGGTATCCAGCTCACTCACAGCGCCGATAATATACTGGGTCATGGTCCTTTCATCCCCATCAAAATGCTCCACAAAATCTGCCGCCTTCTCATAGGCCTCAATCGTCCCCTTCAAGTTCGGATCACGGTAAGATACAAAATAGCTGTCTCCGCTCTTCCCAAAGGAACACATGCATCCATACGCGCCTCCCTTGACCCGGATCTCCTGCCACAGATATTCATAGCTCATCAGCACCTTCAACACCCGCAGCATTCCTGTATAGGGCAGTCCCCTGCGGATGAAATTTCCGGCCCGGCACACGTACTGTACCTGGGAAGCAGAAAGGAATCCCTCATTCTTCCTTTCCGGCCGGATCGTAAAAGGCTTCTTTTCCACCGGTTCAACAATAAGGGAATCCACCGTTCGTCCGGCCAGCTTTTTAAATTCTTCACATCGTTCCCTGGAGCCGGTATAATCCAGCATCAGGTTTTCCGGCCGGAACACATAACGCACCAATGCCTCCAGCTTTTCCTGAAGCTGCTCCCTACGGCTGTCATAGTTCTTCTCCAAATCGTCCACCAGGCGATAAAAGGGCATGCCATTGATCTGTTCCTGGATCGCCGCCGGCCTGGAAAAATAGGACATCGCCCTGGCTGCTGCCACAGAGTGCCCAGAGGAAATCAGATTGGACTGCAGGTGGGACTTCAGCTCCGCCAGGATCTCATACAGCCGTCTGCCGTCGTCGAACCGGGAACGCAACATGATTTCCTCCGCCAGCGCCACGGCTCGGGAAAGGTTGTCCTCCAACGTTTTCACTTTGATCTCAAAGGTCACCTTACACTGGGATAGATCCTTCGCATTGGTGAAAAAGTTGGTGACCGCCGTAATGCCGCCCGTCTCCATATTCACCTCATGAAACAGTTCCCCATAGGTGTGCGCATCCGTATCCACATATCCCAGAACCGCTTTCAGAATCCCCAAATAGGAGAAAAGCTCCTCCGGCACCTGTCCCACATCGAACAGAAAACGAAAATAGCTGATATGGTTGGTATGAATATCATGGAACAAGACGACGGCATCCCCCATATGCTGAACCTCATTGACCAAAGGTTCCGTCTCCTTTTTGATATCCTCCCTCCGCAAAAGGGGGATAGTAGCCAGCGCTTCCTTGGTATCAGGCGTCTCTTGATACTCCCGCAGCGCCCTGGTCTGCTCCACCACCGCCATCCGTTCCTCATCCGAAAGGCCGGCCCGGTAGGCGGCCAGCTTCCGGCGCAATTCCTCTTCCCGCTCCTCCGCCAGACCCCGTTTCGGCGCCAAGGTGAGCACGCTTTTATGGGAATTATCGATCATACATTCCCTAACCAGATTTTCAAAATAGTCCGTGTTTACCTTTTCCCGCAGATTTTTATAAGTTGCGCCCGCTTCTATATGGATAAACGGAAGCAGATCATTGTATAACCAGCTGTCCAGCACCTGCAGGCCATACATCAGCCCTGCGGGATAGGAACCAAAATCAGCCTCCCTGTAGCGGAATTCGTAATAATTCAGCCCCGCCTTCAGCGCCTTCTTATCGATGCCTTCCCGTACCAGCCGCTCCAACTGCCCGTCCACAGCTGCCAGAAATTCTTCCCTCTGGGAAACGTTGGCATTCTTTGCCACCAGGCTGAAATAGGACTGACGGATCCCGCTTTCATAAAAGCTGTAGATATCTTTTCCGATCCCCTTATCCAGCAGCACCTGTTTCAGAGGAGCGCCCGGCGCGCTGCAGAGCGCATAATCCAATATCTGGAACGCAATATAACGTTCCCGATCCAGGCTGTCTCCCACCACCATGCTGTAGGCCAAATAGCTGTTATCCTCTTCCGGCTCGCTGTCCGTGATCGGATAGAAACGCTCCGCCTGGCTACACTTCTCAAAAGGTTTCTGAATCTCCACCTCGGAATCCACCATGAGACGGTCAAAACCGGAAAGGTACTCCCGATCCAAATAGTCCAATTTTTCCGCCATATCCATGTTTCCGTACAGATAGATATAGCTATTGGAAGGATGATAGAACTTCCGATGAAAATCCAAGAAATCTTCGTAAGTCAGCTTGGGTATCACATCCGGATCTCCTCCGGACTCCATGGAGTAGGTGGTATCCGGAAACAACGTATTCGTGATCTCCCGTTCCAGCACGTCGTCCGGAGAAGAAAATGCTCCCTTCATTTCATTATAGACGACCCCGTTGATTACAAGCTCGTCCTCCGGGTTTTCCATCTCATAGTGCCAGCCCTCCTGGAGAAAAATCTTGGGTTCCTGATAAATATTAGGATAGAATACCGCATCCAGGTAGACATGCATCAGGTTCTGGAAATCTGTGTCATTGCAGCTCGCAACCGGGTACACGGTTTTGTCCGGATAGGTCATGGCATTCAGAAAGGTATTCAAACTTCCCTTGGCCAGTTCGATAAAGGGATCTTTCACCGGAAAATCCCTGCTGCCCTCCAGGACGGAATGTTCGATGATATGCGCCACGCCTGTACTATTTTCCGGCGGCGTCCTGAAACCGATATAGAAAACTTTGTTTTCATCTTCATTGGACAGAAGCGCCACCCTCGCCCCGCTCTTCTTGTGCTCCAAAAGATAGCTGAGCGAATTCAAATCCTCTATCCTTCTCTTTTCTATAAGCCGATATGCGGCCACATCTTCTACTCTCATTTTTTTTGCTCCTATCTGCGCGCTTTAGCGCGCATTCAAATCAAGGAGATTGAAAGTCCCTTCTTTCAACCTTGCTCCTATCTGCGCGCTTTAGCGCGCATTCAAATCAAGGAGATTGAAAGTCCCTTCTTTCAACCTTGCTCCTATCTGCGCGCTTTAGCGCGCATTCAAATCAGGGAGGTTGAAAGTCCCTCTTTCAACCTTGCTCCTATCTGCGCGCTCTAACGCGCATACAAATCAGAGTAATCCCCTTCCCCATTTGACGGATATTCCATTCAGAAAGAAGGGACTTGCATGTCCTGATGTTTAAGTATATCACCTTTCCGGCAAATTATAAACAGGAAGTTTTGCAGTTGAATGCGGCAGTTGGAGGAACGCGTTCGACCGGTGCTAAGGACGCCAGAAAGCAAGGAAAGGCGCGGCTTGCGGCTGATATAAGGGCGATGGGATTGTTTCTAAAAACGCTTCATCCTTTGGCTGTTTCTAAAGATGGACAGACTCTGCTTGAGCCATCCCAAACGGGACTAAACTCCTCGCTCCACTCGTTAGGCAACGCCCGTTTGCAAGAAAGCTGAGTACGGCCGCCTGTGCTAAGAAGGCGGACCAGAAACAAAAGCCCGATGGGGATGCGGCATGGGCGTAAGTCCTCCTTACACCCCATGACATTTGAAATGCTTCCACACTGCTGCAGCAGAAAAGACGGCGGGAAAATCCCGCCGTCTTCATAGAAGTCATATTATATTTTCTGGGCTTTCTTCTCCGACGTGGGAGCATCTAAAAAGGAGGCCCGGTACAGCTGCTTTTTCACCTGGAGTCCCAGTACATAGGCCAGCGCTACGGAACAGATATCCTTGAGCAGATAAGGGACGGATACTAGCAGGGCCCCTTCCCACAGGCCCATGCCTGTGAGGACGGCGAACTGCGCCACTCCCAGTACATGGCAGACAGCCAACCCAAGGATGCCTGGCATCCATCCTGCTGCCTTCTGCTTCATGGATGCTCCGATGCCGCATAATAGGGCCAGGAACAAAAATCCCCAGATGAATCCTCCTGTTTTTCCCACGATCACGCCCAGGCCGCCTTTCAACCCAGCAAATACGGGCACTCCCACGGCTCCCAGCAGGATATAGATCAAGGTTGCCAAGGTTCCCAGCTTGGCTCCCAGTACCGCCCCTGTGAGGGCTACCGCGAAGGTCTGCAGCGTAATCGGAACGCCAGAGGGAAGGGGAATGGAAATCTGTGCCAAAATGGCAATTACGGCTGCAAACATTCCGGTAATGATCATTTTCTTCGTTGATTTCATTGCTCAATTCTCCTCTTATGTCAGTGACGCCACGGGATTAGCAGATTTCCTGTGACAGTCTTAGAATAGCATATGCAAGAGGAATTGTCAACCTATTTATATTTTAAGTTAACATCATGCGATATTCATTGTTCGAGATTCCGGCAGGACTGTCCATTAACTGGACAGTCCATATGAAAACGTGACGGTCGTCATGCACCCAGCCTACCTGGCAGCGATTTTCGCGGTTAAATGCGTAACAGTTCAGACAAGTCTGAACTGTTACATTTGTCGCTACTTCTCACATTCCTGGCAAGATACCGCCCGGAGGAATGGGAAAGATAACTATTTGTTTCTCTCAGATCACGTACAGCTGAGCCCGCTGCATTCCCTCCAGCAATCCCCCTCCTCCGATCGGGATCCTGCCAGGCAAGCGGGTAATTACGATATCTTTTATCCGCCTCATACCAGAATCGTTCCCAGCCCTAACTTGCTGATCTTCACTTCCTCCACCACGATCGTATCCATTTTCTGTGCCAGCTCTCGGTTTCCCACCACCTCTTCCAGGGCATATTCCCGATTCACATAGCCAGACTTTTTCCGCCCTTTTCCAGCAGGATACCATACGCTCATCCGGAACCGCGCTTTCATCTTCTTGTAGGCCCTGTAGGAAGCGCTTTCTTTATCCAGATAGAAAACGTGATTTTCCGGAGTCGTATCCTCCGCCACTTCCTTTAGGAAGATGCGAAAAATCACTTCCTTCAGTTTATGGGGCACGTCCTCATTTTCAATCAGCTCCCCATAGGTAAACCGTGCCCCTACGTAGATGCTGGACATATCCTGTACGATGTATTTAAAATCATTTTCTGCGGAAATGATCTGTTCCTCTTTGTTATCCACGCCCGTTTTCTCCCGTATCGATATCTTCGATGGCATCGCCGGAAAACTTCACCGCCTCCATGATCTCCAGAAGCGTCATCTCCGTCTCGTCCGCCAGCTCCTGCATGCTCACTTTACGTCCCAGGCTTTCTGCCAGTTCCCTGGCCGCATCCGCCACCTGGTTCACTTTCTGGGCCGTCCTCTCTCCGGCTTCCTTCTCCCGGGCGTTTTCTGCGATGTGTTCTTCCATCGATTCCATGATCATGCTGCCCAGAAGCCCTTCGGCCTGTGCTGCATCCTCCGCCGTGCCCAGCATTTCCACTCCTCTGGCTAAGGCCAGATTCCCTTCTCCGATCAAATCCTCCAAAAGAGCCCCCTGCCCTGCATATAGTCTGGACATATCCGCCACATGAGGAAGAAAAAGGCGGATCAGTTGTTCCTTTGCCTGCGCATCCCCTGCCATAGCGGAGAGGATAACCGCTTCCTTTTCCCCAGAGGACAGTTCTTCCTGAGTACGGATACTTTCCAGCCAGGCGGCCAGGTAATTTCGCTCTGCCTCTGATAACCACGCATCCGGATCAGTCGATTCCCCGATTCCGATTTTCTGCGAACGAAGATAATCCGATATCATCTTAAACTGAGTTTCATCGAAATCCAATTCCGAAAAAGCGTTCTTTACCTGCTCCTCACTGACACGGTTTCCCTGTTTCTTTGCCAGCTTCTTTACTTCCGCCAGCGTGGCCACAAATTGCTGTTCCTGCTCCATCTTTACTCCCGTCTGCGCGCATGGCACACATTTAAACCGGATTGATTTCATCCGCGTGCATGGCACGAACCCAAATCAGAATGATCCCGTCCGCACGCATTTAAACTTTCTCCCCTCACTGCTTCATCTCATAAGGCGCTTTCACATGGGCATGGGTATATAAATGGTGCTGGCAATACTCATAATTCCCGTAACATTTGGAGCAGAACCGAAATTCCAACGTAGGGTCGTCCTCCTCCGTCCTGCCGCAGATAGCGCATTTATGCTTGGTCACCCCTTGCGGGGCGCGCACCTGTTTACGGAAGTCATGCCGCCGCTTCACCTGCCTGGGCGACATGTGGATATGGTTTCTGCTGGTTAAGAAGAACACTACGAAATTGAGCAGGGAAGAACCGATGACGAACCAGCTCACCATACCGCCCGCAATACACTCGTATACCAACATCACCCCGTAGATGATACCCAGCCATTTCACCTTTACAGGAATAATGAACATCAAAAGCACCTGCATCTCCGGGAAAGTGGCTGCATAGGCCAAAAAGATGGACATATTGATATAATAGGTAGAAAACATGCCAAAGTAGACTTCTTCTCCTCCGCGCAGCACATAAATCGTTTCCGTTCCCAGCCTAACCGCTTCCGGATTCCCTATCAGGCAGTAGATGAAAAGCAGGATGCTTCCCAAGATGGTAAACACCATCCCCAGAAAAAGGTACAGATTATACCGATATGTCCCCCAGATCCGTTCCAACTGGGTTCCGATGGAATAATAAAACATCAGCATAATCAAGGTGAAAAATAAATTGGAGCTTGACGGAGGAATCAGAATCCAGGACACCAGCCTCCAAACCTGGCCGTGGAAAAATATCTGAAAGGGATCCAGGGTGAGATACCCAAGGAATGCCGGATAGATCAGCATGATCAGATATCCTGCCGCATAACATGCGATCAGATACATGGAAATGTTCTGAATTGCATACTTCCCGAATTTCTTTTCAAATCTGCTTCTCATATTAGAAACACCTATGCCTTTCCGCAATCTGCCGGATCTCCTGCGCGTCCGCCATGCAGGCCGCAGGCGCCTATGATATCTCCTGTTGTGTCCGAAATGTCCGAAACAGCATCCTTATTCTATCATTCCATACAAAAAAAGGCAATGAACCAGCTGGATAAATTCATAAAAGTTATAAAAACTTTAGAATTTCATTTTCTTTTTTAACAGGTTCTTTAGTTGCTTTTGGGGATATGCTGTCGTATAATGTAACAGTTGATCGAACGACACATATAAATAAGAAGAAAGGAAAAAAATGACATATGCACAATATTAAGTCTCCGCTCTATGGCCTTGGAATCGATATCGGTTCCACAACGGTGAAGATCGCCATTCTGGACGAGGGACATCATATCCTTTTTTCCGATTATAGAAGGCATTACGCCAATATACAGGAAACCCTGGCCGCTCTTCTTTCCGATGCCAGACAGAAACTGGGAAGCATTACCCTGCATCCCATGATTACTGGCTCCGGAGGATTGACGCTGGCCAATCATCTAGGAATCCCCTTCATCCAGGAAGTAATTGCCGTATCCTCTTCCCTGCAGGAACTGGCCCCGAAAACCGATGTGGCCATTGAACTGGGCGGGGAGGATGCGAAGATCATCTACTTTGAAAACGGAAATATAGAGCAACGCATGAACGGCATCTGTGCGGGAGGGACGGGCTCCTTCATCGACCAGATGGCCTCCCTTCTCCAGACCGATGCTGCCGGATTGAATGAATACGCCAAGAACTATCAATCGCTTTACACCATCGCCGCCCGCTGCGGCGTCTTTGCCAAAACCGATATCCAACCTCTGATCAACGAAGGGGCTACGAAAGAGGATTTGGCTGCATCCATTTTTCAGGCTGTTGTAAACCAAACCATCAGCGGCTTGGCCTGCGGAAAGCCCATCCGGGGCCATGTGGCCTTTCTGGGCGGTCCGCTCCACTTCCTTTCCGAATTAAAAGCCGCTTTCATCCGCACCCTGAAGCTGGATGCGGAGCATACCATCGAAGCGGAACACTCCCACCTCTTCGCGGCATTTGGATCTGCCCTGAACTGCCGGGAGGATGTTTCCTTTTCCATAGACGACCTTCTGGCCCGGCTCTCCGGCGGTATCCGCATGGAATTTGAAGTAGCCCGCATGGATCCCCTCTTCTCCTCTGATGAAGAGTACGAGGAGTTCCGCTCCCGCCACGACAGCCACTGTGTCAAGGCTTCTTCCCTGGAAGATTACGCGGGAAACTGCTACTTGGGCATTGACGCGGGGAGCACCACCACCAAGGTAGCTCTGGTCGGGGAGGACGGTTCCCTGCTTTATTCTTTTTACAGCAACAATAACGGAAGCCCCTTGAAAACCGCCATCGGCGCCATTCAGGAAATCTATTCCCTGCTGCCCCGGGGCGTGAAAATCGTCCGTTCCTGCTCCACCGGCTATGGGGAAGCCCTGATGAAGGCAGCTTTTTTGCTGGACGACGGCGAAGTGGAAACCGTAGCCCATTACCATGCGGCTGCCTTTTTTGACCCGGAAGTGGACTGTATCCTGGATATCGGCGGTCAGGACATGAAGTGCATTAAAATTAAAAACGGCACCGTAGACAGCGTGCTCCTCAACGAAGCTTGTTCCTCCGGCTGCGGTTCCTTCATCGAAACCTTCGCCAGATCGCTGAACTACAGCGTACAGGATTTCGCCCAAGCCGCCCTATTTGCGGCCCATCCCATCGATCTGGGCACCAGATGTACCGTATTCATGAATTCCAAGGTAAAACAGGCCCAGAAGGAGGGAGCGGACGTGGCGGATATCTCCGCCGGCCTAGCCTATTCCGTTATCAAGAACGCCCTGTTCAAGGTGATCAAAGTATCCGACGCCTCCGAACTAGGCCGCCAGATCGTGGTACAGGGCGGAACCTTCTATAACGATGCAGTGCTGCGCAGCTTTGAGGTGATTGCAGGCTGCCAAGCCATACGACCGGACATCGCCGGAATCATGGGGGCCTTCGGCGCCGCCCTGATCGCCCGTGAAAACTACACAGCCGGCTATCAGACTTCCATGCTCACCATCGATCAGATCAGCGCCCTGGAATTTGAGACCAGCATGGCGAAATGCAAGGGCTGCACCAATCACTGCCGTCTCACCATCAACCGCTTTTCCGGCGGTAGGCAGTATATTTCTGGGAACCGCTGCGAACGGGGCCTGGGCAAACCCAAAAATCCCAGCCAGGTTCCCAACCTGTTTGAATATAAACTGAAACGGCTCTTTTCCTATGAGCCTCTCTCCGCAGACCAGGCCAAGCGGGGACGCGTGGGCATTCCCCGCGTGTTGAACATGTATGAAAATTATCCCTTCTGGTATACATTTTTTACAAAACTCGGTTACCAGGTGGTGCTCTCCCCCGTTTCCACCCATAACATCTATGAACTGGGGATCGAATCCATCCCCAGCGAGTCGGAATGCTATCCCGCCAAGCTGGCCCACGGACATGTAGCTTGGCTCATCCGCCAGGGAGTGGATTTCATTTTCTATCCAGCCCTGTTCTATGAAAGAAAGGAGACCGAGGGCGCAGGCAATCACTACAACTGCCCCATCGTCACCTCCTATTCCGAAAACATCAAAAATAACGTGGAAGAGATCGGACGGGGCGAAGCAATCCTGCGCAATCCCTTCCTGGCATTCACCAGCCTGGAAACGGCCTCCAACGCCCTGGTGGCGGAGTTTTGCGAGCTGCCTGCCCAGGAAGTGCGGCAGGCAGCGGCCCAGGCCTGGGAAGAGATGGCCGCCTCCCGGGAAGATATCAAGAAAAAGGGGGAAGAAGTGCTCGCCTGGATGGAAGAAAACGACCGCCAAGGCATCGTACTGGCAGGAAGGCCCTATCACCTGGATCCGGAAATCAACCACGGCATTCCCGAACTGATCACCTCTTACGGGCTGGCTGTGCTCACCGAGGACTCCGTTTCGCATCTGGGATGCCCGGAACGGCCGCTCTTAGTTTCCGACCAGTGGATGTACCACTCTCGGCTCTATGCAGCGGCCTCCTTCCTTCGTACGCGGGACGATTTGAACCTGATTCAGCTCAATTCCTTTGGCTGCGGCCTTGACGCCGTGACCACGGATCAGGTGAACGATATCCTTTCCGGCTCCGGCAAGATCTATACCTGTTTAAAAATCGACGAGGTGAACAACCTGGGTGCGGCCAGAATCCGGATCCGTTCCCTCCTGTCCGCCATCCGGGAAAAGGAAAAGAAAAAGGAAAAACGCAAAGTACATTCCACCGCCGTCCAAAAGGTAGCCTTCACAGAAGAAATGAGGAAAGATTATACCATCCTCTGTCCGCAGATGTCTCCCATCCACTTTGAACTTCTGGAGGCCGCCTTCAACGCCAGCGGCTACCATGTGGAAGTCCTGCCCAACGACAACCGGCACGCCATCGATATGGGCCTAAAGTACGTAAACAATGACGCCTGTTATCCTTCCCTGCTGGTGGTGGGCCAGATCATGGACGCACTGCTTTCTGGAAAATACGACTTAAACCGGGTGGCTGTCATCATGTCCCAGACTGGAGGCGGCTGCCGCGCCACCAACTATATGGGCTTCATACGGCGCGCCCTGGCCAAAGCGGGCATGGAACAGGTGCCGGTCATCTCCGTCAACATGTCCGGGCTGGAGGCCAATCCGGGCTTTAAACTGAGCCCCAATCTATTACTTCGGGCAGTATACGGCGCGGTATTCGGAGATATCTTCATGCGCTGCGTCTATCGGATGCGTCCCTACGAACGTACCCAAGGCAGCGTCAACACATGCCACCGCAAATGGGCGGAAAAATGCAAAGTCTTCCTGGCATCCAAACACCCCGGCGTCCACACTTTCTTCCGGATGTGCAGGGAAATTATAGAGGAATTCGACGCCATCCCCATCACCGATGAGGCAAAACCCCGCGTGGGCATCGTAGGGGAAATTCTGGTGAAATTCGCCCCGGCCGCCAACAACCACCTGGTGGAACTTCTGGAGACAGAGGGCGCTGAGGCGGTGGTTCCTGATCTTCTGGATTTCATGTTCTACTGCTTCTACAACCAGATTTACAAGGCAGACCACTTAGGCACCAGTAAAAAGACGGCACGCTTCGCCAGACTGGGCATTACCGGCATGGAATGGATGCGTTCCGCCGCCAGGAAAGCCTTTGAGCGCTCCGTCCACTTCCACCCGCCGGCCAAAATCGACGATATCGCTTCCTACGCTTCTCCCATCGTTTCCATCGGGAATCAGACAGGGGAAGGCTGGTTTCTCACAGGAGAAATGGTGGAATTGATCAAGTCAGGAACCAGCAATATTGTCTGCACCCAGCCCTTCGGTTGTCTGCCCAACCATGTGGTGGGCAAAGGCGTCATTAAAGAACTGCGCAGACGTTATCCAGGCGCCAATGTGGTGGCCATCGACTATGACCCCGGGGCCAGCGAGGTAAACCAGCTCAACCGGATTAAATTAATGCTCTCTACAGCGCAGAAAAACCTGAATAAGAACGCATAGAGGGTGACGAAGGCGGAATGTCCGAAGCCGTTCCCGGCGGGTTTAAAGGCAGCCCAACGGTACAGCGGCTTTCCCCTTTCCCCAATTCCCACACCCCGTCGGAAAAATATGATTGGAAAATCGAGCAGGATGTGCTATGCTAAGATCGTATGATTCCTGCATGCGCAGGAAGAAAGGAAGGTATGATTTTAGTATGAAAAAATTACATAAGAAACTGCTCATACTGAGCTTCTTCGTGATCCTCGGCCAATGCCCGCTCCGGGCGGATGCCGCCGAATGGATTCCGGCAGGAGGAATTACTACCGTCGTGGGGGACAACCGGTATATCAACGCGGGATGGCTCTCCCAGCCCCTTATTTTCAACCTCAACGGACAGACCTGGGCCATGGGGCTGGATGTCATCGCAAATTATCCAGTTTTCCTCTCCGCAGACGGGGGCGTCCGACAATGTATGCTGGGAGACGCCGCAGCATTTACGGATTTCATCAATGCGGTGAACGGCCAGCTCAAAGCGCAGACCTTTGATGGGGAAGCTTCCCTGTTCGATACGGGCGCCGGAAGCTACGTCCGTAGTTCCGGAAAGGCTTATTATCAGCTGGCTCCCAATGTGACGGAGTGGGTGATCAATACCGTACAAATGCAGCTCGCCACAGGCAGTCCTCAGCCCCTTGTACTCGATCTGACAGAGGATTATTTAACCTGCGTGGTGGAAAACGGTACACTGGACTGCAGCCCTGACTTCGTGCTCGCTTCCAGCTACAGTACCAGCTTTTCCGGAAGCTCCTCCAATCGGATCACCAATATCCAGATAGCCGCCGGTCATTTGAATAATATGGTAATCATGCCGGGCCAGGAGGTCTCCGTGAGCGATTCTATCCGCCCCCGCACAGCTGCCAATGGGTACAAGCCCGCCGGCACTTATTTAAACGGAAGGACCGTCCAGTCAACGGGCGGCGGCATCTGTCAGGTATCCTCCACCGTCTATGTGGCCGTCAAAAACGCAGGGCTGCAGATTTTGGAGCGTCATCCTCACAGTATGCCTGTGCATTATCTTCCCCTTGGTATGGATGCCGCGATCACTGCAGGCTCCAAGGATATGAGGTTTAAGAACGTCTACTCCGCTCCCGTCATCCTACAGGCCTATACCAAGGGTAACAAGCTGATCGTCAACTGTCTGGTTTGGGAACAGGATCTAAATGGCCGCAGCTTTAAACTCTGGTCAAAGGAAACCAGCAGTCTTTCCGCCAAAACCTATTTTACCACCTATCAAGACGGCCAAGAAGTGAGCACAGACTTCATCGGTACATCCCGATACTCCGCTCCCAAACCCAAGGATTCCGACGCAGAGGACGAATAACAGGAAACAACAATTCAGGCAGGCCAATGGCCTGCCTGTTTCTTTTCAGTCTAATCTTCTAACGCTTTCTTCTTCCAGGTCCCCTTTTTGTAGGATAACCAAGTGATCACAGCACCCAGAACCCAGGAGCCGAGGAGAGAAATAAAAATGCATTCGCTTCTGCCATTGGGCAGTTCAGGCGACCTGGTCATCCAGGCGATGCCATAGGCCAGCGGCACACGGATCAGCACCGTAGTAATCAGGGAAATCCACATAGGGGTCATGGTATCTCCTGCGCCTCTCATCACGCCAGACAAACACTGAGTCACTGCCATGGCTATGTATCCCACCGCCAATATACGCATCATCCGCATACTCAGATCCACAAGGGCATCGGTTTCCGTAAAAATCTGCATCAGATATTTGCCGAAAATCAGGATCAGTGTGGTGATCGCCGCGGAAATGGCCACCGAAATCAGCGTCCCTTCCTTTGCGCCCTGCTCCACCCTGTCATACTTCCGGGCCCCCACGTTCTGTCCCGCATAGGTGGTCATGGCCGTTCCAAAGGAAAAGTTCGGCATCATGGCAAACCCATCCACGCGCATGATAATCACGTTGGCAGCAATGAACATTTCACCGAAGCTGTTCGTCAAGGACTGGACAATGATCATCGCCATAGAGAAGATCGCCTGCGTAATACCGGAAGGCAGGCCCAGGCGAATCATATCCGCAGTATGCTTCCTTCTCGGTTTCAGATAGGAAAGCTTGAGGTCAAAGATATCCCCCATACGAGCCAGCTTCAGAATGCATAACACAGAGGAAACTGCCTGGGCAATGGCCGTTGCCAAAGCCACACCAGCAACGCCCATCTGGAATACCGCTACAAACACCAGATCCAAAATAATGTTCAGTACCGTCGCCACCAACAGATATAAAAGAGCCGAGACAGAATCGCCCAATCCGCGCAGAATACCGCTCAGGATATTATAATAGGCCATCCCCGCAATACCGATAAACAGAATCATCAGATAAGAGGAACACCAATCCATGATGCTGTCCGGCGTATTCAGAAGATGGAGCAGCGGTCGGATCACAAAAGGCGCCAGCGCCATGATGATGAGCGAGGAAATGGCGGTCAGCGTGATACTGCAACCGATGGAATAGGACAGCTCTTCCCTCTGTTTTGCTCCGAAATACTGAGATACCATGATACTGGCTCCGACAGAGATTCCCACGAACAGCACCAATAACAGATTCAATATGGGGCCCGCGCTGCCCACAGCAGCCAGCGCATTGTCTCCCACATATCTTCCCACCACAATGCTGTCAACCGTATTGTACAATTGCTGCGCAACATTGCCGATCAACATGGGGATTGCAAACGCTATGATCTTTTTACCCGGCGAACCTTCTGTCATATCAGTAGGCGCAAATAAGGACGCCAGGCTGAATCTTTTCTTTTGTTCTTCCATAAAATCCCCCTTACTATATTTTTTAGACGCTTATTCCTATTATAGCGGGCTTTTTTTTATGATGCAATCGGATATGAAATATTTTCTAATTTTTTAATAAATGGAAAAGCAAAACCCAGCCCCTAGGCAATATGCTCCATCGCCGGTTCGTCGTTGCTCTCCGTCTTCATCCGCTCCAGCATTTCCTCCACAGTAACCCCAGCTTCCTCCAGCGCCTCGGAAAGTTTTTCCAGTTCCTCCCGTTTCTTACGTTCCAACAATTCCTCCAGCTCTTCATAAAGTTCTTGGACTCGGTTTTCCAAGTTATAAATGCTCTGTTTCGTATCAAGGATTTTCTCATCCAACGATTGCTTTTTCCTACCTCTTGGCATGGTTGTCCTCCTATTCTCCATATATGATGTCTCGATTGGCCTCGCTCCGCTTTCTTTCGCTAAAGCATGGGCCGGACAGGCCTCTAGCATTACTATCTATACTATATGCGATCCAATAGAAAAATATGCCATGCGTGTTAAAATGTTCCGTCTTAGGAGGGTAACTATTAAAATGGATTTTCATTCTGCTTTGAACAAATTTTTCAGGAGCGTTACACGGATAAAATTTCCCCAACAGACATAAAACGCCCCATCCATGCAGGAGCACGGACAGGGCAATTTCAATAGCGATGGATTTATCATCCGAAAAAGTTATTCTCCAAAACTTTTGCGATTCTTTTCAAACCGAGCCAGGAGCCTGTCGATCACATGTACCAGGTTGCCGATTTCAGGCTTAGTCAGCTGTTCGTCCGCACCCAGGGATTCTCCTTTGATCCGCATCTGATCGTCGATCAAAGAGGAGAAAATAACTACCGGAAGGTGTCCCAACCTGGGGTCATCCTTGACCAGCTTCGTCAAGCGGTGTCCATCCATTTCCGGCATCTCAATATCCGTGATAATCAAGTTAACCTTATCATAAAGGTCATGATCGTTCCTGATCGTTCTCAGGTAATCCCAGGCCTCTTGTCCATTATTGAAATTCTTAATATCCGTAAATCCGGCGCGCTGCAGGGCATCATCAATCATTTTCTGCAAAAGGATGGAATCCTCGGCAATAACCAGAGGGCTATTACAAATCGGTCTGTCTCCCATCTGTTCCACTTCAGACAGTTGGATGGTGGTTTCCGGCGCAATTTCCGCCACGATCTTCTCAAAGTCCAGGATCGTTACCAATTCTCCCGCACACTGGGCAATTCCGGTTGCCACTCCTTCTTCCCCGTGGGTCAGGGTCTTATCCGGCTTCTGGATATCCTTCCAGGAGATTCTGCTAATACCTTCAATGCTCTGCACCCGGAAAGCTACCGTCATTTTGTTGAAATTGGTAACAATGAAAAGATCCCTGGGTTTATGTTCCAGATAATCGTTGGTCAGGTAATACCCCAGGTCAATCACTGTGATCAGAATATCTCTGGGTTTAAAAATCCCTTCCACTGCCGGATGGGCATGGGGCATGGCTTTTACCCTTGCAGCCATCATAATTTCTTTCACCTTAGCCACATTGATCCCGTAGAACTCTCCCTGAATCTTGAACTTCATGATCTCAATTTCGTTCGTTCCCGATTCTAACAGGATTCCCTCTTTTTCTTTCTCCACCATCGTTCTCTCCTCTCTAAAGATGTTTTTCCGGTTTTCCCACCGTACGTATGATCACGTCGCCGTTTGAAACATTGAGGAGCATTGTTCTGGCATATGCACCGCCCGTGTCCTCAGCCGCAATACGGAACCCCTCTTCCTGCAATACCTTTTTCACCATCGCAGCATTCCTTTGCCCGATATTCCCAAAGTCAGAACTTCCTTTAATATCGAACATCTTGGCCCCTCCGGCGATCTTCACAATCGTCCTGCTCTTTAGCATACCAAAAGCAGTGAGCTTGCGGACCGTCTCATGGATTCCGCTGTCTGCATATTTGAATACCTTCGGATCCCTCGGGTCGGTTCTTGCAGGAAGCATAACATGAAGAAGTCCGCCCAGCTTGATTTGAGGGTCGTAAAAAGTAATCCCAATACAGGAACCCAGCGCGTATGTAATAACCGTGCTGTCCCCTCTGGCGAACTGCATGTCGCCGATACCTACTTTTAATTCTTTATTTCCAATCATGAGACACCTAATTTCTCCAGGATACCATTCAGGGATTCAATGTCAGGGAGCATCAACAAGCCGTCGGAAAGCTTCTCCCCGTCTATGATGAATTCCGCATTAAT
This sequence comes from uncultured Lachnospiraceae bacterium, assembly GCA_947650005.1. GTDB lineage: Bacteria > Bacillota > Clostridia > Lachnospirales > Lachnospiraceae > Eisenbergiella. Next base: position 20,357 of record CANSTU010000010.1, read on the forward strand.
ATACATCAGCTTATCCGTTACATATCCGTATTCCGCAATGGGAACCGTTAGAATACCACCCAGCATATTCATAGTAGAGCTGGGAACAGAAAGGTCGATTTCCACATCCACCAGTTTAGTAAAAGCGTTGACATAAGAACAGATGATAATGTTTCCCACTTCCTCCAATGCGGAATAGGCCATCTCATCCATCTCTTCAAAAGAGGTATATTCCTGCCCCATCAGCTTCCCCAGCACCACATTGGCCAGATCCAGCTTGAACACGAACAACATCAGCCCATTTACCTCATTCGACATCCGGACAAGAGTTGCGGTCACGAGCTCTTCTATCGTGCCGATCCGTTCAACGGTTTCCTCATACCCCAAAATACTTACTTCCGGAATGGAGATACGCACTTCCTTCTGCAAAAGCTTGGAAAGCGAGGTTGCAGCATGGCTTGTGCCGATGCTGCTGATTTCCTTCATAACGTCCAGCTCCTGGAGATTCATATCTTCATAGCTTTTTAATTTCATATGCTCTGTGACCTCACCTTTCTTTCATGTGAATCTAATCCGTCCTGCCTCCCCAAGAGCTCGTTTAGCCGTTCATCCCCGCCACTTCCAAACATACCCTGTTATCCGGAGCCGTCGTGCCGCTTATCAATATGATCTTCTATTTCCCGACTTCATTATCCTCTCAGGGAATTAATCGTGGATTCCACCTCATCCGCCGTAATCACCATCTTCAGCGCATAAGAATAGGCGTGCTGGCACTCGATCATCTTCGTCATCTCCTTGGCCAGATCCGTTCCTGAACGTTCCAGCGCACAGGTGGCAAGGTTAGAGTCCTCTACTAACTGAGGCTCCATATCTTCAGGGGCGGCCCATTCATTATCTCCCACGCTCAGAAGGCGGCTCGGATTGGTAAAGGTATATACACTCACGCGCGGAGCATCCTCATCCAGAGCTTCCTCTGTCTCTGTCTCCACCGCTTCTCCTTTCGCGAGCCTGTACAGACGCTCCACATCGGGCACGTCCGCTTCGATGCGTTCTCCATTCTGATCCAGCACCAGCTTACCGCCGTCTGTCATCAGATAAAAGACCCCATCCTCCATCTCCGCACGGTGAAAATGGCCGCTTCGGGTATAGGTAATCGCATCCGTAACCGGATCCTGCACCATGAAAAACTGGTTATCCCCCATAATCGCATAATCCAATACGCTGTTGGTCATTTCCATGGCATCCGTACTGAAGGTACTGTAAGTCCTCTGCACCCTCACCCCATTCCCTGTCTGCAGATCCGTAACCGCATCCTCAGAATCGTTCAGATTGAGCTGCAACAGGTCGGTAAATGCCGTATTCTTGGGTTTGAAGCCATTGTTATTCACATTGGCCATGTTGTTTGAAATCACGCCCATTTTAGCCATACACGTTCCGGCGCCAAGGGCTGCTGTATAAAATGACTGGTACATTATTCCTCACATTCTGCCGCAATACGGCAACTTATACTCAGATTATTATAGCCTTCCCACCTCGGTGGCTGCTTTGCTCAGGATCTGGTCATACATCTTCAGCACCTGGGCTGCGCTCTGCAGCGCACGCTGAGAAGTCATCATGGAAGTCATCTCTTCCAGCATATCCACATTGGATTTCTCCAGATATTTCCAGAGAATAGCCGGCCGCTCCACGTCCTCGGCCGCCTGACCGCCGGAGGAAAACACGCCGAAATCCTCTTTATGTAGCTGCTCGTAATCCGCGAAATCCACAACCCGCAGCGTCCCCATGCTGCGCGTCTCCGTCGCGCCCGTTTGTGCGTCCACCACTTCCGTGACGCTGATATTCCCGGTACCGTCTACCACAAAATTTTCATTATCTATAAGGATCGGCTGTCCGTCCGCTCCCTGCACCCTGCCCATTCCGTTCAGGGAAAGATACCCCTCGTTATCCACACCGAAGGATCCGTTCCTGGTATAGAAAGTCCCGTCCGGAGTATCAATACAGAAAAAGCCCTCTCCTGCCAACGCAAAATCCATAATTCCGTCCGTGAGATCAAAGCTTCCCTGCTCGTAGTTCACATATGTCCTTTCTGCCGCCCGTATCTTAGATGTGGTGGCAAGAGGCTGTGCATCCTCTTTATACCTCTTTCCTGTCCGATAGAGCATTTCCTCCTGGAAGGTGGTACTGACCATCTTATCCCGCTTATAGCCGGGGGTTTGGACATTCGTCATATTGTTACTGATTACATTCAAATTCCTCGTCTGCGTCAGCATGCCCGACGTCAGATTATAGAATCCCTGATACATACTGTATCCTCCTTAATTCCTTACACTTGCGTCTCCCCTACATATAGGATCCCATGTAGGCTTTCAATTTGCGTATCGCCGAACTATGGATCTGAGAAATGCGCGGTTCGCTCACCTCCAGGATCTGGGCAATCTGGCCCATATTGAGCTCCTCCACATAGTAAAGGGAAATGACCATCTTCTCCTTCTCTTTTAGACATTCAATGGCCTCCGCCAGCATCTGGCGGGACTCCCCCTTTAGAAAAGCTCTCTCCGGCTGGGAACTCACATCCCCGCTGGAAATCTGGAGAGACTGATGCTCGCCTTCATCGTCGGTGATCATATCCAGCGAAAGCACATTCATCATAACGCTCATTCGCTGCAGCTTCCTATATTTCCTGAGATCCATTTTCAGAGCGTCCGCAGCTTCCTCATCGGAGGGCAGACGGCCCAGCGAACGGCTCAGGGAAGCTTCCGCCTCCTCCATGGCCTTGACCTGTTTCCGAAAATCCCGGGGCATCCAGTCATTCTTGCGAACCAGGTCAATGATCATTCCCCGGATACGCCTTGAGATAAAAGTCTCGAACTTATTATCTCGCTCCGGGTCGTATCTGTCAATACTTTTCATGATGGCGATCACGCCCTCATTAATAATATCCTCCAGTTGCAGGCTTCCCGCGTACACGTTCCGCATTTGCAGAGCAATGGTTTTTACAATATATAGATATCGAAGCACCAGGGCCTGCTTCACCTCCAGATTTCCTTCCCTGCGATATAACTCCAGAAGTTCTTCATTGGTCTTCTGTTCCAGCTCATCCGGCCCCATCCATCCTCACCTCCTTTTCCTAAGAATCCTCCTATCTGCCTTTCGTTACGGCTTCCCCGGCCAGTTTTGTTCTCAAGCCCCCTTGCGCTCCGTATGTTCTAAAAGCAGGCTGCCGATGGACTGGATCTGAATATTGTTAGAAATCTCATTAAAAGACAGCACCCTCACGTTTGGATAAAACTGATCGATTAATCGATACAAGTGGACTCGCATCACCTGGGAAGTTAAAATCACCGGGCTCTGGGAAAGGCCATTGAATTTTTTAAGCTGCACCGTGATCTGGTTAATCAAGCTCTGAAGCACATCTGGATTCAGGGCCAAGTAATAGCCTCTCTCCCCCTTAGACAGGCATCCCACCATCGTTCTCTCCAACTCGGAGTCCATGGTAATCACCTTCATGCTCCCGTCTTCACAATACATACGCGTAATGGTCCGTTTTAATGCGGTTCTGATGTTCTCGATCAGACTGTCCACATCCCGCACCGGCAGCCCTTGGTCGGAAATGCCCTCCAACACAGCCTCGATGATGGTCTCCAAATCCTTGATAGGTACTCCTTCCTTTAAAAGGCTGGTAAGGATTTTCTGAAAAAGGCTGTACGAAACCACATTAGGGAAAGCCTCCTCCACCAATTCCGGAGAGGTTTTGCGTACATTTTCCACCAAATGAATCACTTCCTGCCTGGTGATCAGCTCATGGGCATGCTGTTTCACCACCTCTGACAGATGGGTCACCAATACGGATAAGGGGTCGATCACCGTATAGCCATAGATCTCCGCCAATTCCCGATCCTCCGGACGGATCCACCGGCTGGGAATCCCATAAGCCGGTTCGATGGTTTCAATTCCATCGATCACCTTCTCTGGATTATCCGGTTCCAAGGCAAGGAAATAATCGATCAGGATTTCCCCCTTTGCCACTTCCTCTCCTTTGATCTTAATACAATATTGATTGGTATTCAGACCAGAGCTATCCCGCAAACGGATAGACGGAATGACAAATCCCATGTCTTGGGCATACTGTCTGCGGAAAATGATAATCCGGTTGATCAGCCGGCCGCCCACCGATTCGTCCACCAAAGGAATCAGGCTATAGCCAAACTCCATCTCAATGGCTTCCACGGCAAGCAGGGAATAGACATTGTTCACATCCTTAAAGTATTCTTCCTCGCTCACCGGCTTAGGCGGTTCCTCTTCTCCCGGTATTCCAGGTTCCCCTTCCCCTCCTTCTCCGGTATAGCCGCGAAGCGTTCCTCCCAAGCCGCCTCCGGTTGCTATCCCAGGTTCTTCCTTCACTCTTCTGGAAAGATAATATCCGCCTCCAATCAGGCCGCCTGAAACGATAATCAGCTGAATAACCGGCATTCCAGGTATCACCGTCAGAACGGCAATTACAATGCCGCTGATCATAATTGCCGTAGGCTGGGCCGTAAACTGCTTGGAGATATCCTCATTCAGGCTTCCTTCCGCAACCGCCCTGGTCACGATCATGCCTGTAGCCGTGGAAATCAGCAGAGACGGAATCTGTCCCACCAGGCCGTCGCCCACCGTAGCGATGGAATAAGTGGTTAGCACCGTTCCAATATCCTGCCCGGACTGAATGATACCGATGATACTGCCGCCGATCAGATTGATGGCCGTAGTGATCAAGGACATTACTGAATCGCCCTTTACGATCTTGGTGGCACCATCCATGGAGCCATAGAAATCCGCTTCCCTCTGAATCTTCTCACGCCTGGCTTTGGCCTGCTGTTCGTCAATCAGACCGGAATTCAGGTCTGCATCGATCGCCATCTGTTTACCGGGCATGGCATCCAGGGTAAATCTAGCCGCGACCTCCGACACACGCTCTGCGCCTTTGGTGATGACCAGAAACTGCATCAAAACGATGATCAGATAAATGACCAGGCCCACCACCACATTTCCCTGCAGGATGAAATCACCAAAAGCCTTGATGATCTGTCCTGAGGAACCGGAATTGGTAAGGATGTTCCTGGTGGTGGATACATTGATACCCAGGCGGAACAACGTGGTAATCAGAAGCAGGGACGGAAATATGGACAGCTCAAGCGGCTCCCTGATGGTCATAGTGATGACCAGGATCATCATGGAAATGGACATGTTGAGGATGATCGCCACGTCCACGATGGCCGCAGGGAGCGGTATAATCAAAAGCAGTATAACCGTGATTACAAATAATACAACCGAATAGTTGAGTATCTTTTTCATTCAAAACTCCATCCCTAGAAAACGGCCTACCGGAACATATCCTCCCTTTTGGTAGCCTTGTAAAAAAAGACTAGGATCTCGGCCACAGCCCCGTAGAACTCCGCCGGGATTTCCCGGTCAAGGTCGCAGGATTCATACAATGCCCTGGCAAGCGGCCTGTTCTCCACCAGGAAAACACCGCTTTCCTCCGCCACCCGTATAATACGCAACGCCACCATGTCCTGTCCCTTAGCAAGTACGACGGGCGCCCCGTTTTTATTCGGGTCATATTTGATCGCAACCGCGAAATGGGTAGGATTTCTCACCACCACATCTGCTTCCGGAACCTTCTGCATCATCCTGCTCAAAGCCATCTGACGCTGGATCCTACGGATCCTTCCCTTAATCTCCGGATTTCCTTCCGTCATCTTGTATTCGTCCTTGACCTCCTGTTTGGTCATCTTCAGGTTTTTCTCATAATCCCATCTCTGATACAGGAAGTCGAAGAAAGCTACAATAGTAAAAGCCAGGCTCACTCGCAACACCAGGTCAAATACCAGCTGAAGCATAGTTGCCGTGGATACCAGCACCTCCATATGGATCATCCGCGCCACTATCTCTAGATCGTTTTTCAGGAGGCTATACAGAAGAACAATCAGCAGCAAAATCTTGATCAGGTTTTTGATCAGATCCACAATTTTTTTCAGGCTAAACAGTTTCTTCATCCCACTGATGGGGTTCAATCTGCTGAATTTAGGGCGCAACGGCTTAAAAGTCACATTAAAACGGGTCTGCACGCCATGGGAAACAATCCCCAAAACTGCGGCTGCCAGCAGAAGCGGCAGGGCACATTTGAGCAGCGCCACCACCTCGTAGGCAAAAATCTGCATCGATGCGGACAACGGGTCATCCGTACCCACCAGAGAAAAAAAATAAACCATGCAGTCCCGAACCGTCTCGTAAAGGATAGGAAGCATGACGCGCATCATGTAGAATACACCGAAGAGAACCACCACTGTGGCCACGTCTCGGCTCTGAAATACATTGCCGTCCTTCTTTGCGTCTTTACGCCGTTTACTGGTTGGCTGCTCTGTTTTTTCCTGTCCGTTTGCTTCTGCCAAAAGCCCACCACCACCTTCCGGCCGTCATGCCATCAGTTCCAGGAGCCGCTGGATATTGATAAAAAAGTTATCCAGGATTGTATAAAGCTTATCCGCCATAGGGCTGAACAGGAATACCAGCATCATCAGCCCAACGATGATCTTCAACTGAAAATTTACTGAAAACACATTGATCTGGGGAATCATGCGCATCAGGATCCCCACTGCCGCCTCTGTGACAAGCTCCATAGCCAGAACAGGAAAAGCAAACTGCAGTCCCATCATGATGTTCGCCCGGAAGATCTCCAGTACCAGCAGATACAGTTCCGGTCGAAGCGTCACCTCCCCGAAGGGAATCAGACGGGCCGATTCAAAAAAAAGCCCAATGAGGCGCACATGGCCGTCTGTGGCCAAAAAAATCAGCGTCACCAACGCATAATACATGCCGGAGGTAATCGTCATCTGCACATTATACTGCGGATCATAAACCTGAGCCATGGATAAACCCATGGTATTATCCATGACCGATGAAGCAAAACGCACCACCGCATAGGCCAATTCCATGGAAAAGCCCAGCACAAATCCTATCGCCAATTCCTTTAGGAGCAGAAAGCCAAACTCCAGCATGCCGGAGGGCTGATGCGCCAATGTACCGTCCACATTCAGATACAAAAGCATGGACAACAGAAAAACTAAAGCCCCCTTAGCGGCGTTCGGATAGTTCGCTCTTCCTAATACAGGATTAAATACAACGGCCCCGCTTATTCGCATGACCACAAGGGCAAATAAAATAAACATAAACCCTCAGACCCCCGAAATCAGCGCGACCATCTCCCTGAAGAAATCCTGAAGAGATACCAGGATCGAACCTCCCAGAATCCCCATGACAGCCAGAATGGAAAGGAATTTTGGTACAAATGTCAGCGTCTGTTCATTAATCGACGTCGCTGCCTGAAAAATGGATATCAGCACGCCCACCACCATACTGATCAGCAGAAAAGGCAGGGAAAGCCTCAGGGCGAGCTGAAAAGCATAAAACAAAATATCAAGGATCTCCAGTTCCGTCATACTTCCTCACCTTCTGCCGCCGGAAACGGCGTTCCTTCCGCGTTGAAATCCACGGGTTTATCATCCCAATCTTCTATAGGTATGTCAACGATAACTCTGGGCAATACCGGAAAACAGGATCTGCCAACCGTCAACCGTCACAAAGATCAGCAATTTAAAAGGCAATGAAACCATGGCAGGAGGAAGCATAACCATGCCCATGGACATCAAAGTAGTGGACACAATGATATCCACCAGAAGGAATGGCAAATAGATCAAAAAGCCCGCCGTAAACCCTTTTTTTAACTCAGTCGTCATAAACGACGGAACCACAACCGTGAGCGGATAATCTTCCACATCATCCTGCACCTGCGTACCCGACATTTCCACAAAATTTTCCAGGGTTGCCAGTTCCGTATTGCGAAGCATGAACTGCTTCATCGGTACGATCATCCGTTCCATCGCTTCCTGCTGGGTGATCTCTTCGCGAAGATAAGGTTGGTACGCCTGTTCATTCACCTCATCCAGAACCGGGCTCATAATATATAGAGTCAAAAACAGCGAAATTCCAACCATTACCATATTGGGCGGTGCCTGTTGCACGCCCATAGCATTCCTCGCAAAGGACAGAATAATGATCGTCTTGGTAAAAGACGTCATCATCACTACAAGGGAAGGTAGTAAGGCTACCAGAGTAAGCAGAAATAACAAATCCAGGGTGGGGACATTCCCACCATTCAGCTGTGTCAGAAGGTCACTCATCTATTCCTCCCTTTTTCTTCTGATGGGCTTCCAAATACTTTCCAAGGATTTCCTGGAAGGGAAGCGGCGTCCCGTTTTCCGGCCCAGGCGGTTCATTCGCCTCGAACTCACCCTCTACCTCAGCCAGAAGATGAATCCCTGCCTGGCAGACACTGACCAAATAATTATGATCCCCCACCTTCAGAAGAAGGATTCTGCGATCCTGCCCCACCTGGATGTGCCCAACCACCTTAATATTGTCAGACCCCGAGGATTTGACCCAGTGTTTTCCCAATAGGCGGCTGCACCAATAGGCCAGGAGCAATACTCCCATAACGGTCAGGATTGCGCCAAATACTGACAGAGTTCCCATATTTATAAAATCTCCGCAGGCAATTCCCTTGATACAATCTCGGTAATACGGATACCGAAATTGTCTTCCACGACCACGATATCACCCCTGGCGATACACTGGCCATTGACGAACAGATCTACCTGTTCCCCTGCCATCTTATCCAAAACCACCAGAGTACCCTGGGTAAACTCCAAGATATCACGCACAAGCCGCTTCGTCCTTCCGATTTCTACGGAAATCTCCAGAGGAACCTTCATCAGCATTTCCTGGTTTGCCTTGTCTTCCTCTCCCTCGCCGGCATCGTCCTGAATTTGCGGCGATACCAAAGGGCGGATAATGGAACTGCTTCCCGTATTCGAAGGCTGCTCCGGCGCTTTGCTGCTCTTCATCATTTCCATCATCTGCATCTGTGTCTGCTGCATCTGATTCAAAAGCTGAAGCATCATGGGATCCATTCCCATAGGTGGATACGAATAATAAGGCTGGCCGGCCGGCGGCATAGGCGCCTGACCTGGAACAGCCCCCATAGGCTGACCTGCCTGCGGCGCAACACTCTGTACCTGACCCGACATGGCTTCCATCCCAGGCATAGCACCGGCCGACGGCTGCACTTCCACAACGGGCGTTTCCTCCGCAGGGGCCGCTGTCGGTTCGGGTGTGGAAGTATCTCCGGAAGCTCCTGCCACCAGGGCAGCAATCTCCTCCGGGCTCAACATACGCTCTGAACCTCCTCCAGCATCCACAGGAGCAGCAGGTTCCGGCTCCGGGCTCTCCGTTACATCCGGCTCAGGCACAGCGGCAGGAACCTCCTGTGAAACCGGTTCCGATGCAGCAGGCTCCTCCACAGTGGCAGCTGCAAAAGACGCTTCAAAAGGCGCCAACAACCTCTTCGCAAGCCCAGAGGGCATAATATTCATAAATTCGCTGTTCAGCTTATCTTCAATCTCTAAGTTGAAGCGGACAATCACCATTCCGGCTTCTTCCGAGAAATATTTATCTTTAAAATCCTCCGGCTCCCCTATTTCAAAGGAAATCGGAGTGGAAATATTGACGATGGTTCCCAGGAACTCCGACAGAGCCGTGGCGGAAGCGCCCATCATCTGATTCATGACCTCACAGATCGCACTTATGGTGATCTCATCACTCATCATCTCTTCCGGTACTTCCCCACCCATCATGGTTCCCACGATGATACGTACGTCCTCCTGGCGGAACATCATAATGTTCTTGCCTTCCAGGCCTTCCACATAGGAAATTTCCACGCCAATCGCGGGCTCCAGACGCTTAAATTCAAATTCGCTGCGCGACTGGACCCGGACCACGGGCGTCGTAATATTCACCTTTGTGCCCAGCATCGTTGAAACAGCCGTTGCCGAAGCGCCGAGGCTGATATTCATTATTTCACCTATGGCGTCCAGTTCCATTTCATTAAAGCCGTTAGCGCCCATTTCTCAATCCCCTTTATCTTAATTTATCGATGAAAACTATTTACCAATTTCCAGGGCTTTCTGCGCCATCAGCTTCATTGCGTTCAACGCTGTAACATTTGCCTCATAGGATCTGGTAGCAGACATACTGTCCACCGTCTCCTTTAAGATGTCTACGTTGGGCATCGTCACGAAACCACTCTCATCGGCATCCGGATGATTCGGATTATATACTTTTTTCATTTCCCGATCATCTTCAATGATACCAGCCACGCGAACCCCCGCATTCCTACCGGAAAATCCCTTTCCTTCGGAAGCATTACGCAAAGCCTCACGGAAGGAACCTGCACCGTAACTTTCAAAAATTATGTCCTTCCTGGCATACGCACCGCCGCCTTCGGTCCTAGTGGTATCAATATTCGCTATGTTCTCAGCCGCAATATCCATCCTGAGACGCTGAGCGCTCAAACCGGATGCGCTGATATCAAAGGAGCTTAAAAAAGCCATTTCTTCCTCTCATTCTGCAGCCATCAAACGGCTGCCAAAACAAAGGCTGCAAGCCCGGTCACAGTCCTCAATTTCCCAGAATCGTATTTGCGGTCTGAACAAGACGATCCGGCTGGAAAGGCTTCACGATGAAATCCCTTGCCCCCGATTTGATCGCATCCACCACCATGCCTTCCTGCCCCATGGCAGTACACATCACGATTTTCGCATTGGGATCGCTTTCCTTGATCTTCTTCAGAGCCTGCAAACCGTCCATATTCGGCATGGTGATATCCATAAACACCATATCCGGCTTCTCCTCTTCGTACTTTTTCACCGCTTCCGCGCCATCCTGAGCTTCCACAAAATTATCATACCCCGCTTTTGTCAAAGCATTCTTAACCATCATCCTCATGAATGCGGCATCATCAACCAGCATAATTTTAGCCATTTTGCTTTCCTCTCTTTTCTTTTAAAATAATATAGTTAGTTTAATAAAGTAACCACCTATTCAGCCACATCCTACTCATCGTAGGGAGGGGAATCCTCCTGTCCGGGCAAAGCGGAAGTCAAAACAACTTCCTCGTCGGTCTCATTCTCATAGAGTCTTCTATTGATCCGAATTGCCACGTTTTTCTTATATACACCCATCTTACCGGTGAACCAGGGCTGCTTCTCCACATACAGCTTCACATCCCGATCCTTGGGTTTGTTCATATCAATCACATCCCCTACCTTCAAGTGATAGATATCGCTCAAGTCAAGAGAAACCGTACCCAGCTGCCCCGTCAAAGGAAGCAGGGACTGACGGATGTTCTCCAGGATCGTATCGCGGTTATCTTCATAGGCATAGCCCCTAGCAATATGCTTGCTGGAATCGATCGCCTGGAAAATGGCCTCCAGCAGAGTTCCCGGAATACAGATCCGGATTCGTTCCACAGCAAGCCCGGCCAAATCCACGTTCAAAATGATGATCGCCACGGTTTCGTCCAAGCCCACGTCTTGAATCATGCTTGGATTCTCTTCTATCCGGTGCGCCTGAAAATCCATACTGATATAGTTGGCAAACCCATCTTTGAGAGCCTGGATCAGGTAGGAAAGGATTCTGCGGTACAGGGCGATTTCCACATCGGAATATCGATATCCGTCCTTCACCTTCACCGCATCGTCGCTGCCTCCCAGCATGTGATCCACCAGAGTAATCACCAGCCCCGGCGTCACATAGATACGCAAAGGCACCAGCGTCCTGTTGGACTCCGGTAGAACGGCATTCACCAACATGACCACGTCGTTCTCATGAAGTCCATTCACAAATTCATAATAACGCCGCTCCTGAACCTCCATCACGGTGATGTCGGTCATAACCCGGAACACGCCGTTGATCTGGGAAGTGATGATTCTGGCATAGTTTTCAAAGACACTGGACAGAATCTTCAGCTTGTCCTTGGTGAACTTCCTGGGGCTGTAAAAATCGTATTTATTATATTTTACCTGTTCCGGCTCAGCCTTCTTTTCCACCTGAACGCTCTTCTGTTCTGGTTCCGGTGAACTGCCGCCGTTATTCATAGAATTCAGAAGTGCGTCGATCTGACTCTGAGATAATACGTCTGCCATCTGTAAAAGCCACCTTTTCTCAAATTGCTATTCCGTTGGAGCCGCTTCAGGAGCCGGAACCGTCCCGCCGGAAGATTCCGCTGCGGGAGTTGCTGGTTCCACAGGGGTTGTGCCATCCGCAGGCGTAATAGGCTCTGCCGCCCCTTCTGCTCCCTGATCGGGAAGCATGGAAGCACCGTTCTCCGATGCGCCATCCGCAGGTGCGAAACCTTCCACATCCTCACCTGCTGTTCCTGTGGAATCCGTATCTTTGATTCCATATATTTCATCATAATACTCATTCATGGACTTAATATCCGCCCCCTGATCCACGATCAGGAATTCCACACGGCGATTCTTCGCCCTTCCTTCCCGCGTCTCAACAGTATCCACCGGGCGGAACTGACCATAACTAATGCCCACCAGCTTACTTGGGTCAATGATATCCTTTTCCTGGATATATGCCGCCACCTCCGCTGAACGCATGGAAGAAAGCAGCCGGTCTGTCCGAGGGTTATTGGGCCTGTCGGGATTCGCTTGGGATGTATGGCCCAGAATCTCAATCTGGGAAATCTTATCCGTTTCCGGAGCAAGAATCTCACAGAAAACATCCAGGACCTCTTTTGCCTCCTCCGTCAGAATGGAACTGTCCCCATTGAAGAAAGCCTGATTCTCAAACGCGATAAAGGTATAACCCTCTCCCCTGGAGACGCTCACACCCTCACCTACCATCCCATTCTCCTGCAAACGCTCCACCAATGTCAAATACAGCTGATCCAAATCTTCTATCTCCGGTTCCTCATCCATCTGAAGGACACCAGAAACATCATACTCTCCTTCTTCTATATTCTCATTGATGGCGATTTGTTCCTCCTCATCCGAACTGGGAAAGATACTTTTTACAAAAATTTCCCATTTCTGCTGATCCAGGCTGGACATGGAATACAACAAAACAAAGAAACATAGCAGAAGCGTCACCATGTCTCCATAGGTATCCATCCAGCTTCCGCAATCTTCGCCCCCGCCGCCGCCTTTTTTCCTTCTGCTCATCCGATTTATTCACCTCCACCGGCGGGCGCACTGTCTGCCTTCGCCAGAAGCTTTTTCTGCTGGGACTGCTTCATACAGGAAAGCAGATGCTCCCGAAGGAACTTGGGATTCTCCCCTGCCTGGATAGCCATTACCCCTTCGATGACCGTGGAACAATAGAGTTCCTCTTCGCTCTGCCGGATCCTCAATTTCTTTGCAATGGGTTGAAAGAAAATATTGGCAAGACCACTGCCGTAAAAGGTGGTAATCAATGCCACACCCATATCCTGGCCCAGGGTGGACGCACCGCCGCCGTCAAAATTCATGCCCTTTAACATGTTAATCAAACCCACCAGCGTACCGATCATACCGAAAGCAGGCGCATAGGCAGATGCCTTTTCGTAGATCCCGGCCGCTTCGTCATGTCTAGCCATCATATCATCCATTTCCTTTTCCAGCATTTCCCGTACCTTATCCGGGTCATTGGCGTCCACGATCTTTAAGACGCTCTGTTTAAAAAAGGGATCTTTGATCTCCTCCGCCTTTTCCTCCAGAGCCAGCAGACCGCTCTGTCTGGCCAGCATGGCTAGATCCACCATCTGGTCCACCAGCTTGGGGATGTTATACTGCTTTCCCCGGGTCAACACCATGAAGTGCTTCGGAACATCCTTCAAAATGCGCAGCGGGTAACTTGCAATTACAGCCGCTATCGTTCCTCCCAGAACGATGGCAATACTCTGCGGATCCCAAAAGTTCAGCAACTTCGCCGGACCAATTCCCCATACGATCAGGCCCAGGGCCAGGAGCATCCCGACAAGCGTTGAAAAGTCCATTGTGTTTCTCCTCCTACCTCTAAATCATCGGGCGTTTATTTATCATCAGAGATGATGAAGCTATGCATAAACGCCTTTATCTGCTGTATTATCGAATCGGCGGAATCCTTTACCAGGAAATAATAGCCATTCATCATCTTTATTTTCGTCTCAGGAATCGATTCCATGGACTCGATCTGAAATATATTCAAGTATAAAACTTCCCCGCTCAATCGTGTCACCTTGATCATGCCTTTTCCCCCACCTGCCGTCTCCCGGACGGCCTCCGGAGAGAAGGCGTGACGCTCACGCCCTCTGTCCCCGGAAATTCGGTTCCGGCGCGGCTCCCGCGCCCGGTCCATCATCTTTTGATTATCATCCCGCCGCCACTTTGCCATCATTCATTACCGCTTCATGGAAACCAGATCAGAGAGCATCTCGTCACTGACCGTAATCATCTTGGAATTGGCCTGAAATCCTCTGTGGGTGGTGATCATTTCCGAAAATTCCTTAGCAAGATCCACATTGGAGGCTTCAATATATCCGGGCATAAGCGAAGATACAGCGCCTCCGGCCGGTGTGGCTGAAGCCGCACCAGTATTATCCCGTTCATTAGAATTATAGTAGTTATTCCCTACTTTGGTCAAACCTTCCGGATTCTGGAAGGTAGCAATCGCAACCTTACCCAGATAAATTGTTTTGGGTTCCGTTCCTTTACTGGGATCAGCAGGATCTTTAGGAATAGACACTGTAGCGGAGATCAAGCCATTCTTATCAACGCTGATACTGTCCAACTGCACTGCCTGACCCGCTCCTAAAGTATCAGAAAAACCGCCCAAATTCTCCATCGGAGCACGCAAAGCAAACAGGTTATCCAATCCAAATTCTTTATCCTCACCGCTCTCTATACCAGCAGCAGTTGGACGGAAGCCGAATACAAAATTACCGTTTGCATCCGTGATATACCCTTCACTGTCTACCCGGAACTGGCCAACCCTGGTATAATCAAAACCACTGCCCTTAAATGACGTCCCATTGGCTCCTTCGACCGCAACACCACCCGCTGCATGCGGTGTGGCCCTGGTAATAAAGAATCCCTGCCCATCGATGGAAGCGTTAAACCCACCCGTATAAGAAGGGGTGGAGGCGGTCATATCCATACCGATACTGCCCATCAGAGTACCATAGCCGTACTGGGCCGCATTTACGCCGCCCGCCTGGCCGCTGTGCCCTGTGGAAGCCGTGGAAGTCTGATACATGGCATCCATAAAAGTATATGTTTGCGCTTTGAAACCAAATGTATTCACATTGGCGATATTATGTCCAACCACGTCCATCTTGTTCTGATGGGCCCTCAGGCCTGCCACCGCTGAATCCATTGCTCTTAACATGTCTTTTCCTTTCTTCCGTCCCTCCGCCTTCCCTTCAGGTAGGCAGAACGCGCATCCTCAAAAAAGAGGGCCTGCTACATCAGGACGGCACTGTCAATATTGGTAAATATACGTTCCTTCATGTCGTTTTGAGACATGGTGGTAACCACTGTATTATTGGGGACATTCACGATGAAAACCCCCTGGGCGCCGATGATGGCCACATCCCTGGCGCCTTTTCTCCTGGCGCCTTCTACGGCATGTTCCAACTCGCTCATCAGCTGATTGTCGATGGGTATTCCCCGCTCGTTCATTCGTTTTGCGGCATGCTTGGAAAAATTCAGGCCAGCCTCCGCCTTTTCCTGGAGAAGCTGTGCAAAACCCGCTTTTTTCCCCCCCGTTCCAGGCGTAATAGTGTTCTGGCCGGGGATGCCGGACTGTCTACCCTCATAAGGGCGTATTCCGTTCACATCCATTATGTATAACCTCTTTTCCAAAGCCGCTGACCGCTTACTCACTATCTAGGAAGCAGCCGCTCCCTATTCTGTGGCATCACCTGTGCTTCCGCCGCTAGGAGCTTCTTTCGCACCGCTCACGGCCTCGCTTTCACTCTCTTGCGTCTGGCCAACATCACCTGCGTTTCCAGCATCCGGATTGGTCCCCATGGCTCCGCCTACATTCTCACCTTCCGTACTTGCGTCCACTGCATCCGAACCGCCGGTCACACCGGATTCTCCGGTTCCTTCCGAGCTTCCACCCTGGCTTCCGCTTCCTTCCACCTCGGTTCCGCCCTCGCTGCCTTCTCCGGCGCCGTCAGGCTCTTCCGGTTTCCCGTCGCCTTCCACTTTATCCGTCTGCGGACCATCTTCCGGTTTTCCTGCTGATGATGACTGATCGGACAATCTGTCCACAATCATATCCACCAGCTTCTCCACCGCATCATCATCATCGGAAGAATCCGGAGGAACTTCTGTGGCGCCGCCGCCAAAGGAATCCGGAACTCTGCCCACACCCAACAGATGGGACAACTGATATTCTTTGGGATCACCCTCCAGCTTGAAAGTAGGGTTTCCTGTCGTGAAGTTCACATACTCCACTCTACCGTATTTTACTCCTACCATCGATTCTTGTCCATAGGAATTTTCCTCCGTCACCGCCACCGAAACTTCCTGACCGATCAAACCGGCCGCATATGTCTGGGTATTCACCGCTGTGGTGTTGTCTATGGCAGTGGTCATGGACGACATAGCCTGCACCATAGCCATCTGCGTTAACTGATTCATCAGTTCACTGCTGTCCATGGGATTGGTCACATCCTGATTCTGGAGCTGAACTGCCAAAAGCTGGAAATAGTCCGTCATATTCAGGGTATTCTTATCGTTGGACTCCACCGTATAGGAAGTGGGCGCGTAGGGATTCCCAGTTCCACTAATCGATATATCTGCCATTTCTCTTCCTCTTTTCCGCCCTTAAATCAGGCCAAGTCGTAACTGCTGTGCAAAAGAATCCGCCTGATGCTTCTCTTTCTCCGGGCTCTGTTGTCTGCCTTCCTGTCTCTCCTGTCCGCCTTGGCCCTGATGGCCGTCGTTCTCGGATTGATCTTGGTTCGGCTCCGCCGGCTGCGTGTAGATCACCGTTTCCTGCCCGGTCTTTTCTTCCAGGATTGCGGCGATTTCCGAAGCTTTCTGATTCAGAAGCTCCAGAGTTCTCGGATTGTTTGCCAGGATGGATACCGCCGCGCGGTCTCCTTCATACACAAGCCTGATGGTCAGTTTCCCAAGGGACGCGGGTTCCAGCTCCACGGTAAGTGTCCGGCCGGTTTCCGGCAGCTTTGCTGCCAGTGTATGACCCAAGTCCTCAGGAAGAGTCTGTTCCGTGGTTTTCAGCGGAACATCTACGGCTGTTCTCTCCGTGGGAACCGTCGTTGTCTCCTCCCTGACCG
Source organism: uncultured Lachnospiraceae bacterium (assembly GCA_947650005.1). Lineage (GTDB taxonomy): Bacteria > Bacillota > Clostridia > Lachnospirales > Lachnospiraceae > Eisenbergiella. Next base: position 37,551 of record CANSTU010000010.1, read on the forward strand.
CCTTCTGGAAGCTCTGTGCTCCATATGCGGCTTCCTGTACGGCATTATGATTGTTTTCCGAAAAATCAGGCGCCTTTTCTGTCCTAGGGCTCTTTCCGCTCTCCTGTCTTTCCGTACCCGTCTCCGTCTTCGCTCCTGCCTCTTCCTTTACAGCCGAAACCTTATGGGGCTGCTCGGATATCGCAGCAACTTCCTTATCGGGCGCTGCATCCCCGGCGGCTTCTTTCGGCCTTTCAGCAATCTCCATCTCCTTGACAGGAATGATGTCCTTCGCCTGCGATTCCTCCGTAACGGCTTCCGTTATCATGGCCTCAGGCTCTTTTATCGCCTGCTTTTCGACGGGGGTCTGCTCCACACCGATCGCTTGCGCCACTGTCACTTCTTCCACAGCGGCAGGCCGCTCTGTCTGCACTTGCGGCTCCTCTACCGTCAACGTGACCATCTGTGCGGCCTGTTGCTGAAGAACGGCCTGTTGCAGGACTTCTCCTTCCGCTCCCACAGGTTCCTTGGGAAAGGATACTTCCTGTTCTTCCTGCCCGCCTTTTACGGGAACATCTTTCTTTTCCCCGTCAGCTTCCTGGGCCTTGCTACCTTCCGGCTTTTTGTTTTCCGGCTGTGAAACCGCATCCTTGCGCTCCTGAAGAAGCTTCATAAAGGCATCCTTTTCAGATGGCGCATCCGCAGCCTGACTTCGTTTCGATGAGCCGGATCTTGCGGAAGACAAGGGACTTTGCACCTTGACTCCTTCCATGTGATTCCTCCTTTCTCTTTCTTTTTTATCTATGATCAACGGCCTCATAGGCCGGGACCATCTTATCCAAATAGGAACAGGCCTTTCGGGTTAGGACCCTCTATGCTGATGCCTGATCCGCAGAGAGGCGTTGGATACAAATTCCTCTATAAAGGCTTCATCAGCCTTTGCCACCTCTTTTTGATATTCCATAATCTTTCGGTCTTTCAGCTTTTCAAATCGGGAAGTATCCACCTTTGCAGTAATCACTTCCTGCTTCTTTTCATTTTCCTGCCTCTGTAATTCCTTTAAGCGTTCCTTTTCTTCATCTATGATCTGTTCCATGCGCCCGATGCACATGTCGAAAAGCATATAATTGCTTATGGGGGCTCCTTCTGCCTTCGTCCTGTTAAATTCATCCTCATAGCCCAAAAGATCCCGATGCAGCCCATGAATCTCTTCCTGTTTCCTGTTGACATTCTGCAGGATCAACGCATGTTCCGTCTTCAAATTATCCAGAACCTGTGTTTTATAGGTCAACACCGTATCCAGCCTGTATTTAAACTTTTTCACTGTCCGCTCCCATCCATATGTAAATTGCCCGGCAGGCCTTAAGAAATCTTTCCCCATCTTTCTGGGGCTTACCCCACGATCGCGCCGATACGCCGAAGCGTTTCTTCGTAGGAAAAACTTTCATTAATACTCTGTTGTAAAAATCCGTTGATATCCCCGATCTTGGAAACAGCTTCATCCAATGCCGGATTGTTTCCCCGCTTATATGCGCCTATGGAAATCAAATCCGCATTCTTCTGGTACATTCCCAGCAGATTTCTCAAACGGGAGGCCAGCCTCTGGTGTTCTTCCGAAACGATCTCCACCATAAGCCTGGAGATACTGGCGCCAATATCGATGGCCGGAAAATGATTCTCATTCGCTAACTGCCTGCTTAATACAATATGCCCATCCAGGATGCCGCGTACCGTGTCCGCAATCGGTTCATTGGTATCATCGCCTTCCACCAGTACGGTATAGACGCCTGTAATGGAACCCTTCCCGAAATTTCCACTGCGTTCCAACAGCTTGGGAAACTCCGCATAAATGGAGGGGGTATATCCTCTAGCGATGGGAGGTTCGCCGATCGCCAGGCCAATTTCCCGCTGGGCCATCGCATACCTGGTGAGGGAATCCATCATCAGGAGCACATCATACCCCTGATCCTTGAAATACTCCGCTATGGTAGTGGCCACCAGCGGACATTTCATCCGGAGCATGGCTGGCTGATCGGAGGTGGCTACCACAAGCACCGAACGCCTCATTCCTTCCTCGCCCAAATCCTTCTCTATAAACTCCAGCACCTCCCGGCCACGTTCCCCCACCAGGGCGATTACGTTGATATCCGTCTTCACATTCTTGGCAATCATACCCATCAGCGTACTCTTACCCACGCCGGATCCAGCAAAAATCCCGATCCTCTGGCCTTTGCCTATGGTGTTAAGACCATCAATGGCCTTCACCCCGAATTCCAGCCGTTCCCGTATAGGAGGACGGTTGAGCGGATTGATATAGGGGCTATTCACCGTATAATAATTGGGGGAAGTAAATCCTTCTCTTCCGTCAATGGGTTCCCCCAGCGCATTAATAATCCGCCCTCTGAGGAAATCTCCCACCGGCACCTTCAGGCTCCGCCTGGTGTTGCGGACAAAACTGCCTGAAGAAATACCGCTGGTGGCTTCGTATGTCATAAGTTGAATCTTTCCGTCTTTGAACCCCACCACTTCAGCAGGCATCTGTCGGTTCTGTTCTTCGTTATAGATCATAACGATATCCCCGATGCTGGAACGGCCGCCGGAGGCTTCCATAGACATGCCAACCACGTTTTCAATTTTTCCGATATGGCTGACCGTCTCGGACTTGCTGATCAGCTGCGGGATCTTTTCATACATATGCGGCTCCTATATTCCCACATTCCCCAAAATATCTTTGATGTTCTCAATCTGCGTATTCACGCTCACATCCACGATCTCTTCCGGCATCTCTATGATGCAGTTACCGCGGTCTTCTTTGTCCATAACGATGAACTTGATGTTGTCGGACAGATGGGAAAGCTGATCGAGAATACCGGTGTCCGCCTCCATCATCATATCGTAGTCGAATTTATCGATGTAAATCTTGACCCATGCCGTTTTCTTTAATTTCTCCGTAGCGGAAACAATCATCTGCTTGATCACTTCTCCGCTGGACTTTAAACTGATATGGATGACCTTCTCACCCACAGCCACGGCACAGTCCTTCAGTTCATCCAAATATCTGTGCAGGCACTGTTCCTTAGCCGTTTCCACGGAAGACAGCGCCCGTTTCATCTCTTCCTGAAAAGCCAGAAGGGTCTGTCTCAATTCCTCCCGGCATTCCTCCTCCGCCTTTTTCCTGCCTTCCAGGAATCCGGCCTCATAACCCTCTTTAAAACCGTCTTCTTTCGCTTGGGAAGCCTCTTCCCTTGCCTCCGCCTCCGCCAGCATACGGATTTCTTCCGCATCCCGCCTCGCTTCTTCCAGCAGCCGGGCCGCTTCTTCCTCCGTCTGTTGGAATAGGATATCCCCTTTTTCCGGCTCCTCTTCCTCCAAGGGCGTGTCAAGAGGAAAATCCTCCTGATCAGATTGTATATCTTCCTCCTGGGGAGGAATGCCGGTTAAGGCCGGAAATTCTTCCTCCCCCTGGTCATAGCGGGGAAACACAGCCCGGCGCGGCGCCTTATCCAGATTCTGCAGGGTCACTTCCGTAGGGGGAATATACTGTTCGATGGTATAAGCCCCGGATTTATCAGGACGCTTCAGGACTCGTTTAGATGATGATGTTATCATCCTCTCCTCCCTTCTTAATGATCACTTCGCCCTGTTCCTCCAGCTTCCGGATAATATTAACAATACGCTGCTGCGCTTCTTCCACGTCCTTCAACCTTACATTGGTCGTAATCTCCAGATCGGCGCGCACCGAATCCGACATACGCTTGGACATATTGCTGAAAAATACGGTGCGCATCTCTTCCGAAGCGCTCTTGAGGGCATATACGATATCTTTGGTATCGCAGTCCCGAACGAAACGCTGCACCGACCTGTCGTCCATATCCAGAATATTTTCGAATACGAACATCTTTTCTCTGATAGTCTGCGCCAAATCCGGATTGTTTTTGTCCAGTTCCTCGAAGATCTTTCTTTCGCTGCTTCGATCCACGTGGTTCATCATATCCGCCACAAAATCCACACCGCCCAGGCTCATATTGTCCTCGCTGGTGATGATGGTGGCAAACTTACGTTTCATCTCCTCTTCCACAATAGCGATGGCCTCCGGGGAAACCCGATCCATGTTCGCCATGCTTTCCAAGGTCTTAATCCGTTTCTCGTCCGATAATTCCTCCAGGATCTGAGCAGCCTGCTCCGGCTCCATATAAGCCATAATCAAAGCGATTACCTGAGGACGTTCATTCTGCAGCAGGGAGAAAAGCGCCTTCGGATCGCCTTTCATGAAGAAATTGAAAGGCTTGGACTGAAGGGTCTTGGAAACCTTCTCTAAAAGATTCCTGGCCGTGGATTCGCCAAAAGCCTTTTCCAGAACGTTCCTGGCATAATCCAATCCTCCGTCTGTCATCATCTTATGGGTGAGGCAGAGCTTATAGAACTCATCCAACGTCGTCTCCACCTGACCGTTGCTGGTTTTCCCCAGCTTAGCCACCTCAAAAGTCAGCTCTTCTATATCTTCTTCGCTTAAATACTTATAAATCTGGGAGGCCCGGTCCGCCCCGAGAGACACAACCACAAGCGCTGCTTTGGCCCTAGAATCGGTTATGGGTTCATCTTCCGCTTTATTTTGATCGTTTTCTATTGTTGGATCTGTTGCCATTGCCATCTTCGCTTTCCTCCTCTCCGTTGAGCCAGCCTTGGATAAGTTTCGCCACGATCTGCGGATTCTGATCCACAAATTCCGCAATATTCTGTTTCAGACGCAGGCTGCGCTGCATACGAAGGTTGAGAATTTCCTCATTTTTGGCAAATTCGTCTTCTATCTCCGCCAAGCCAGGCACGCCGAGACCTTCCGCATCCTCATCTTCGGACTCCACTTCTCCTCCGGCCAGGTCTTCAGCTGAAAGCTCTCCTCCGCCCATGATCTCCACAACTTCCGCTTCCTCTTCCTTCCGCTTCTTCCTTCTCCTTACCAGAAGCAGGATTAAAAGCAGGATCAGAAGGACAATTCCCACAAGAATGGCAATCCATACAGCGAGCGGAAGCGCTGCCACCAATGCAGCAAAGCCAACGGGCTGAACCACGATCTCCTGCGTAGGTTCCGGATTCGGCGCGCGGACTATTGTGATTTTCTCTCCCGCAGTATCCAAGGGCACGCCAGCGGAGTTGGCCACCAAACGCCGAAGCGTCTCTTCAGGCACGCTCTCCGAATCGTCCGTAAGGATAACCACACCGATAGAAACATCCTCCAGGACGCCCGGATCGATCTGCCGCTGTTCCTTGAGAATATTATACAGCCACTGCCTGGATGCACTGTAGCTGTTATAGCCCTCATCCACTTCGGCCGTCTCATCCTCGTTAGTATAACGAGGCGTATCCGCATTAGCGTCGGTTCCAACCACGCCTCCTGCGGCCTGTTCGGCGCCATAGGCGCCTTCCCCATTCAATTCTTCCGTTTCCAGAAGCCCTCTCTTATCTTCTTCGTCAATCCGATCAGGCGTGGTATATTGGGTGGACTCCTGAATCAGCCTTTCCATGTTCAGCGTACCCTTTACGGATACCGCCACATTGCCCGTCCCATAGAGCTGTTCCAGCACACGTCTCACATTGCCTGCGATGTTGCTCTCCACTAAGGTGGTTAAACTGGTCAAATCCGTAGCGCTCCCGGACGTGGAGCCGCCCGAATCGGAAGCAACCTCTGTCATGGTCGCCGCATCCAATACCGCTACGTCCGTGAAATTCATTCCCCGTACCGCATGGGAAATCAGGGTCTTTACAGCCTGCGCTTTTTCTTCCGTCAAAGCGCTTCCATTTTTCATGGTTATAACCACGGAAGCCGAAGCAGACATCTGCGCCTCATCCCCTAGGGCGTATTTACGATCGCTCGCCTCGTTAATGACTACCTTCGCATCCTGGACGCCCTCAAACAGACGAATCTGCGCGCCCAACCGATCCTGCAGTTCATATAAAGTAATCTGCTTCTTATCCGACTCGGTCGTCATCAGTCCGGTGTTATTCAGATACATGTCATATGTAAAGCCGCTCTTGGGATAACCTTGACTTAAAAGGTTTGCCCTCGTCTGATCCACCACATTGGACAGGACACGGATTGTGCCGTTGCCCGGGTCGTATCGGTAGCTGGTCCCCTCTTCCTGCAGGAGACCCACCAGCTGTGTCGCTTCCTCCTGGCTCAGCCCCGTAAAAAGGGTGCTGTATTCCTTATCCTTTCCCAGGAAGAATAGCGCAATTATCGCAATTAAAGCAACCACCGCAGTTCCCGCGGCAATTGCTTTAATAATATTCCGGGTTTTCTCCGGTATGTTTTGCCAGCTTTCTTTCAAATTCTGCACGTTATCATCCAACCTTTTGTCATTTTATAGGGCATATTAGACATTCATTTTGATCAACTCGTTATATGACTCCACTGCCTTATTCCGCAAAGATATCAGTACATCCAGGCTCAAGGCCGCCTTCGCTTCCGCGATCGGCAAAGTATGGGCATCGTCCAACTGCCCGGTGGACAAAAGGTATTGCTTATGTTCCACATCAGCCTCTGTTTCACGCACCTGGTCAACAGCATTCTTAAAAATGTCTTTAAATAGGGACGCTTCCGCATTGACAACGGCCGCATTCTGCGTCCCCTCCGCACCCCCAATAGATTGCCAAGGGGACATGAGTGTGATGAATGATGCTCCTTCCATAACTACCTTCCTTCTTCCTTTTCCTATTCGGTCTTAGGCTTCGCAAGCTATTCTCATCTAAATCAGAACGCCTTGGCTGCATTCTTCAGCCGGGTAATATTGTTATTGATGGAACTGAGCATATACTGATATTCATATGCAGTACGAACCACTTCCACCTGTTCCTGATCCATATCCACATTATTCCCGTCCAGCCTACTGGATTCCTTCCAAGTGGTATGCAGCCAGGAATGGGATGCGTCGATGGCTTCTGATACGGCACGCTTCGTCCCGTTCTTCACCTGGTTCGCATCCGTCAGCCTCTTATCCAGTTCCTCTTCAAAGGTTATGTACTGCGATTTAAAACCAGGGGTATCCACATTCGCCACATTGTTTAGGGACACCGATTGCCTGGCCCATAGATAGTCAAGGACTTTTTCCGTCAACGCGATGCCATTGCCGTAAATATCAGACATTTTCTTTCCACTCCTTTTTCGTTATCTTCCGCGCCCAGCGCCTTTTCATACGTGTATTCGACATTTATTTCTCTTTAAAAGTGTCAGCTATAGAAAGCTCCCGCCTTACATGACGCCAGTCCCCCAATACCCAACATAAAATCATTATGCCTTAATATCTCTTCCACGTCAAGTACTTTACCTATTTTTCACGTAAAATTAACAACCAAATATTTTCCACAATTCACAAATTAGTGATAACGTTTTTCCCCTTTTTCATCCCCCAAAAACCTTCCTTCCCGATTCTATGCGCCTCTTGAATATTACGCCCTATCCGTAGCCAAATCAGCCTTCTTTCAACCGTTACTGCTCGTCTACCCAACATAAATATGCCTGCAGAAGCGCTTTTATACTCCCTAAGCGTTCTTGATTTCAATACATGCAAAAGCGGACGGAGCTTAAACTCCGTCCGCCCATGTACTCTAAAGATATCCCTCCGATCAGGCAAGGATGTTCAGCATGGATACTGCATAATAATTGGTCAGATTGAAAGCTCCGCCTTTTGCAAAATTCGCAAACTGCATAAAAGAATCTGACATGGACGACGCCTTTGTGCTGCTGGCAGTGCTAGAAGCAGAAGAAGAACTGCTGCTCTGATTGGTACTGTCCGCGGAAGACGTAGAAGACGTTGTCTTGCCGTCCACGATCGTGTCAACCGGAGAATCCAGCACATAGGTGGCTCTGGATCCCACCCGGTCCGCAATACCGTATTGGCCGCCGATGGCTTCCTTCACATGGCCGTAGGTCTCGCTGAGGGCCTTCCTCAACTTATCTTCGTCCACCTGCAGCTTCCCATTGGTGTCGACCTTCATGCCCAGGGTCTTTAATCCCTGCTCGGTGGGTATCATCCGTTTGAACGCTTCCAACTGGTTCGCCACACCGGAACCACGGCTTGCATTTGCCGACATATAAGATACGGTATCGTTATACTTATTGGCAAAATCCTTAACCGCTGCCACAATATCGTCCAATGCGCTCTCCGCCGCCTTCTTGGCCGCTTCGTCCGCATCGGGCTGATTGGCCGCCGCAAGCTTCTCTTCATACTTCTGGAACACATTATCCTTCTGGTATATCTGCAGTTTTCCTGCCGCCGCCTCCAGGTCTTCCAGCGTGGACTGATAGCCCATCAAAAAAGTGGAAGTGCTGGCATTGCTGCTGGTCACGTAGCTGTTAGAGCCGCTCGCAGAGCTCGTGCCGGACGTCTTGGATGTGGTACTGTTCTTAATCTGCTCTGCTTCCTTCTCGGCTTTTTCAACCCAGCTGGAACTGTTGAGCATTGAGTTATAATCATAATAATTGTAACCCGATGAAACTCCACTAATTCCCATTTTTTTCTCCTTTCCGGTATTGAAATACCTGATTTATTTTCTATTGCGGAAAACCTCCGCATTGATGTAAAAGGATTCCCTTTCGCATCCTCCATGAATCGGCTGGCGGTCCGCCGGAGCATCCCTGCCGCCCTACGGACGCAGTCTTTCTACTTCACTTTATATATCGGCCGGATTCCTGGAGAAATAAGGCAGTATCTTTCCCTATCAGCCGTGCGTATGCAGCAGATGATGGGACTTTTCCCCCAAAGGCTCGCCCAAATACTCCTCATACAGCCTGCGGACCTCTGGATTGTCGTGGGAAAACCGGATGGGACGTTGTTCGTCCAGGCGATACAGCTTCGGGCCCCTGGCATCCGCCATTTCCACGCCGTCCGTAATCGGCTGGCCGCCGCCTCCAACGCAACCGCCGGGACAGGCCATCACTTCCACGAAATCGTAGGAAGCTTCCCCTCTGCGAATGTCCTCCATCAGCCTTTCCGCATTTTTCAGGCCGTTTACGGTGCACGTACGAATCGTTCGGCTTCCCAACCGGAAGGAAGCTTCCCTTCGGCCCTCAAATCCTCTCACATCCGAGAAGATGTCTGCCGGGGGATTCACGCCCTCCACACAATAATAAGCCGTCCGCAGCGCCGCTTCCATCACGCCTCCCGTGACGCCAAAAATCACGCCTGCGCCGGAGCTCTCTCCCAACGGAGAATCAAACGCCTCCTCCATCAACAGGTTCGGGGCGATGTGCTCCGCCCGAATGAGCCTGGCAAATTCCCTAGTGGTGAGCACGATATCCACATCCGCTCCCGCCCCTGCGCTGTACATATCGGGCAGAGTGGCTTCCATCTTCTTGGAAACGCAGGGCATGATGGAAATGCTGCAGATTTTTTCCGGAGCAATGCCCATTTTCTTCGCAAAGTAGCTCTTCGTCACTGCCCCGAACATCTGCTGGGGCGATTTGGCTGTGGACAGGTTTCCCGCCAGTTCAGGATAACGGAACTTCAGGAAACGTACCCAGGCCGGGCAGCAGGAAGTGAACATGGGCCACCTCTTTTCATCCGGATCGGCCAGGCGCTTCAGCAGTTCATTCCCCTCTTCCATGATCGTTAAATCCGCGGAGAAGTTGGTGTCAAACACATAGTCAAAGCCGATCCGCCTAAGGGCCGCCACCATCCTGCCCTCGGTTGCCATATGCCCGGGAAGGCCCACGGCTTCGCCCCAAGCCGCACGCACGGCCGGCGCCACCTGTACAACGGTCACCGTCTCCGGATCCGCCAGGGCCCGGAATACCTTAGCCGTATCGTCCCGCTCCCGCAGGGCTCCCGTAGGACAATGGGTAATACACTGGCCGCAAATGCTGCAGTCCGATTCCTCTATGATCCGATTCTGGGACACGTCCACGGTGGTGCGGGAACCCGTATTCTGCACATCCCAGATATGCAGCGCCTGCACCTTGTCGCAGATCTGCACACAGCGCATACACTTGATACATTTCGTAAAATCACGGATCAGAGGAAATTCTGGATTCCAGGGCATCTGCGTGATTTCCTTCTTATAGGGTTCTTCAATGATACCCAGGTCATTAGAAAGCTTCTGAAGGTTACAGTTCCCGCTGCGCACACAAGTGGCGCAATTGCTGTTGTGCTGAGAAAGGATGAGCTCCACGTTAGTGCGCCTCACGGAACGCACCTTAGGAGAATTGGTGAAAAGCACCATTCCCTCTTCCACCGGATTGTTGCAGGCGGTCACCAATTTTACCTTTCCTTGCACCTCCACCACACAAACCTTACAGGCGCTGATCTCATTGATACCTTCCAGGTAGCACAGATGAGGAATTATGATTCCCACGGATGCCGCCGCCTTCATGATCGTGGTGCCCTCCGGCACGCTTATCTTCTTATTATCTATCGTAAGAGTTACCATATCGCTGCGCGGCCTCCTTTCAAGTTTCCGTATCCATAGTGATCACACCGCAGGCAGCGGCCCGCTTCCTGGGCAGCCTCCTCTTTGGTCATGCAGCGTTCGATCTCACAGAAGTCTCCCTTTCTCTCTCCTGCTTCTCTCTCCCGCATGTTCACGCGTCCACAAGGCTTCTTATCCGCATAATTGACCTGCGGAATCTCCACGTCGCAGGGGATTACATGATGATACCCCAAATATTCGTCGATGTTGGCGGCTGCCACTTTGCCTGCCGCAATGGCCCGGATCACGGTCGCAGGGCCTGTCACGCAGTCCCCCCCTGCAAAAAAGCCGGGAATATTTCTCACCGTACTCTCCTCCAGCGCCTCTATGGTGCCGCGTTGTACGGGCACGCCGGAATCCTCAAAGTGGCGGGATTCGATGCCCTGTCCCACAGCCACTACCACGATATCGCAGGGGATACGCATCATTTCCACTTCCGCTTTCATCGGACGGGCCCGTCCCCAAGCGTCAATGGGACCGATGATCTGGGGCTGTACCCAGAGGGCAGACACATTGCCCTTCTCATCCGCTTCCACGCGTATCGGCGCTTCCAGGCTATAAAGCTCCGCGCCCTCCGCGATGGCGCCTTCCACTTCCTCGGGCAGAGCCGTCATATCCGTTTGCCTCCTGCGATAGGCGATCCCTACCTTTTTCGCGCCCAGGCGAATGGCCGAGCGGGTGCAGTCCATGGCCACGTTTCCGCCGCCCACCACCAGAACCGTTTTTCCCGTGAAATCCGGCGGATTCCCGTCTCCGATATTGCGCAGCATTTCCACCGCTGAGATGACGCCGTTAGCATCCTCTCCTTCTATTCCGATTTTCTTGTCAATGTGGGCGCCGATGGCGATATAAACCGCATCGAACTCCTCCCGCAGGCGGCTTAGGGGAATATCGTTCTCGCCGTTCCCCACGTTCACACCGGTATGTACCTCCACCCCGGTAGACAGGATGGCCTCAATATCCTCGTCCAGTCTCTCTCTGGGGAATCGGTAATTGGGAATACCATAACGCAACATGCCGCCCAGCTTGCTCTTCTGCTCAAAAACAACGGCATGATGGCCCATCAGCTCCAGATAATAAGCCGCGGAAAGGCCGCCCGGCCCGCCGCCCGCTATAGCGATCCGCTTTCCCGTGGAAGGCGCTTTTTCCGGAACCGGAACCGTATTTGCCCTGGCATGATCCACCGCCATGCGCTTCAGACCGCGAATATTCACCGAACTGTCGATCATGTTCCTGCGGCAGCGCGCCTCGCAGGGATGCTCGCAGATCAAGGCGCAGGCCGTAGGGAAAGGATTATCCTTACGAATTAAACGCACCGCGTCCGCATAACGTTCCTCTCCCACCAGGGCGATATAACCGGGTATATCCACGCCTGCAGGACACAGCGCCACACAAGGCACAGGCTGGGTGATGGAATAGGCGCATTTCCCGTGTTCGATATGATAAATATAGTCGTCCCTGCAGCCCTCCAGACCGGCCAGTACCATATGTGCCGCCTCAAATCCGATGGCACAGTCCGCGGAATCAGTGATATTGTTCGCGGTTTCTTCGATCAGGCGCAGCGTTTCCATGGTGGCCGTACCCGCAAGAACTTCCTCTAAAAAGTTCTGAAGCTGGCCTAACCCGATCCGACAGGGCACGCATTTGCCGCAGGTCTGGGCATGGCACAGCTTCAGAAAAGACAGCTGCAGATCCACCGGACATAAGCCGGGCGGACTGGCTACGATGTGGCGTTCCAGATCTTTGTACAGCCGTTCCACCGTAAGCTGGGCCTGATCCGGTGTACTGATTTTCAATCGGCTCATTCTAAGATACCTTCCCTTTCTTTTGCCGTATACAGGCTTTGGTTTTCCCCTTCCATCAGCCTGTTTCACTTTGGATGCTTTTTCGGGCGGTATTTTGGGAATCCTGCATGGGACTTCAGGGCTTATGTAGCTTTTTTACCGCCATTTGATATAATTATAGCACGGCTGATTCTCTTGTACTAGAGGTTTCGTTGAAATTATCTTTATGGTAAATTATCCCATTTTGGTTTGCTTCTAGCCCAGGACAAACGCATGAATGCTCAGGCGCCATGGTATGGCTCCTGAGCATTCATGCGTTTGTCCTAGGGCGAATACAGATAAAAGGGACAAATGTAGGAAGCCGAATGCAAAGAATTCTCAGATGACAGACATCTTATATTTCTTCCAAAAGGCAGACGGCCTGTGCGCAAATCCCTTCGCCGTTTCCAGTAAATCCTAACCCTTCCTCTGTGGTTGCCTTCACATTTACCCGATCGCAATCGATTTGAAGCGCGCCTGCGATATTTTGACGCATAGAATCTATATGCGGGCGCATTTTAGGCGCCTGGGCGATGATCGTAGCATCGATATTTTGAACCTGAAACCGCTTTTCGGACAGCAGTTCGGCTACCCGTTTTAACAGTTCCATGCTGCTGATTCCCCGATAGGATGGATCTGTATCCGGAAAATGTTTTCCGATGTCTCCCAATGCCGATGCCCCCAGCAGGGCATCCATGATGGCATGCAGCAGTACGTCCGCATCCGAATGTCCCAAAAGTCCCTTTTCCCAGGGGATCTCTACGCCCCCTAAGATCAATTTTCGCTCCGCCACAAGGCGGTGTACATCATATCCCATTCCAATCCGCATCTTTCTCCTCTTCCTGCCGCCGCCAGACGGCTCACCATTTTCTGCGAAAGCGACTTTTGAATCATAGCCGTTCTCTGATCAGGCGGTCGATTCGATTTGCCGTCTCTTCCGCTGTCAAGGCCGTATTATCCACCAGTTCCATAGGCGGCGAAGTCTTCCGTCCGTTCTGTCGCAGCCAGCGGTTAAAATCCAGGGAACTCTTTATCCAGCCTTCATCCCGGATTCCCCTTCCCCGACGCAGCCTTTCTTCCAAAACATCCGGCTCGGCCACCACCGCGATGTAGTGGATACCTTTAAAATAACGTTTCGCTTCACAGCCTTCAAACTGTTGCGGTGTTCCGCAGCCGCATAGAACCACCGGTTTGCCACACTGGGAGATTGATGCGCACAGCCTCATCCAGGTTTCCCGGTAATGTCGGTAGCCGTCCTGCGGCGTATCGTAATAGGTGCACCATAACAGATCGCTTTCCATTACAATATAGTCCTCTTCTTTCTGAAACAGGATCTGCGCAGCAGACGACTTTCCTACACCGCTCGCTCCGCTCAAAATAAAAAGGCTCTCTTTTCTGGTAGGTTCCATTTTATCCCCCCTCCGCGCACTTTCACGCACATACCAATCAGGAGGGTGATCGATTTGAAAAATCTTTTACCTTCCTCCCATTTTGCCGGCCCGATGTGCTACCAAGAATTGATTCTTCCAGTATATTCTAGCACATATCTTTCCCTTCTGCCACTCGTCAAGGAACCAAATATTTCTCTGAACGAAGACGCTGGAAAACGAATTTGGCATAACTTTTTTCAGATACTGTTTTATTTATGAGAAAAACAGCCGAAATAATAAGTATAGCCAGAACTTAAGCGCCTATCAAAACAGACGGAAGAAACAGCAGGAGCCAAAGGGCCGGGCGGTACATCCATGCGTTTGGCCTAAGGAAACAGGCGCCGTCATGCATATATAATGGGGAGGGATCGTATATGAGCGTCAGCATAAGAGACTGGCAAGCCAAAACCGATGATACTAGGTATCAGCCAGCGCCATCAAAAGAGTCTGCCGATGAGAAAGAAAGGCTCGCCGCCATGCTGCAGCGTGAATCGGAAAAAAAGGAAAGTATTTTTGACACGTTTGCAAAATCCTCTGACAGTTCCGACAACAACTATAAAGTGAGATCTTCCGCACCGGATGATTCTGTGGGCCAGCTCGCCGCTATGCTGGCCAGGGCAGAGACACGCATCGATGTCCAACAGGTTTCCTCCCGGGCCATTCGGGCGCTGACCAACTTGAAAATGTCAGCGGCCGCCTGTTCAGAAGGGGATGCAAAAAAGATAGCCAGCCAGATCAGGCGTATGGAAAAGCTGATCAAACGGATCAAAAAGAAGTTGCAGCATCTGTCAAAAGAAGAACAAATCGAAAATAGAAAAAAACAGGCGGAAAAGAAACAGAACATGAAGAAAGCCGAAGAGCTCGACAAAGATCTGCGCGCCAGGCGCAATAAACGCCGCCGGGATGAACGCAACTACGCCACAAAAGAGATGGCGGAAGACGGAAAAAACACAGCCGCAGAGGTAACCGCTTCTGTGGCAGGGACAGGTGCAGCAGTCTCCACTCCTGATCTTTCCTCTTTCACCGATATGGGCGCCGTTCCCGCAGCGCAGAGCGTTTCCATCGACGTTACGGTTTAAAAAGAAGGGAGGCGATGGGGATAGAAATGTTTACTTTTAGGACGAATCCTGTTTGTAACATTTCTGCCCACATTGCCTGCCTAACTGAATAGAACAGCAGTCGAAAATAAATCTCACGTATTCAACTTCAATTTCCCCTTCTACATCAGCGGCGCCATAGCCTTCATCAGACATCCTGTCAGTTTCACATGCCATTTTTCCCTGCGCACCGTTTCCATGGAGACTTGCCTGCACTTTGCCAGTGTGGCCTGAAAATCCGCCTCAATTTCCGGAATGCAGTCCGTATCGTAGAGATATGTGGCGCATTCAAAATGATGGTACAGGCTGCGGTAATCCAGGTTGATCGTCCCCACCACCGCTTCCCTATCATCGCTGACGAATACCTTTGCATGCACAAATCCAGGCGTATACTCGTATATTTTCACACCGGATTCCAGCAGGGATGCATAATGCGTCTTTGCCAGGGCATAGGGAACCTTCTTGTCCGGAATCCCAGGCAGAATCAGCGCCACTTCCACGCCTCTTTCTGCCGCGAATTTCAAAGCCGTCTCCATCTCTCCATCCAGAATTAAATACGGAGACATGATATGTACATATTCCAACGATCGGTTGAGGATATCCATATATACCCGTTCGCCCAGCTTATCTTCATCCAGCGGACAGTCGCCATAGGGGATTACATACCCCTTTGCCTCCTTGGCCGGATGCGTCGGGAACGATAGGAACCTGGTGGATTCCCCCTGCCTTTCGTCGATTCCCCACATCTGCAGGAACATCAAGGTAAAGCTTTTTACCGCTTCGCCCTTCAGCATAACTGCCGTATCCTTCCAATGACCGTATTTCACCTTTTGGTTAATGTATTCATCCGCCAGATTTACTCCACCGTTGAAAGCCGTATGGCCATCGATCACCAGGATTTTCCTGTGATCCCGGTAATTATAATGGGTGGAGATAAAGGGAGATACGGAAGCAAAGACCTTACACTTGATCCCCAACGCCTTCAGACGTTTCGGGTAATCGTGAGGCAGCAAGGCAAATTCACACGTTCCGTCGTACATAATGCGCACATCCACACCCTCGGCCGCTTTTCTGGCAAGGATCTCCAGAATCCGCCCCCACATGAGGCCTTCGTCCACGATGAAATATTCCATGAAAATAAAATGCCTGGCCGATTCCAGACAAACCAGCATTTCCGCAAACTTGTCCTCTCCCAGAGGGAAATAGGTAACGGCCGTCCCATCATATACCGGATGACAGCCGCTGCGCGCCATATAGCGTGCCAGCGCCGCTGCACCTCCGTTTCCTTGGGAGAATTGCTCCATCACTTCCTCTGACTGCGGAATCAACCCTTTTGTCTTGGCGATGATATCATGGGTACGTTTCTTCAATGCCCGGTGGCCGATGTCGCTCCTCGTATACAAAAACAAGAGCACGCCGAACACAGGCAGCAACATAATCGCGATCAACCATGTGATTTTTGCGGTGGGATTCATCCTGCTGTTCAAAAGGCAGATCACCATAACAAGGGTAAACAGCACCGTCCCGCCCAGGATATGGGGCAGGAATTCTTCAAACCTCTGGAAAATGCTAAACAACAGCAGCACCTGCGCAAGGAGCAAAAGCAAAATCAGCCCAAATCTGCTGAATATGGCATGAATGATACCCTTCTGCCCCTTCTTTAATAGATTGAGTCCCATATTTTTGTAATCTGTCCGCATTTTTCCTCACATTCTGCCGCCGATATACAGCCATACACAGGGCAGCTTTTTTCTCACTTTCCTGTGCACAAATTCCAGTTTTCTTCCGTATCTGCCTGTGGCGCCCTTTCCTCAGCCCTAATATTCGACTGCTTGTGCGAACCACCTAATAACCTTTTTAACAACATTTTTTCATTATAAACCATCCTGTTACTGTATAGTCAAGCCAAAGATAAAAGCATTCTACAACAAACGCATGAATGTCAAAGCTGGATCTTGGAACCCCTGCAACATTCATGCGTTTGTATTACGTTTATTCATATTCTCATCTGCGTATAAGGCACGCACCCAAATCAGGGTTTCCTTCTAGCTAAATATTCTTTTCTGAAACAGCAACGCTTCTTTTGCTTCCTGATCCAACATTTTTCCGGTAATATCCTTCCGGATATCCCGCCAGATATGGATATCTTTTTCAATCTGCCCGCCTCTTCTCACAAACGGCTCCATTATAATATACCCGTTATAATTTATTTGTTTCAGCGCATCCCCGATCTCTTTCCACGGCATACGCCCCTGACCTGGCACCTTTCGGTTACATTCTCCCGTATGAAAATGCCCCAGCAGGTTTCCAACTGTACAGATCGCTTCCGCCAGATTGTCCTCCTCAATATTCATATGAAACGTATCCAGCATAACTTTTACATTATCTTTTCCCACTTCCCGTACAAATCGCACTCCTTCTTCCGCGCTGTTGAGCAGATGGTTTTCAAACCGGTTCAGCACCTCCATTCCGAGCTGGATTCCATAAGGTGATGCTAAATCTGACAGAATACGTGTTCCCTCTATACTATATTTCCAGTCTTCCTCCTTATTGATAGGCTTTGAAAAATCAACCGGCCAGTAAGAATACAAGGCTCCTCCCAGGTGACGGATCTCCAGCTCCCCCATAACGTAAAACAACCGTTTGAACCATTCCGCAGCATGCAACCGGATTTCTTTATCTTTTGCTCCGATATTATGTTCATAGGACGGTCCATATCCCGCCGTGAGTGAAATCCCTTGAGCGGCAGCGCAGGATTTCAACGCAGCAATCTGATCCTTTGTATAGCCCGGAAGCGGTTTTGCTCCAATCTCTAATCCGTCAAACCCTAACGATGCCGCCTTATCCACATACGGAATATAATCCGCTTCCCATTCCGTCTCCCAATATGCATAATAAATACCGTATTTCATGCTCACTCCCATCTGCCCGCTTTTGCGGGCATAAATTTGCATCTTACGCCTTCCCGGATCCCGCTATTCAAACCTGAAACCCGTCTTTAGATCGCCGAATTTACCCGTTGCGTGCTCAAAAGCCTTTTCCCAGTCTTCCAGACTGAAAAGATTCCTCACAATCCCCTCCGTTTTCAGCTTTCCATTCGCAATATTCTCTATCACATATGGATAACAGTATGGGCTGAGATGCGCTCCCAAAACATTCAATTCTTTGTTGTCTCCGACCAAAGTCCAGTCCACAGTCGTTGGTTCCGCAAATACGCCGAATTCCACAAATGTACCCAGCTTTCTCACCATCTGAAGTCCCTGAACAACGCTGGACGGATGTCCGGCTGCTTCAATATAAATGTCACAGCCATATTCATCCGTAAGTTCTTCCACCTTTTTCACTGCATCCTCTTTTTCAGGATTGATCACAATATCTGCGCCATACTCCGCAGCCTTTTCCAGACGCGCATCCATCCTGTCCAGTACAATCAGCTTTGCCGGATTCATCTGCCGCGCATAAGTGATCATTCCCAGACCAAGCGTACCCGCTCCTGATATGACTAACACATCCTCAATCCCGATATCCGCGCGGTCTATTGCATGTTTCGAACAACTATAAGGCTCTATCAGCAATGCCTGTTCCAAAGGCATATCCTCAGGTACACGGTGGATCAGGGCATTTTTCGGATACCGGACATATTCTGCCATACCGCCATTATTCTCTTTCTGAAACCCAAAAGTCGCATGAGGCTGGCACATCCAGTAACGGCCCGTCTTGCAAAACCTACATTTACCGCACGGGACAATCTGGTCTGCAATCACGCGGTCACCAAGCTCATACTCCGCAACATTCTTTCCCCTTGCCGCCACATGGCCGAGAAATTCATGGCCGGGAATAAACGGCGGTCTGACCCATCTCGCATGAGTTTCATCTCCCCAGGTAGAATTTCCATGATAGCACTTTAAATCCCCGGCACAAATTCCGCACCCCTCTGTTTTAATAATGATATCATCGTCTCCGCATTCCGGAACCGGCCACTCTTTTTCAAAACGGTAATCCCCTTTGTCATATGCCACTAATGCTTTCATTGTTTTTGGCAATATCCCTTGCATCTTCATTTCCCCCTTCTTATAATCACTTTATGTAATCTGATTATATAAAGTGATTGCCGTTTTGTCAATGATTTTACGCTAAAAATCGCGATAAATATATAATTGGTCCGACGTCCCCTGTTCCCATCCTCCAGCCCTGCAGGAGAATAGTAACGGGGACGTCGGACCGCCCTTACATTTATTGCGTAAAAAAAGTACAGCATTGTCTATGCTGTACTTTTCGCTATGTTCTTCCTAATCTTAAATAGATTCATTAAATGCAGCGATAAAATTGAGCGCTGCTCCCGATGCGATAGCCGCCTTTTTATAATTACAGGTTTTCAAAAATTCCGCACCATTTCCAAATGAATTTAATCCTTCCACCCGTTCGCGTAAAGTATCCATATACGATTCCAAATATCCGCCGACATAACCGCCAAGCACAATATCACAATCCAGCAGAGCATGAACCGAATTTACTGTAAGCGCTAAATAATCCAGATACTTATCCCATATCATGGAAAAACTTTTATCTCCCCGTTCCAATTCAAGGAAGAACCGTTGGAGATTTCCATCCGTAAGATTTGATAAATTGGTTGCTGACAGATAGGTTTCCACGCATCCGCTCTGTCCGCAATAACATTTCTGCCCATTCGGTATCAAGGTCATGTGCCCTACTTCCCCACCCTTTTGCGTATCTCCCTCATATACAAGATTATCGAGCACAAAGCATCCCCCTATATTGTTACTGAGCATCAGATAAAAAGCATTTTTCAAATTCGGATTTTTCCATATCTCCGTATAAGCCGCAGCGTTCGCATCGTTAAATAGTTCAATCCGGTAAGGAATGTGCTGGACAAATTTATCATAGACATTGCTATCCAGATTGATAATCTTATTAAATACAATTTTCTGCCGATTACTATCTACCAGAACAGGCAGTCCAATTCCGACGCCAAGAATGTTCTGCTCCTGCAGACCTGCTTTTTGGATGATTTCCTTTACCAGCCTACCCAGCTCACAATAATAATCCTGCGTATCTGAAAACATGCCCCGGTATCGTTCAGACAAAATTATATTTCCCAGAAGATCCAATACAGCAATCGTAATGTGATCGTTCGTTATTTCTATTCCTATGGCTGTCTTTGCGTCGCTTACGATCGAATATGCCGTTGCATTCCGCCCTCCAGTATTTTCCTTTACCCCAGTTGGCTGAATCAATCCGGCATTCATTAGTTCCTCAACGTTTTTTGTCACCGTAGGGATGCACAACTGCAATTCTTTGGCCAATTCCTGCTTGCTCATCTGCCCGCCCTGTAAAAATTTCCGGTAAATATTGGTTGTGTTTATTTTCCTAATCTCCACATTTAACGGTTTTTTATTTGACATATTATAAATCTTCTCCATTTGTTTTTATAAAGTAATTTTATTTTATGTCTGTATCCGATTTATTTCAAGCACTTTTCCTGAGAATCTATTTATCCCATTCCATTCTCTTGAAAGCCTGTTTGACAATTCCTCCCCTCTCCGGCTATAATGCGGTTAGATGAGGAGGGAAGCTATGGTAACGATTAAAGATGTGGCCGCAGCCGCGCAACTTTCTCCCAGCACCGTATCCATCGTGCTCAAGGGAAACGGCGACGAGCGGAAAATATCGAAGCAAACCCAGCAAAGGGTTCTGGAGGCTGCTAAATCCCTAGGCTATACCCCCCATATGCAGGCCAAAGCGCTGCGCGGAGGCGCCTATGCCAATGCCGTCATCACCCTTTTCTGGGCCACGGATATCCGCATGAACATTCTGTCCCGCTTTCTAGGCGGCCTGCAGTCCGCCCTGATCTCCCATAGATATCCCTGTGAGCTGCAGATTCGTCCCTATGCAAGCAACCGCCTGCATGAGGCGCTCACCTCCAGAACGCTTCTGGGGAGCAACGGCATGATCATCTGTAATCCCTCCGAGGCGGACATGGAATATCTCGAGAATACCCGTTTCGGCATTCCGGCAGTCCTGTATAATCGTCGTTCCGAACGGTATGCCACCGTGAACATGGACGATGCCACCATAGGTATGCTGCCGGCACGGATCTTTGCGCGGCACAACAGAAAGCGACCGGCCCTTTTTCAGACGCCGGCCACATTTTCCGGAATGGATATCCGCACTCAAATCTTTCTATCCGAAACGCAAAAGGCTGAAATGGAACCCGTCCGTTCCTTTTTAACACAGGATGACATGGCTGGAGGATATGACGCTGCCATGAGACTTATCGCCTCTTCTCCCTTGCCGGACTGTCTCTTCTGCACTTCGGATGCCATTGCCCTGGGTGCGTTGAAGGCCTTTTTCCACGAAAAAATTCGGATCCCTGAGCAGATTGAGATCATCAGCGTGGGCAACGGAAACATTGAGCAGGAGGAATTTTCCATTCCCTCCCTTTCCGTCATCAATCTGCCCATGGAGGAAATGGCAGCTGCCTGCCTAAAAAAGGTATACGAAAGCCTGATTTCCTATGAATTCACGATAGATTCCATCGAATTTCCTATTCAATATGTGGCAAGGGAGAGTTGTCCGAAATGAATCTTTCTTTATTGCAGCCGAAAATGGCATGCTCAAGATTCGGCGGGAAAGAGGGGCTATGCCGTTTTCTGCAACCAGGATGGCGGCACGAAAAAGAACAGCCTTGGCCTTAAGTTGACCACATTGGGAAAAGAGCGGACATCCTCTCAAACCGGTCACATTGATTTCTTAAGGTGCATATGCTTCTATGATATCCAAAAGATCGGTCTGGTACAGATTGCCGCCAAGAACATCTCCGTTCGGGGAAACACAAAGGGAACGCACGTCTTCGGGATCCTGTTCATATGGACTCTCTCCCTTTTCCTCCGGATCAAAATACCCCTTCAGATATTTCAGCGCGTTTCCACTGGGGAAAATTGTATTTCCGTCCGAGGCCGCAACGCCCATGCGCGCAAACTCTTCCAATATTTCCAGCGTTTTTTGATTATAGGGATTCTTTGCCTCCCATCCGACCAGCCAGGCAGGATGGGCGCGAAGCGGTATCCCGATTTCCATTACCGCCTGCGCAAAGTCCTTCACAGGTTTTATGGGAATCGTTTCCTGATGAAACGCGTCGACCGAAAGCAGGATATCGTTCACCCCGCTTTGGGAGAGCATCTCGGCTGTTTCTTTTATTTTTTCCGGCTCTTTGCTAAAAAAGCCGTTTGTAATGAGCTGCCTTTTAGGAATTCCCCGATCCCGCGCCGCAGCATGGATCCGGCAGACTACATCCGGATGCAAAAGCGGTTCCCCGCCAAACGTCATCAGGGATTCCATGGCATATGCATCGCACAACCGGTCAACAGCCCGGGCAGCCGCTTCACCGTCAATCCATTCGCCTTCCGCCGGATGCGCGCCCTCCGAGCAGTGTTTACACCGCCCTGTACAGGCAAGGGTGATCAGAAATTCAATACGATTTAAATGTTGGACATATGGATTCATTCCCCTGTCCCCTTTCTCTTCCTGCGACCTATCAATGCCAGGCTCAAGTCCTTCCTTCGTTTGGAGCAACAGCCAGGATGCCCTATATGCGACAGAATCTGTATCAGCTCTCTTTTGCCTTTATTTTACCGACCACCGCCAGAAGCCATCCATGGGGAAATACCTTACATAGCAGGTGAAAGGCACGGATGGCCGGGCTGTACACACACACCGTCTTTCCCCGCCCACTGGCACGCAGGGCATCCCGTACCACTGCGTCCACTTCCACTATGGCATATTTCTTGATTGCCAGCGTGGTTCCGTCCCTCTCCGCACGGTCAAAAAAGGGCGTGCGCACCGGGCCGGGGCAGACCGCCGTCACACGGATCCCCCTCCCCGCCAGTTCCTCGGACAGGGCCCTGGATAGGCTCAGCACGTAGGACTTGCTGGCCGCATAGACGGCAAACCCGGGCTGAGGCAGGAAAGCCGCGCTGCTGGCAAGCTGTATGATCCGGCTCTTTCTTTTCATATAGGGAATACACAGGTAGGTCATTTCCGTCAGGGCGCGGCAGTTGAGGTCGATCATTCCCGTCTGTTCTTCCAGCTCCAGTCCCGCAAAGTTTCCCATAATCCCGTAGCCGGAGCAGTTCACCAGCAGCCTGATCTGGGGCTTTTCCTTTTGTAAGAGCAGATGGAAACGCTTCACATCCTCCCTGAGGGTTAAATCCAATGGAAGCACGCGCGCCCTATGGGACAGCTTTCCTGCCAGTTCCTCCAGCTGATCCTTCCGTCTGGCAATCAGCCAAAATTCCTCCACCCGGCGCAGCCCTTCATCCATCTGCCGCGCAAATTCCTTTCCGATCCCGGATGAGGCTCCGGTGATGACCGCTATGTTCATAATACTTCCTTTCCCGATCGGGCGAATTGGGCAGCTCCGCAGGCTGATACGCTAAAATATCGCCAAGGGAACCGATGATTAAATTTCCCCGATTCGATAGGCCAAACGACGAACTGCCACAGACAAATGCCGTTCGCAGGCCTTTGTGCCGACAAACCAAAACCGTTGAGCCGCCGCAGACAATACAGCGAAGGGGAGCAGCCTCCCTACTTCTCCAATAAATACCCGTTTATATTGATGACCACATATCCTTCCCGTTCCAAATCATATCGGAATGCCAGGCTGTTCACCTGCAGCCAAATATCCTCGTCCAGACGGATTCTCTGGTTTTCTTGAAGCCACCCATCCATTTCCCCTTCCGCCTCTTCGCAGGACGCATCCCTCCACCGCTCCAGACAGGGCCTTAAATATCCCTCCAGATCGAACGTGGCGCTCACATCCTCTCCTACCGTTAAGGTATAGCCCTCCAGATCGATAATGGTATCGTTCTCCGCCCGGGTGTTTTCCCGCAAAGGATAGAGACTGCGAAAACCTTCCACATCCACGGGTACTGGGGGAACGTCCGCAGTAAAACAGATCAGCGTTTCCTCACTTCCATATTCTCCCTCCTCCAGCAGACGAACCTGCTCCTTTCGCTCCCCTGTCAAAGAGTCCAGATACTGCTTCCCAGCCGGATCCTTCTTCAGATAGGCATAGGCGCCCAGCAGCCGGAGCCTCTCGTCTTCCGTCAGCTGTTCCTCTGGTTTCTCCAGGAGCCGTTCCAAATCGCTCCTTTGGCTGTTTCGGGAAACGGCATACATGTTCACGCCCGGCAGCAGGGCTGCTGCGAAAACGAGCGCCGCCCCAGCAAGCAGCAGCCGTCCCAGCCGCTGCCTGCGAAAATGGTATACCCCCAGATACAGCAGCTCAAAGACGCAAAAAGCCATTCCCGCATAGCGTGACGGCGTGACGCCGTTTCCGGCAATGCGGATTCCCATACAATAGCACTGCAGAAAAATCAACGGAAAAAAGAGATAGGGCATTTTCATGCTGACACCCAGCAGCGGGTTTTTCTCCTGGTATCTGGAGTTCATGGTCCAGACCGGCACGCCTATCACAAACAGCGCAGTGAGGATAGGAAACACCTCATTGGACGGCATATCCCATAGAATGAGGATTTTGATCACATAAGCATAGATGATCACGAAAACGCAGCCCACCAGTCCGGTTAAGACGTATTTGATCAGCGCTTCTTCCAGAATACTCCCCCTTCTATCCGTCTTTTCAGGCTCCTTCGGCACACTCAAGCTCCTCAAAAGCCCGGACAGAAATACGAATCCGAACAGAAGGCACTGCGTCTGCATTATGATTTCAAAGTCCTGCAGGAAAAACACGTCGAATAGACTGCATAAAATACTCAGAACCATACTGCAGCCAACCACGAGGACCGTATATAGAATACCTGTGCGCAGCGCACCGCTAAACAAATGCACCAGATACGCTTCCGGCGTCATCCCACTTTGTCGCAGCAAACAATAGAAAGCCAGAAGATACAGAATGGGAAAATAGCATAGGGCGTAACGTCCCATATATGCCTGGAGCATTTCCGCTTCCATACCCCAGATCATCCCCTCTTCCTCCAGGGACAAGATCCAGGTAAACAGCCCTCCGTGAAGCCCGCAGACCAGATAGAGGAGAGAGCGAAACGGATCCCGAATTCTTTCCCGGCCCATCATTCGGAGCAAAGCTTCCGTAAAAAATGCGCCTGACCCCAATGAAATCAGGAAAAACATCCCTTCCTCTGGGAGTTCTACGGAAAACAGCATCGCCATGTACAGAGAGCCGAACCATACGGACAACTGCGTTAAAGGAAAAAGGGCGAGGGAGGCCTTCCCGCTTCTCACCGCGGCCCGAATCCATACCGTATATTTTCTCATTCCTCTTTTTCCGGTTTTCTCCATTCCGTCTTCCTTCCCGAGACCATTCCTCTTTTAGCCTTCCCTCCAGTTACGGACGTCTACTTTCTCGAAACCGCTCTTCCTTTGGCCTTTCCTCTGGTCACCGGCGTCTGCTTTCCCAACCCCGTTCCTCCTTTGGCCTTTCCTCCGGTTACAGACGTCTACTTTCTCGAAACCGCTCTTCCTTTGGCCTTTCCTCTGGTCACCGGCGTCTGCTTTCCCAACCCCGTTTCTCCTTTGGCCTTTCCTCTGGTCACCGGCGTCTGCTTTCCCAGACCCGTTCCTCCTTTGGCCTTCCCTCCGGTTACAGACGTCTGCTTTCCCGAGGCCATTCCTCTTTTAGCTTTCCCTCCAGTTATGGCCGTCTGCTTTCCCGAGACCGTTCCTCTTTTGGTCCCGCCACCGGTTTCCATCTTTGATTTTGGGGAAGCCTTACCGTTTCTTGTTCTTTCTCCATTTCCGTGCGCAGGCTTTCCCTGGCGCTCTGCATTCTTTCTCTTTTTTCTGCTATCTTCTTCCAGCCGCTTTCTCGGCCGGATGAGACATTCCTTTCCATATCCGATCAAATCCTCTCGGCCCGCCTTTATCAGGGCCTCATGAACCAAATCGTAGTTCTTGGGATTTCTGTACTGAATCAGGGCACGCTGCATGGCCTTCTCGTGGGGATTTTGGCACACATAGACCTTCTTGTTGTCTCGAGGATCGATTTGGGTATAATACATGACCGTGGACATGGTGGATGGCGTGGGATAGAAGTCCTGCACCTGTTCAGGCATGTAACCCAGATCCCGCAGATATTCCGCCAGTTCCACCGCCTCCTTCAGGGTTGAGCCGGGATGAGAGCTCATCAGATAGGGAACGAGGAACTGCTTTTTTCCAAGACGATCATTGAACTGCCTGTATTTACGTACAAAACGCTCATAGACCGCATTTTCCGGTTTTCCCATCCTGCAAAGCACCGCGTCGGAAATATGCTCCGGGGCCACCTTCAGCTGGCCGCTCACGTGATGCTCCACCAGTTCCCGGAAAAAGGTATCGTCCGGATCCGCCAACAGATAATCGAACCGAATCCCGGAACGAATGAACACCTTTTTCACGCCGGGCAGGGCGCGCAGCTTCCGCAGCAGCTCCAGATAATCCGAATGGTCCGCTTCCAGGCTGGGACAGGGTTTGGGAAAGAGGCACTGCCGGCCTTTACATACACCCCTCCTCAGCTGCTGGCTGCAGGCAGGCGCACGGAAGTTGGCCGTGGGGCCCCCCACGTCGTGGATATAGCCCTTGAAATCCGGATGGCACACGAGCTGCCCCGCCTCCTCCAGCAGGGATTCGTGGCTGCGTACCTGGACAATCCGGCCTTGATGGAAGGTAAGGGCACAGAAGCTGCAGCCGCCAAAGCAGCCCCTGCTGCTGGTTAAGGAAAACTGAACTTCCTGAATGGCCGGGACTCCGCCCAGTTTATCATAGGAGGGGTGGCACGCCCTGGCATAAGGGAGGGCATAGACATCGTCCATCTCCTCCGTGGTCAGAGGAGGATGTGGCGGGTTCTGCACCACATACACCCCATTGGGATATTCCTCCATGAGCGTCCTTCCATTAAAGGGATCCGTATTATTATGTTGGATCAGGAAGCTTTCAGCGTATTTTCTGCGATCCTCCTTCATCCTTGTATAGGAAGGCAGGCTAATCCCCTCATATACGCCCGAAGGATCCCTGGTTTTATATACCGTCCCGGGAATGAATGTGATATCCCGCACTGCGATCCCGCTGTCCAGGGCATCGGCGATTTCCACAATGGACTTTTCCCCCATCCCATAAGAAAGCAAATCGGCCTGGCTGTCTAACAGGATGGAACGGCGGAAGGAATCCGACCAGTAGTCATAGTGGGCCATACGCCGCAGGCTGGCTTCGATTCCACCGATGATGATCGGCACATCCCGATAAGTACGCCGGATCAGGTTTCCGTATACGATGGTGGCACGGTCCGGACGCTTCCCGGGCACACCGCCCGGCGTGTAGGCATCCTGCTGCCTCCTTTTACCGGACACATAATAGTGATTCACCATGGAATCCATGTTTCCGGCCGTGACAAGAAAGCCCAGCCTGGGCCGTCCGAACCGGGCGATGCTTTTCTCATCCTTCCAATCAGGCTGCGGAATCAGGCAGACGCTGTAACCGTGGGCCTCCAGGACGCGGCTGATGACCGCATGTCCGAAGGAAGGATGATCCACGTAAGCGTCCCCTGTCACGTACACGAAATCCGGCTGGGCAATCCCCCGCTGTTTCATTTCTTCTTCCGTTATAGGTAAAAATCCTTCTGCCATTTTGCTCCCACCTGCGTGCTTTCGCACGCGCTTAAATCAGGACAGTTGAATACGCCCTTTCTTTCACTCCTGCTCCCATACGCGTGCTTTCGCACGCATTTAAATCAGGGTAGTTGAATGCGCCCTTTCTTTTACCCCTGCTCCCTGTAAATCCGCTAAAATGAGCCGATGGAAGCCGGCGTGAAATCGCAGATATAATAATCCGCCAGCGCCCGCTTTTCCTCCCGCTGATTTGCAGAATAATCATCCTCCACCGCACACACCTTCATTCCGGCCGCTTTTCCCGCCTGGATCCCAGGAATGACATCTTCGAATACCAGACAGGAGGCGGGCTCAACGCCCAATCGTTTTGCCACTTCCAGGTAAATGTCCGGCGCGGGTTTTCCCCGTCCCACTTCGCACCCTGTCAGAATACAGGAAAAAACGCCGGACAGACCGTGTGATCGGACGGTGTTCTCCACAAGCTCCCTGGAATTGCTGGTGGCAATACCCAGGAGGATCCCCCGTCTTTGACATTCTTCCAGAAAGCCTGCCACGCCCTCTTTTAGAGGGACTTCCTTCTCATATTTATCCCAGGCCATCCGGTTCCACTCTGTCTTGATTTTTTCCACGGAATCCGGGATTTTGAACCGATCTTTAAAATAGGCCGCCGTCTCTGAAAAGCTCATCCCATCGATCTCTCCCTGCAGCCTTTCCGACAGGGAAATCCCGAACCTGCCCAGATATTCCACATCAATTTCCGGCCACACCCACATGGAGTCCACCAGGGATCCGTCCAGATCGAATATCACTGCCTTGATTCCTTCCAGCATTTTTCCTCTCATTCCGCCGCCCATACGCGGCATTCCCAAATCGAAAGTCGCTCAATGCCTCTGAAAGTCAATGGCTCTAAAGCTTCCTTAATCGATCCGTTTCTTCCTGCGTCAATTCCCGAATCTGTCCGGACGCCAAATGTGGATCCAGGGTCAGTGTTCCCATGCCCACCCGCTTTAGGTAGACCACCCGCATGCCCACCGCCTGCATCATCCGCTTGACCTGATGGAATCTTCCCTCCGTAATGGTCAGATTCCAGGCCGATGCCGCATCCGGTGAATGAAAGGCTTCTCTCCCATCGGCAGCAGTGACCCGGGCCGGCCTGGTGGGGCGTTCTTCTCCGATATCCACCCCTTCCTCAAGCGCCTTTTGCTGTTCCTGCGTCAGGACGCCGTCCACCTCCACATAGTAGGTCTTCGGTACATGTCCTGCTGGCGAAGTGAGCCTATGGGCCAGTTCACCGTCATCGGTTAAAAGCAGCAGCCCTTCCGTATCCTTGTCCAGACGTCCCACCGGAAACAGGTCCCGCCGGAGAAGGGGATTTGCGTTGTCCCTTTCCCGGATCCAGTCCAGAACCGTCTTTTCTTTCCTATCCCTGGTGGCCGAGACCAGCCCGCCGGGTTT
This sequence comes from uncultured Lachnospiraceae bacterium, assembly GCA_947650005.1. GTDB lineage: Bacteria > Bacillota > Clostridia > Lachnospirales > Lachnospiraceae > Eisenbergiella. Next base: position 66,437 of record CANSTU010000010.1, read on the forward strand.
ATGGAAAAGCAGATAGACATATTTCTGATATCCTACCGGGCTGCCTTTTAAACAGACCTGATCCCTGTTTTCATCCAACTTGCGGTCAGGGCTTCTCTCCAAGCTTCCGTTCACGCTCACCGCGCCGTTTTTGATCAGCGCCTTCACCTCACTGCGGCTTCCCGCTTTCATATCACACAGAAATTTATCCAGACGAATCATCGCATCCTCCCGGTCATAGCATATAGTATCCTGTTTCTTTTGTCAGGTTAAATAAAAATCAAGGAGGCCCCTATGCGCAACCTGTTCAAAACCCTGCAAAAGGCCGCCCTGCTCGCCCTGTTCACCTTCTTAACCACGGCCATGCTACTGGAAAGCGAAATGGCCCTTGAGCTGTCCCTCAACGGGCTGAATCTGTGGTTCCAGAAAATGATCCCCACCCTTCTGCCCTTCATGATCCTCTCCGGAATCCTGATCCGCATGAACCTTTCCGACAGCTTTGCCCGGCTGTTTTCCCCCATCCTGCGTCCTTTGTTCGGCCTGTCTGACGCCTGCCTCTATGTACTTGTCGTCGGATTTCTATGCGGTTTCCCCATGGGCGCCAGAGTCACCGCGGAAAGCCTGCGCCACGGACGGATTACCCGCCGGGAAGCTTCTCTTCTACTGGCCTTCTGCAACAATATCGGCCCCATCTATTTCACAGGATTCGTCCTGCATCTGTTTCCTGTCCCAACCCCGCTGCCCTACTTGGCCGGCATGTACCTGCTTCCACTGCTCTACGGGCTGTTCCTGCGCCATACCTTCTACCGGGATATCCCTTTGGCCGGAAAAACGCCAGACAAACTGGCCGGCCGTTTTCGTCTGCCCTTTGGTGGAAAAGCTTCCGCCGTCCAGACTCTCCCATCCGCTGTGGGCCGTCTCAGAAAAAGAAATGCGGCATCCCACATCCATGCCGCATCCATAGAAGCCCTTTCGAAGCCTTCCCTGCTGGCCCATACGCAGGATTCCATCCTATCCTCGCTCATTGCCATCGCTTCCCTGGGAGGCTATATGATTCTGTTTAACCTCATGAACCTAATTCCCGAACTGCTTCTCCCCCGAAGCGCTTCCCTCTCCAGGGCATTGTGTGCCTGTCTGCTGGAAATCACCAGCGGCTTGTCCCGCCTTCCGGCCACAGATGCTTTCTGGGCCTTCGTCCTGCTCCCCTTCGGGGGATTATCCTGTATCGCCCAGACGTACAGCATGATCAGCGATACCGGCTTGTCTCTGAATCAATACGTATTCCATAAATGGATCCAGACTCTGCTGGCCTTTCTCTATTACTCCTCTCTGCCCCGCCTCCTGCCTTAAAGCAGGCCGTGGCAGAGATGGCCCATAACAAACGCATGAATGGCATGAAGGTCTTGCCCCTCCCCGAAGCCAGCTGCCTGCTGTTACATCGGGGAGCCGCTCTCGCTCAGCCCAAAACGCAACGGTACTAAGCTCTCGAAGGGCGCGCCCACTAAAAGCCTCATGTGACGCTTAAGGCGAGGACCGCTCCTCCACTGAGAGAATCCAGGGAGCCTGCGCATTGCTCTGCGTCCATCCATCGTACCCATTATACGCACGGCAGCAGATCAACGGCCAGCTATCGGCCGGCACGCAGACGGAAAAATCCATTTCCTTTCCCGGAACGCTCCAGGGAACGAGAGCCGACCAGCTCCGGCCGCCGTCCAAGCTATAACTATAATAGAGAATCCCAGACTCGGCGTCCTCGGCGGAAAGCCGGATATCCACCTGCCCTGTCTGGCGATCCGCGTTCACGATTTGAAGCTGCACCTTTTCGGGCGGCGTACAGTCTGGAAAAAATATCCCCTCCTCTGGGGCTTCCACCTCCACATAAGTATAATCGGAATAATCCAATCCCAAAGAAGGCGATTTCAAATGAAAATATTTCGCCACCGCAAGGGCATCGCTGATCCCGAGGGCACTCACCTTCTGCGGCGAATCGATCAACTGCCTGTCGATGGCGTTATCAATGAAACAATGTTCGATAATTACGCAGGGAATCCGCTCATTTCTGGCTCCCCTGATGAGACTATAATAATCGCTGCCCTGTTCGCTCATGTGGACCTTTGTCCCCCGAATCAATTGGCCCTTGCCAGCCATCTCCGCCAGCTGCAGCCTTCCGAAGGTCTGGCCTGCGGCATAATATTCTCCGAAAGCAGACGTCCACACCTCGGAACCGTACAGATGGTGCGTCTCGATGGCATTGTAATGGAGGGAAAACAGAAAATCCGCCCGAGAATCGTCGGCAATTGCCACTCTCTGTTCCGAGGACAATACCTCATCCTGCGAACGCGTTAAGTACACCGTTACTCCTTCAAATTTTTCCAGGGTCTGCTTCATAGCCAACGCCGTCTGTAAGGTCAGATCTTTCTCCACATATCCGCCGAAAGCCTTCGCCCCTGGTTCTGCCGCGCCTCCATGCCCCGGATCGATGACCACCACCACCGGTTCCTTGGCGGAAACTTCAACAACTGGCTGCCAGGTGGCAAATACGCCGCACAACACAAAGAGCGCCAGGCCAAATCCGATCTTTCTATTCATTCAATAACCCAATCTATTTCAAATTTCTGATGCCGCGTTCCTTCCGCTTCTACAGAATATCCAGGCTTATTTCTTCTCCGCCTTTTGGCTTATCCTTTTCTCCTTCTTTCATGGGAACAGGGGGCGTCGTTTCCGGCGTGGAAGCCACCTCCTCCAGTTCGTCTGGACGCAGCTCCAGACGGTTCGACTGCACCACCTTCAGGCAGCCTGCCAGCTCGTCCAGAAATTTTCCGTAGTGATCATTGACGATCCCCATACCGTGTTCAATGATACCCTCCAGATTGGCCAGGATATCATCCGTATACTGGATGGCAGAGGCTTTCACATTATTCGCCTCTATAGTCGCATTGTCCAGGATTTCCTGAGCCTGCTGGGTGGCCATCTTCACCACTTCATTGGCCTGAGCATAGGCCTGCTGCATGATCTCATGCTCGTTGATCAGCTCATTGGTATGCGCAGTCGCCTCGTTCAACAGGGCTTCTGCCTTTTCTCTGGCATCATTTAAGATCGCTTCTTTGTTATTGATGATCTTCTGATAACGTTTGATCTCTTCGGGCGTCCGCATCCGCAACTCCCGCAGCAATTCTTCAAACTCTTCCTTATTTACGATAATCTTGCTATTGGAAAGCGGTTGGTATTTACAGCCGTCTATGTATTCTTCAATTTCATCGATCAATTGCTCAATCCTGCTGCTCAATTCCGTTCTCCCTTCTGCCGTTCCGGCGGCCGGCGGCACAATTACCGGTTGAAAATAGCTGTCAGGCCATTTTACAGATTAACTATCTATACCGTGCTCTTTTCAGCTTGCGCAATACGAAATCCACGCAGGCGATTTTGCATACACGACGAATCCTAAGCATGGCCAAACTTTTCATACATCAACTTTGCCACAAAATCGGGAACGCACTGGGAGATATCCCCGTGGAATTCCGCGATTTCCTTCACGCCGGAGGAACTCAGATAAGCATACTCCAACCTTGTGGTCAGAAACATGGTATCCAGCTCCCCACCGGAAAGTTTACTGTTGGTCTGTGCAATCTGAAGTTCATACTCAAAATCCGTAATGGCCCGCAATCCTCTGATCGCCACATGCACGTCCTTCTCCTTGGCATAATCGATCAAGAGCCCCGAAAAAAAATCCACCTTCACATTTGGCATGTCCTTCGTGGCTTCTTCCAATATTTTAACACGCTCCTCCACTGAAAACAATGAAGTCTTGTGCGTATTATTCAACACACTGACCGTCAATTCGTCAAAAATCGACGAAGCCCTTTTGATGATATCCAAATGCCCGAAGGTAACCGGGTCAAAACTTCCCGGATAGATCGCTGCTTTCATCTCTCCTCGCATTCTGCCGCCTTCAGGCAGCCTTACCGCTTCCCCTGCGGATAAACACCTGCGCAAAACCGCTTTGGGGAATGGGTTTTATTCGCACTTTTTCAGGAACACATGCTTATTCGTCTTATACCGTTTTTCCCTCACCACTTCAAACCCATAATCCCCGGCAAAAGAAAAGTCCTTCCTCAATTCCGCTTCCAGCACGACCAGGGTTTCCTGCGTCACATAAGGCGCCTGGGACAGCGCATCCAGAACCGGTTCCATCAGCTGCGATTGGTAGGGCGGATCCATGAAAATCACATCCGCCTCCTTTTCATGAATCCCGTACAGGGCCGAAACCACGTCCTGCTTGAGCAAAACTGCCTGATCCGCAAACTTCGTAAAATTCAGATTTTCCTGAATACATTTTACAGCTTTAGGCGCATTCTCCACAAAATAAGCCCTTTTCGCCCCGCGGCTGATCGCTTCGATCCCGATCCCTCCGCTTCCGCTGCAAAGATCGAGAAATACGCTGCCTGGAAGATAGGGCTGCAGAATATTGAACAACGTCTCCTTTATTCGGTCTGTGGTGGGCCGGGTATCCAGCCCCTCCGGACACCTTAAGGGAAGGCTCCTGGCCTTGCCTGCAATCACTCTCATTCGCTAAAACCTCTCCGTTTCCGTCTCATGCGCTTGCTTTACCCGATTCCGGCTGACTGCCTGTCCGCCAAAATCCGCCTGATTCACATTATAAGTGTTCACCCACAAAAAGGCAATGCTTTTGCATTGCCTTTTCAAAAATTGAGGCGTTTTGCGCAACGCCTCAGACGATCCAGAACCATTGCTGTTTCATTGCTTTTCCTCCGCCTGCCAAGATACCGCCAGGAGAGGGGCGTCCCAGGAAGAGGCGCTGCAGCCATGCCATGTTTTTGAATGCCATCGCGCCGGACACTCCGCTGAGCCCTGGACGCTTCCCAGTCGGGCAAAGGCCCTCCAGGGAAGCAGGTCTCATCTCCAT